>JBKDQQ010000194.1:0-48124 GCA_046341775.1 Planctomycetia bacterium
TAGCTCAGTTGGTAGAGCAGGTGACTCTTAATCATCAGGTCCTAGGTTCGACCCCTAGCGTGGGCACCACTCCTCCCCTCCGCGGCTGATGCCCGCGGACCGCCGCGAGGACTACGCGCGCGACGAAGCGCCAGGCGCGCCTGCTCCAGCGCGACGCCTCGGGATCCGACCGGCGCTCCAATCCCGGAATCCGTTGGCGGCCGCGCTGCGCCCCGCACCTTGGGCATGCAGGCCGCGAGACGAGGCTTCCCCGGCCCGGCGCCGCATCCACCATGTTCCTCCAAGACGTCCCCCAGCTGGCCGAGACCACAATCGTCGCCATCCGCTCCGAGCAGACCGTCCCCCGCTCCAGCGCCTCCGTCACGGTGCTGGACGCCGAGGATCTGCGACGCACGCCCGCCCGGACCTTGCCGCGCATGATCGCCCGCGCGGCGGGCGTCGGCGTCTTCCTGCAGGAGACCAACACCGGCGGAGGCGCGCCGATCCTGCGCGGCACCTTGGGCGAGCGCGTGTTGATCGTCGTCGACGGCGTGCGCCTCAACGACGGCACGACGCGCCAAGGCCCCAACCAGTCGCTCAACACGATCGACCCCGCCATCGTCGAGCGCGTGGAGATCGTGCGCGGACCCGCCTCCGTGCTGCACGGTTCGGACGCGATCGGCGGCGCCATCCTGATCACGACCAGGCGTCGCGCGCCCGGCGGCGCGAACACCTCCGGCGACCAGCTCGGCCTGCAAGCCGGACTCGACCAGTCGTTCCAGACCGCGAACATGGGTTGGCGCGGATCGCTGCGCGCGTCGGGGGCGACGGAGGCGTCCGGCTGGTTCGCCAACGCCACCTTCGAGGACTGGAACGAGCTGCGCTCGGGCGACGGCGAGATCGACAACACGGGCTACGGATCGGATGCGCAGTTCGGCTCTTGGATGCGGAGCTTCGACCCGCGGCGCAGGCTGGTCGTCGTCGCGCGCCGCAAGGTCGACCACGACGTGCCGCGCACCGACCGCATGAACGTCGGCTTCGGCCAGGCGTTCCCCTCCAGCGCCGAATTCATCTTCACCAAGCAGGACGCCAGCGCCGCGGTGCTCGAATGGAGCGACGACACCTCCGGATGGGTGTCCGATCGCATGCAGGTGCGCCTGTACGCGCGACGCTACGCCGAGGACAGGCGACTGCGCAGCCAGAGCACGACGACCGGGATCCCGAGCGCCACGCGCAGCTTCGAGTCGGAGGACACCCTGGGCCTCGGCCTCGGCGCGGACTGGAAGAAGGCGCTCGGCGAAGAGCACTTGCTGAGCTTCGGGCTCGACTTCGAGACCGAGGACCTCGACAGCGGTCGCGTCAACCAGGTGGTCGCCACCGGCGTCGAGACCCCGGGCGTGCCGCCGTTCGCGCCCGACTCGACCTACACGACGGCCGGGCTGTACGCGCAGGACGAGTGGCGCGCCTTCGACGCGTTGGACGTCGTGATGGGCGCGCGCTGGTCGTGGATCGGCTTCGGATTCGACGAGTTCACCAGCGGCCCGTCCGGCGGAGCCCATGTCGACGGCGAGTTCGACGACCTCTCGGCGAGCCTGCAAGTCGGCCGCGAGGTCACGCCTGGCCTGCGCTTGTCGGCCATGGTCGCGCAAGGCTTCCGCGCGCCCCACATGGACGATCTCGCCAAGCGCAGCACGACCTACGGCGGCGTCACCCTGCCCAACGCGGACCTGGAGTCCGAGGAGAGCTTGTCCGGCGAGTTCACGGCGGACTGGACCAGGGACCGTTGGACCAGCAGCGCCTCCATCTGGCACACGCACATCGGCGACGCCATCGGCGCGCGGCGCATCGACGACGGCGGCACGCCCACCGTCGGCGGCGACGACACCTACCTGCGCGACAACATCGGTTCGTTGACGATGTACGGCGTCGAACTGCGCGTCGAGCGCCGGCTCGAAGGCGCCTGGAGCGACTTCGCCGTGGCGCTCGGCGCCGCGTGGACGGAAGGCAAGCAGTACGACCCGACCGTCGACCCCGCCACCGGCGAGGCCGCGTACGGCGTGCCGGGCCGGCGCATCCCGCCACTGCACGGCGAGCTGGCCCTGCGCTACGACCCGGCGACGCCGGAAGGCCTCGTGCATTGGGGCGAACTGTCGCTCAAGGCGGCGAACGAGCAGGACCAACTCAACCCAGAAGACAAGCTTGATCCGCGCATCGATCCGAACGGCACCGACGGCTGGACCACCGTGGGCTTCGACCTCGGCGGCCCGCTGGGCGCGCAGTCGCGCTCTCGTTGGAGCCTCGGCCTGCACAACATCTTCGACGAGTCCTACCGCGTGCACGGTTCGGGCGTCGACGCCCCCGGATTCAACGCGGTGTTCGGCCTGGAGTGGAACTTCTAGGGTCGAGCACGTGTCTCCATGGAGCAGCTCCGGCCAGGCACGGCCGGAGCCCAACCGCGGTCGCTGCGCGCAGGCAAGGCGCGTCGCGACCGCGGCTCTTCCGGACGCTTCGAGTCGCCGGGAAGAGGACTCGCCTCGGCGGAGCGAGGACTCGCGTCGGCAGGGCCAAGACTGCCGTCGTCAGGGCCAAGACTCCCGTCGTCAGGGCAGGGCCGCGACCGCTTCGATCTCCACGAGCGCGCCGTCCTCCAGCAGGTCCGCGACCTGCACGAGCGCCATCGCCGGCCAGTGGCGGCCGACATGGCGCTTCCACGCCTCGCCGCAGGCCTTGGTGGCGGCCAGGTAGGCGCGCTTGTCGACGACGTAGATCGTCATCTTGGCGAGGTGCGCGGGCTCGCCTCCGGCGGCCCGCACCACGGCGCACACGTTGGCCAGCGCCTGCTCGAACTGCGCGGCGAAGTCGCCGCGTCCGACGAGGCGCTGCTCGGCGTCCCAGGCGATCTGCCCGGCCACGTGCAGGATGCGGCCGGCGTTCTCGACCAGCACGCCGTTGGCGTAGCCCTTGGGAGCCTTCCAACCCGGGGGTTCGACGACGACGAGCTTCATGCCGGTGACCTCATGCCGGACGCCATTGTTCGGCCTGATCGTCGGCGATCAAGCCGCGGCCGCCGACCAGCTCGACCAGCATCCCGTTGCGATCGCCCCCCGCGAGGCGCGCCACCACGTCGGCGATCTCCTCGCACGACACGAGGCTGCCGCCCGGGTTTTCCTTGGCGAGGAAGGCGCGCACCTCCTCCGGCGTCCGTCCGGTTTTCTTGACAATGCGCCCGACGGTCCCGTCGGTCATGGGCGAGTCGACATAGTGCGGGCAGACGAGGTTCATCGTCACGCCCTTGCCTTCGAGCTCCGCCGCCGCGCAGCGCGTGTAGCCGACCAGCGCGTGCTTGCTGGCGACGTAGGCCGCGGCGTAGGGGTACCCGCGCAGTCCCGCGCTGCTGGCGACGTTGACGATGCGGCCGTGACCGCGCTCGAGCATCGCCGGCGCGAAGCGCTCGATCAGCCGCCGCGGCCCGTGGAAGTTCGTGCGCAGGTGCTTCTCGTAGATGTCGACGCCCGTCTCGCGCCCGTGCCGCAGGAACGGCGCCGTCTCCGCGATCCCGGCGTTGTTGACCAGCCACCACACGCCGCCGCGCCGCTCGAGCTCCGGCTCCAGCTCCGCCACCGCGTCGTCGTAGGTGGCCGGATCGGTCACGTCCAAGTGCACCGCCCAGGCGACGCCACCCTCGGCCTTGATGGAGTCGGCGGTGTCGTGCACCGACTCCAGGCTGCGGGCCGCACAGACCACGGCGGCGCCGGCGCGCGCGAGGCGCAGCGCGATGGCGGCTCCGATGCCGCGGCCGGCGCCGGTGACGAGTGCCACGGGTTGCATGCGGGCATCTTGCCCGCCGCGCGCGGGATTTGTCGAGCGACGACGGCGCTTTCGTCCTCGATCCGACGCCCGATGGCGGCGCGGGCGCGAGGTGCGCACAATGCGCGCGCCATGCTGCTGTTCCGACCGCTCGAGCACCGCGCCTTGAGGCTCGCCACGCGCGCCTGGGTGCCGGCCATGGTGCCTTGGCGCTCGAACGAGGCTGGCGAGGCGACCGACGAGGTGCGCGCCTGGTACGGGCGCTTCGCCGACGGACGCCCGGGCGCCATCGTGGTCGAAGCCACCGGCGTGCGCGACGTCAAGAGCGGCCCGCTGCTGAGGATCGGCGACGATCGCTTCGTGCCGGGGCTCGCCAAGGTGGTCGAGGAGGTGCGTCGCCGATCCGAAGGACGCACGCGCCTCTACATCCAGTTGATCGACTTCCTCGGCATCCGCCGCCGGCCCGAGAAGGCCATGTGGACGCGACGGTTCTGGCGGCCGGCGCAGCGCCACCGTGAACGGCTCCACGCCGCCGACGGCGACGAAGCGTGGCTCGCCATGGACGAGCCGGCGCTGCGCGAGCGCGTGCTGCTCCTGCCGCATGCCAGCCTCCTCGCGGCGTTGGACGCGCGCGAGGCCGAGGAGCTCGAGATGGGCTGGCGCGAGCGCGTGGTCGACACGCACCTGCCGCACATCGCCGACTTGCCGCGCGCATTGCCGCCGCTCTTCGCCGCCGCCGCCCGGCGCGCGCGCGAAGCCGGCTTCGATGGCGTCGAGCTGCATTGCGCGCACGCCTACACCTTGGCGAGCTTCCTCTCGCGCACCAACGATCGCGCGGACGGCTACGGAGGATCGAACGAAGCGCGCGCGCGCCTGCCGCTCGAGGTCCTGCGCGCCGTTCGAGCCGCCGTCGGCGAGGACTGGGTGGTCGGCGCGCGCATCCTCGGCGAAGAGTGCATCGCGGGCGGCTCGACCATCGACGACGCGACGGAGCATGCGCTGCGCCTCTCGCGCGCGGGGCTCGACTTCCTCTCGGTCAGCCGCGGCGGCAAGTTCGAGGACGCGCGCCAACCCAAGGTGGGCGAGGCCGCCTATCCGTACACCGGCCCGAGCGGCCACGCTTGCATGCCGACGATCAAGTCGCACGGCGATCCGCGCGGCGCGAACCTGCACCTGTCCCGCGCCATCCGCGCCGCGCTGCGCGCCGACGGCCTGCCGACACCCGTGGTCGGCGCGGGCGGCATCGACAACCTGGCGCTCGCCGAACAAGCCCTCGCCGATGGTTCGTGCGACCTCGTGGGCGCCGCGCGCCAATCGCTCGCCGATCCTGATTGGTGGCGCAAGCTCGAGCTGTCGCGCGAGCACGAAGTGCGTCGTTGCAGCTACACGAACTACTGCGAGGGACTCGACCAGCGCCACAAGCAGGTCACCTGCCGCCTGTGGGACCGCGACCACGCCGCGCGCGACGCCGATGGCGGCCTGTCGCTCTCCCACGACGGCAAGCGACGTCTGCTCGCGCCTCCTTGGCCGCGTTGATCGTGCCGCGCAAGGCGCAAGCCTACGCGCAGGGAGTCCCGCTTGACGCCCGATTCTCCTCCGTGGAGGATTCGGCACATGGCCCTCGTCGCGACCTGCCTCCTCGCGCTGGCTGCTAGCCAGGCTTCGCAACCCGAATTGATCGCCCTGCGCAGCGCTTGGACCAGCGGTCGCGCATGCAACGTGACCATCGTCATCGAGGACTCGGTGGCGATCAATCAGCGCGCCTCGGACGGTTCCGTCATCTCGATCGTCGGCGAGGGCAAGCACACTTGGCGCCAAGAGCATGTGGACACCTGGATCGCCGTGGAGAAGGACGCACTCGTCGGCGTTCGACGGCGCTACGCGAGCGCACGCGGCACGTCCCGGTGCAAGATCGGCGCGAGCGAACAGATCGTCGAGTACCCCGGCTCGCTGGACGGCGTCACCGTGGTCCACGAGTCCAAGCGGGGGCGCGTCGAAGGACGCTACGAGGACCGCAAGCCGCCGCGCGACACCAAGTTCCTGCAGGGCCATCCCATGGCGACCGGGCTCGAGCGCCTGCTGTCCGACACGCCGGTCGCGCCGGGAGCGGAGTGGACCTTCGACGCGGAGGACTTGCACGCCGCGCTGCAGTTGTCGCACGTGCCCAAGGTCGCCCTCCACCCTTGGGCCGAGAGCAAGCAGGCTGGCGAGAAGGACCTGCCTCGCCTGGGCGAGGGCTTCGCGCATGACTACGAATGGACCTGCAGCGCCAAGCTCCAGCAAGCCGAGGTGGAAGTCGATGGCGCTCCCTGCGCGGTGATCGCGCTGAAGGCCGTCGGTCGCTCGAGCGCGAAGTCCGGCGGCAAGGACGCCGCGCCTAATCCGGACTTCGAGGCGCGATTGGAGGGCAGCTTGACCTGGGATCGCCGCTTGCAGCAGCCGCGCAAGTTCCAAATGACCGGCACCCTCGCCGGACCGCCGACCAGCGGCGAGCTGCGCAGGCTCGATTCGGCGACCAGGAAGCAACCGCTCGCGCGAGTCTCGAACTGGTCCTGCACCATCGAAGTGCAACCAACCGCTCCCGAGCAGCCGCGCGCCAAGTGACGCGCGGGCAATCGCTCCGCCGTCGATCGTGGATTGCCTTCGCGCATCAAGCGCGCCTCGCGCTGGAATCGATCTGATTCCAACTCGCCGTCCCGACCGCGCGATTCCCGGCTGGAGGCGAGGGGCGCTTTCCTTCGTCCGAGCGGGCGCTATCGCGCACGACATGGCCGCAGCACGCGATCGTCGATGCCCATCCAATGCCGAGCGGCGAGGACCCGTCCGCCACCTTCATCGGCGCGAGCAGATGCTGCGACAGTGCATGGCAATTCCTCCCCTCTTCGAGTTCGAGGACGCATTGGCGCATCTGGAGAATGGCAAGCACCGGCCCACGGCTCGTGGCCGTCAGCTTGCCCGCAGTGCCGCCCTTCGGGTGGACAGATGGTTCAGACTCCCAACCTCGACCACGGCGTTCAGGGGCCGGGCTCGCACTTCGTGCTGGCGATGAACGAGCCCTGTTCGCGCCGCACCAAGCGATCCTTCGCGCCCAGCGCGAAGGAGGTCGAACAGCGCAGCTCGCCCTTGAGCTGCAGGCTGGTGCAGCAGCCGAGCCGCCTGTCGTAGACGAGCTCCCCCGCCAGCGTGGCCGCGAGCGTCTCCTCGATCGGATCCATCGAGCCGAACGAGAGCAACGAGCCGGGCTCCGCGCTCGAGGTGGTCGCCGGCCGGCCCACGGCCTGCCCCGCGCCTTCGCCCACGCGGCGCAGCGCGAGGCGCACCACCGTGGCGTCCGCGGACGACACGCTGGCCGTGCCGCTCCACTTGGCGGCGCGCCACGGGATCTCCGCTCGCGGCGGCGGCACGGGCTCGCCGCCCTTCGGCAGCGGCAGCAGCAGTTCCTGCACGTCGAGGCGCAAGGCGCGCGCGATCGCCTCGGGCGCGAGCTCCCAGCGCTCCCCGAGCGCGACGGAAGCGGCGGGCAGCAAGTCGCCCAAGGGCGGTTCGGCGTCGACGCTCGCGAGGCAGCTCGGATCGTGCTCCACCTCCCCTTCGAAGGCCCGCTCCCATGTCCCGTCGTCGCGGCGCCGGACGCGCGCCACGGCGCCGGCGAGCGGCGAAACGACGGAGCGTTGGCGCATCTGGGCGCCGGCGTCGCGCGCGATGGTGCGTTCGAGCTCCAAGAAGCGCCGCGTGGCGTGCACGCTGCGCGCGGCGCCATCCACCGTCGCCACCGCGACCGTCCGCTCCTCCCACGCTTCGCGTTCCCCGACCAGCCGCGGACGCGCGCTGTCCTTGTCGATCTTGGCCTCGACGCCATCGACCACCTTGACCGTGCCGGCCGGCGAGAGCGAGGCGTGCAGTTCGCGCACGACCTTCGTCGCGCGACCCTCCTTGGGCGGCGCCCGAAGCTCGAAGACCTGCGGCGTTGGCGCGGATTCCTGCACCGCATCCCGCGCGCCCGGAACGAACGAGGACCCGCCCTCCGCCATGGCGGGGACGAGTCCTGCGAGGGAGACGAGGATCGGAGCGAGCATGGCGCCATGCTAGCGCCGGCACGCCGCCACGGGCGTCACTCCTGCTTGGCGTCCTCCTTCGCCTCCACCTTGGCCTCGGAGACGACGACCGAGTACTCGATCTCGGCTTCCTCGGTCGATTCGATGCGCATCGTGCTCTCCTCGCGCGTCATCTCCCGCACGCTCTCGGTGCTGCCCTTGCCCTTCAGCTCGAGCTTCAGCGGGCGCTTGGCCGCGTTGTCCCAGTGGAGCTTGCCTTCGAGCTCGAAGGAGTAGGTCTGCGTGTTCTCGAACGGCGCGGACAAGGCTCCGTCGCGCGGGCGGCCCATGGCCGGCAACTCGCGCGAGCCCGAGGCCTCGAGCTTCAGCTCCACCACCGTGCAAGCCACTCCGTCGACCTCCTCGTCGATGGACAACACCTTGGCCTCGCCGGTCCAGTCGAGCTCGTTCAGGCGCGAGCCGCGACGACCGCCGCCTCCCCGCATGCCGCCGCGTCCGCCACCACCGCCACGCTGGCCGCGGCCTTCGCCACCTTCGGGCCGCGCCGGCGGCGGCGTCAACTTGGCGAGGATGTCCTGGTGCAGCGCCTCGACGATGACGTCCTTCTCGAGTTCCCACGTGTCGTCGAGGGCGACCTCCTTGCCGGGCAGCAGCGCGTCGAGGCACAGCACGAGCTTGTGGCCCTTGAGGGCTTCTTCGCCCTCGGGCTCGGCGCCTTCGACCACCTTGGCCTCGCCTTCCTGGTCGATCTCGACCACGAGGCCCTCGAACGGGCTCTCCAGCTCGCGCTCCGAGCTGTTGTCGCCGGCGCTCATCGACACGCTGCCGGAGACATCGGTCCAGTGGCGGCGCACCTTGGTCGGCTTGCCCTCCGCGACCTCGAGGTAGCGGTCGACGTAAGTCTCCGACACCTCCGTCGCGGAGCTGGCGCTCCCGCCACCCATGCCTTCGACGGGCTCGCCGTCGCGCTCCATCGACATGCTCGTCTCCGCGCTCTGCTTGAAGACGATCGCGACCTCCACGGCCTTGTCGGTGGAGTAGGTGGTTTCGAGCTTGACGCCACCCGCGAGCAGGGCGACGAAGGCGGAGAGGACGAAGGTGCGCATGCTGGGGTTCCTTGGGGGGACTGGCGAGTCGATCTTCCTTCAACCGGCGTGGGAAGGGGAAGTGACGCGCTCGCTTGATTGTGCCAAGCAGCGTCCTCGGCGGCCGCGGGACGGCCCGCCTTCAGGGTGCCGCGGCCAACTCGAGGACCTCCAGGGCGGCGTCGGCCCCGTAGAGGCAGGTCGCCACGCGTCCACCGGCCTCGAAGTGCAGCACGGCGCCGCGCGGGTGGGCATCCTCCGCGATCAAGGTCCACTCGGCGGGTTGCTCGGGCATGCCCGGCAGTCCGGCGTTGGCGAGCAGGACCGCGCGCGCATGGTCCGTCAAGGCCGCGCCGCGCGGCGCCCGCAGCCCGAAGACGCCGTGCCAGGCCCAGCGTCCATGCTGCTCGTCCGCCAACGCGCGCGCCGCATGCACGCGCAAGCCATCCGGCGCGTCGGGCGCGACGAGGTTGCACTGCGTCTTGCACTTGCACGATTGCAGGCAAGGATCGCAGTCCTCGTCGCAGTACGAGATGTAGCAGCTGCCGCCGCACAGCCATCCGATGGCGAGCGCGGCGAGGAACGCACTCCCGAGGCGCGGCGCCGCGCGCAACACGGTCCTGGTCAGGGCGAGCATGGCTCGATCCTAGCCGCTTTCCCGGTTCGCGCCACCTGTACAATGGCCCCATGGACAGCGCCTCGCCCGCGATCCATGCTCGCGCCATGACCAGCATCGAAGTCCGCGTGCCCCACGCCCTCGGTCGCGCCGAGGCGCTGCGCCGCATCCGCACGAAGGCCGAGCCCATGATCGCCTCGGGCCGCGCCCCCATCACCAGCCTCGAATGGACCGACGAGGGCGCGCGCATCGCCAGCGCCAACTCCTCCGGCACGCTCGCGTGCACGGACACCGAAGTCGTCGTGAACGCCGAACTCGGCGGGTTCGTGGCCTTCATGTCGGCCGGCGCCAAGAAGGCCGTCGAGGGGTGGTTGCGGGAAGTGCTGGCCTGAAGCGCGCGCCGATCGATCAGGCCTGGGTTCGCCGCGGGGCGGCGCGCCAGGCTTTCCACCCCGCGACGACCATCGTCGCCGCCAGCGCGAGCAGCAGCCCCGCCACCAGCGCGTTGGCGGCGCGCGCGTCGAAGCCCTCGGCCGCGCGCAGGTTCGACATCAGCAGCGCGCACAGCGCCCAGGTCGTGATCGCGAGGATGAAGGCCAGCGGCAGCAGCACGAACCACGCGGGCTGGCCCTCCTGCTTGAGCCACACCGCGAGGCAGATGAAGGTCAGCGCGGCCAGCAACTGGTTCGACGCGCCGAACAGGGTCCAGAAGCGCAGGAACGCGCCGTCGTCCTCGAACCAATGCAGCGTCGCGGGAACCGCGACGACCAGGGCGACGCCCGCCAACGCACCGAGCGCGCCCTTCCAGCCGAACAGTTCCTGGACGAGGTAGCGCCCGAGGCGCGTGGCGACATCGAGCGTGTCGAACACGAAGGTCGAGAACGCCATGGCGCCGAAGGTGACGGCGAACTCGAGATGCTCGCGGCCGATCAGCGTCGCCAGGAACTCGCCCATGCCGCGTCCGTAGAGCGCGCCCGCCGGCAGCGGCTTGCCGTCGGCGCCGATCGTCTGCGCGGGCTCGAGCACGAGCAGGGCCGACAACGCCACCACCGCCACGAAGCCCTCCGCGAGCATGGCCCCGTATCCCACGGGGTGCGCGTGCGTCTCCTTGTCGAGCTGCTTGCTGGTCGTGCCCGAGCACACGAGGCCATGGAAGCCCGAGCACGCGCCGCAGGCGATGGTGACGAACAGGAACGGGAACATGGTCGCCGCGCCGCCGGCGTCGAAGCCCTTGAACGCCGGCAGATGGATGGCGAAGTCGCCGAAGGCGAGACCCAGCACCGCCATGCCGAGTGCCGCGTACAACACGATCCCGCCCAAGTAGCCGCGCGGCTGCAACAGCACCTGCACGGGCAGCAAGGACGCCACGGCGCAGTAGGCGAAGATCAGGAAGGCCCAGGTGCGCGCGTCCAGCACGAGGAGGTGCGAGACCTTCGTCGCTCCAAAGGTCAGCGCGAAGAGAAGCGGCACGAACACGAGCGTCGTCGACCAGAGCGGCGGCTTGAACAGGCGTTCGACCAGCCCGAGCAGCAACGCCAGCAGCAGGTAGCCCGCCGCCGCCGCGGCCACGGCGCCGCCGGGGTTGAAGCGCGTGGCGTCGCCGGCGAGTTCCTCCGGTCCCGAGGCGAAGGACCCCGCGGTGATGTCGGCGAAGGCCACGATGACGTAGACCAGGGCCAGCAGGATGAAGAGCGTCATGGCGCGGCCGGCGCCGGTGCCGAGTCGCCTGCGCGCCATGGCCGCGATCGAATCGCCACCATGGCGCAGCGACGCAACGAGGGTCGTCATGTCGTGCACCGCGCCGATGAAGACCACGCCGACGCCGATCCAGAGCAGGCATGGCAGCCAACCGTACTGCTGCGCAGCCAGGATCGGCCCGGCGATCGGACCGGCGGCGGCGATGGCCGAGAAGTGCTGCGCGAACAGGTAGAACGGCGGCGTGGGGACGAAGTCGACGCCATCGCGCCGGGAGTGCGCCGGCGTGGGATGCCGATCGTCGAGCCCGAGCCGACGCGCGACGCGCGCACCGAACAGGCGATGCCCCAGCACGAGCAAGATCAGCACGCCGAGGACGAGCAGCTTCAGTTCCATGTCCGGGCGTCGACTCTAGCCGAGGAACGCCGGCTCGCGCCACGCGCGCGCGCCAAGCGGCCCGGGCCCGCGCGGCCCTTCGCGCGGCCCTTCGCGCGGCTCGTCAAGCTCGCTGGACGCGTGCCATCGCCCATCGCTGGCGGTACCTTCCACCATCATGGAAGCGACAGGCAAGCAGGACGACCTCCACAAGAAGGTGCTCGCGGGCCTCCTCGTCGGCGCGCTGCTGGGGCTCTTGGGCAACTGGCTGGGCGCACGCGACGAGGACGCCAGGGCGGTCGTACGCTTCCTCGCCGACGGCGTGGCCCACCCGATCGGGCAGGTCTTCCTGCGCCTGCTGTTCCTCGTCGTGGTGCCCTTGGTGTTCGCCTCGCTCGCCACCGGCGTCGCCTCGCTGGGCGACTTCGGCAAGGTCGGCCGCATCGGCGCGCGCACCGCGGCCTTCTTCCTGCTGACGACGGCCTTCAGCGCGGTGCTGGGCTTGTTCCTGATGAACAGCCTGCAGCCCGGGGCGGGCTTCGATCCCGCCGTGCGCGCGGAGCTGTTGTCCTCGTTCGGCGGCGACGCGGCCAAGCTGCAGGCCGCCGCCGACGCGAACGCGACGAAGACCACGCTCGAGACGGCCAACAAGTGGCTCGACATGTTCCTGCCGCGCAACGTGCTGGGCGCGGTCAGCCGCATGGAGATGCTGCCCTTGGTGGTGTTCGCGCTGCTCTTCGGCGCGTTCCTGATGCGGGTCCGCACGGAACGCCGCGACCACATGGTGGGCTGGCTGGAGACGGTCTCCGAGGTCATGGTCGCCATCGTCGGCTTCGCCATGAAGCTCGCGCCCTTCGCGGTGGCTTGCCTGATCTACGCGGTCGTGGCCAAGTTCGGAGCGGACCTGTTGGCCAAGCTCGCGGCCTACGTCGGCATCATCCTGGGCGCGTACCTGCTGCAGTTGTTCGTGTTCTATCCGCTGCTGCTCGCCCTGATGGCGCGCCGCTCGCCGGTGGAGTTCCTGCGTGGCGCCATCCCCGTCATGGTCACGGCCTTCTCGACTTCGAGCAGCAACGCCACCTTGCCGACCTCGCTGCGGATCGCCAAGGAACGCCTCGGCGTCCGGCCGTCGGTGGCGGGCTTCGTGCTGCCGCTGGGCGCCACGCTCAACATGAACGGCACTGCGCTGTTCGAGGGCGCGCTCGTGCTGTTCATCGCGCAGGTGTTCGGGGTGGAACTGACGATGGGCCAACAGGCGATCCTCGTCCTGATGTGCGTCGTCACCGCCGTGGGCGCCGCGGGAGTGCCGGGCGGTTCGCTGCCCTTGCTCGTCGCCGTGCTGGCGCAAGTCGGACTCCCGCCCGACGGCATCGCCATCGTGCTGGGCGTCGACCGCATCCTCGACATGGGCCGCACCGTCGTGAACGTGACGGGCGACCTCGTCTGCGCCGCCTGGATCGAGTCGAAGGAAGGCCCGCGCGTCGAATGAAGTCGCGCCGCCCGTCCCGGAGGCACCCGGAGGCGGACGGCGCGATCTGGGAACGGAGCCCGCCGGCGATGCCGCCGGACTCCGCGTGCCTTGGCGTGTTCAGCCCGGTACGACCATGGCGTTCGTCGGGCATCCGACCAGCGCGTCGCGCGACACCGAGCCGTGCCACAACCGTGCGAGGCCGCGCCGGTGGTGCGTGCCGAACAGCACGAGTCCGGCCTTCTCCTCGGTGGCGAGCTGCGCGAGGTGCTCGGCGGGCTTGCCGAAGCCGGGAACCAGGCGCAGCTTGGCTTCTTCCTCGGCGATGCCACGCTCCGCCAGGCGCCGACGCAGGCCCTGCTCGATGTCCTTCTCCAGCAGCGCGCGCGTCTTGAGGTCTCCGGTGGCGCCCAGACCCGCGCCTTCGCCGTGCTCCGGCGGCCACCAGACATGCGCCACGACCAGCTCGATCTCGGCCGCGCGACGCAGATCGATCGCGTGGCGCAGCGCCGCGTCGGAGGCCGCGTCGGCCTCCAGCGCCACCATGACCTTGAGGGGCTCGCCTTCGGCCCACGCCTCGAGCGGCGCGGGATCGCGCAGCACGAGCACGGGCAGGTCCGCCTTCTGCGAGACGCGATCCGCGGTGCTGCCGAGTCGCCATGCAGCCAAGCCGCGGTGTCCGGTCGCGCCCACGGCGATGCACGAAGCCTTGAGTTCGCGCGCGCGCTCGACCAGTTGCTCGTCGGGGTGCCCCGACATGATCTCGGCGCGCGCGCGCACGCCGGCGTGCGACAGCTCCTGCGCCATGAGGGCCGCGCGCACCTGCGCGTGCTCGCGCTGCGCCTCGTACCACTGGCCGACCGCGATGGGCGCTTCGGCCGCCGCGGCCCAGGCGATGTCGGGGATGTCGACCGAGTGGGCGCACACCACGTCTTCGCCCAACTTGCGCGCGTACGCGCCCGCGCCGCGCATGGCGGCCGTGGCCGCCGCCGAGAAATCCGTGCCGAACAGGATGGTCATCGCACCCGCCTTCCGGGGGGCGCGATTGGCTCACGCCCCCTGCTCGTCCTCCGCGACCACCTTCGCCCGGACGATCGAAGCGATGGTGGCGAGCGCCAGGATCCCCGCCACGACTCCCAGCGCCGCGCCGATCGGGATCTTGTGCTCCTCCGGCAACAGCATCTTGATTCCCACGAAGACGAGAATCAGCGAAAGTCCGTACTTGAGGTAGTGCAGGTACCGTAGCAGGCCGCCGACGGCGAAGAAGAGCGAGCGCAGCCCGAGGATGGCGAAGATGTTGCTCGTGTAGACCACGAACAGGTTCTGCGAGATGCCGAGCGCCGCGGGCACCGAGTCGAGCGCGAACAGGATGTCCGTGGTCTCGATGACCATCAGGCACAGGAAGAGCGGCGTGGCCGCCTTCCGGCCGTTCTCGGTCGTGAAGAAGCGTTCGCCGTCGAAGCGCGTCGTCACGGGCACGAAGCGCCGCACGAGCTTGAGGACCGGGTTGCGACCGGGGTCGACGTCGCCGTCCTCCTTCTGGAACATCAGCTTGAACCCGGTCAGCACGAGCAGGCCGCCCAGCACCCAGATCAGCCAGTGGAATCGTTCGAGCGCCTCGACGCCGATCCACAGGAAGAGACCGCGCATCAAGGCCGCGCCGAGGATGCCCCAGAACAGCACCCGGTGGCGCGATTGCGCCGGGATGCCGAAGTAGGAGAACACGACGAGGAAGACGAAGATGTTGTCGACCGAGAGCGCGTACTCGGTCAGCCAGCACGTCAGGAACTCGAAGCTCGGCAGGTGGTCGGACTTGCCGGGATGCTCGGCGAGGAAGCGCGGATCGACGTGCCACCACACGAAGGCGTTGAAGAGCAGCGCCAGCACGACCCACACGCCCGTCCACGCCAGCGCCTCCTTGACCGAGGGCTCGTGGGCCTTCTTGTTGAACACGCCGAGGTCGAGCGCCATCACGCCCGTCACGACGGCCGCGAACAGGCCCCAGATCAACATGTTCTCGCCGAGCATCGCGTCCATGCGGCCCCCCTCCTCAGCCGTAGATCAGCAGGCGGATGCCGGACGGCAAGCGCTTGGTCAGTCCGGCGAGCACGTGCCCGCGCAGCAGGTGCCAGATCGATGTGCGCGTCGACACGCCGATCATGATGGCGTTCACGCCGAGCGTCTCCGCCGCGCGCGCGATGCCCTCGACCGCGTTGTACGACACGGTCCACACCGGCACGACCATGAAGTCCTTGTCGGCGGCGGCCGCCGCGGACGAGGCGGCCTTCAGCGCCTGCACGCCCTCCGACTTGGGCTTGAACTCGGTGTTGCCGACGAAGAGGCCCGTGCGCTCCTCCACGTACAGCACGTAGAGCGCCTTGCCGCCGAAGCCCTTCTCGCGATTGATCGCCTCGCCGATCAGCTCGGCGTTGGCGCCGCGCACGGCGACCATCGTCGCGCTCGGATACAGCGACACGAGCATCTCTGCCTGCGCGAGGCTGAGGATGTCCGACTTCTCGTCGGCCTCCATCACCTCCTCGACGTCGTGGATGCGCTCGGGGACGAGGCGTCGCACGAAGGGCAGCGCGTAGAACCAGTCCGAGAACCACTTGCGGCGCGTGCCGAGGGCGGCGAGCAGGCCGGCCACGACCAGCGCGAATCCGACGAAGGTGGCGATGCCCTCGACCTTGAGGGTCACGATCCACGCGACGAGCACGAGCAGGGTCGTGAACACGCCCAGCCAGAAGCTCCAGCCGCGCCGCCCGTCGCGCCAGCGCAGCACGTCGAGGCCGGCGGAGCTGAGGAGGAACGCGCCCAGCAGGCCGAAGGCGTACAAGCCGCCGAGCAGCAGCATGTTGCCCTCGGCCAGCAGCACGACCGCCACGGGGATGAGCGTCGACAGCGCGATGCCCAAGGTCGGCGTGCCGAACCAGCGGTTGCGCGCGCCGACGGCGGTGGGCATGAACCCTTGCTCCGACAGCGCGAGGAACACGTGGTACGAGCCGATGATGGCCGTGTTCGCCGCGAACAGCAGCAGGCTCGAGGCCGTCAGCACCACCGACAGCTTCAACCACCCGCCGCCGAACTGGCCGCCCAGCTCGGAGATGAAGCGTTCGGAGTTCTGGTCCTTGACCGCGTCCGGCACCAGGCTGATGGCGAGCAAGGTCAGCACCGGCGAGGTGGCGATCATCGTCGCGACGACGAGGCGCATGCCCTTCCGCGCCGACAGCTTGATCGGCAACTTCATCGCCGGCGACAGTTGGCTGATGCTCTCCAGGCCCGAGAACGCCAGCCACGCGCCGGAGAAGCCGACGAGGAAGGTCGACAGCTCGAGGTCCTTCGCCAGCGCCAGGTTCTCCCGCAGGCGCGGCCAGTGGAAGTCGCCTTCGGGCGCCATGACGAGCGCCACCACGACCACCACGAGGTTCACCACGAAGGCCGCGCCCGCCATGAGCAACGACAACGCGGCGCTCTCGCGGATCCCCACGAAGTTGACCGCCGCCAGCAGGAACAACGCCAGGACCGCGAACGGCACGATGTGGTGCTCGACCACCGGCGCGATGGTGCCGAGGTAGTGCATCCCCGACACCGACGAGATGGCCGAGGTCATGAAGTAGCCGATCAGGATCAGCACCCCGCCCAAGGCGCCGGCCATGGGGCGGAACGCCTCGCCGGCGATGTTCACGACCCCGCCCCCGTCCGGCTTGCGCCAGCAGATCTCGACGTACTTCGAGGCCAGCAGCACGAACCCGAGCAACCCGATCCACACGAACAGCGGCGCGACGTTGCCGACTCGCTGGTAGAGGATCCCCGGGACGTAGTAGACGCTCGTCCCGATGTCGCAGAACACCACCGCCCAGACGAGCAGCGGGGTCAGCTGCCGCAGGTGTCCGTCGCCACCCGCTTGGGCCTGGCCCGGGGTCGCGGCGGTCATCGGGGGAACTCCGTCGACGGCGCGCCCGCAAGGCGCCCGCCGGACTTTGGCCGGGGAGGCATGAGTGGGCCCAACGATACCACCGGACTTGCTTGGAATTTATCTCAATACATCATGAACCTTTGATACCAGCGCCATCATCCCCGTTCGACAGGTCGTGGGACGTTGCCAACGGCAGCCAGCCACCATCCCCCCTTCAGGCCGTGCGGCGGGCGCCATGGCTCGCGCCGGCCACTCCTGCGCCCGGTCGCCTGCAGTCCTGATTCGCGCCGGGGATTGGCGATCGCCGAGATCGACTCCTCGATCGTCCAGGCGCGTCGTCGCCACGGCAAGGCGCGCCCGGCGATGCGGACTGTCCAAAGCACTTGACGGTGCGCGCGGAGCCTCGGGGCCATCCGCCACCGCGGCCTCGCCGGCGGCCGCCTGGGCGTCGCGAGCGCGCGCGACACCCGCGCGAGGCTGCACGCGACCTGCGACCACGCGCCCGTGGCGAGCCGCCGCCTTCGCGAGCCGCGCCGAAGGCGGGGAAGCCGCGGGGCGCGCTATCCTGCCCACCGCCATGGGCTCCCCCTTCCATGCTCGCCACGCGAGCAACCTCGCCGCGTCCCTGCTCTTCCTGCTCGCCGCCTGCGCCGGCGCCAACGCCGCCTGGCAGGACCAAGGCCCGGCGCCCAAGCCCGCGCCGGAAGCGCCGCGCTCGATCGACTTCGGCGATGGAGCGCGTTGGAAGCAGGCGCCGCCCCCGCCCTTCTTCCCCGGCACGACCTACGACCCGGGCGTGCCCACGGTCGAGGATCTGCTCGGTCGTCCCGCCGGCGCGTTCACGGCGCACCACCACGAGATCGTGGCCGGACTGCGGCGGCTGGAGGCGACCTCGAAGCGCCTGACGGTCGAGACCATCGGCCGCACGCACGAAGGCCGCGAGCTGGTCGTGGCCGTGATCGCGTCGGAGGCGAACCGCGCGCGACTGCCCGCGATCCGCGAGGCGATCAGGCGCTTGTCGGATCCGCGCGGCTTGTCGGAGGCCGAAGGCGAGCGACTCGCGGCGGAGACGCCGGCGATCGCCTGGCTCGCCTACTCGATCCACGGCGACGAGATGTCGGGCACGGACGCCAGCCTCGCGGTGGCGCACCATTACGCGGCCGGCACATCGAAGGACGTGCTCGACGTGCTCGACGAGGTGGTGATCGTGCTCGACCCGTGCATGAACCCCGACGGGCGCGAGCGCATCCTCTCGATGCTGGTGCAGAACGCCGGCTACACGGCGAACGTCGATCGCGACGGGATGCACCGCGGTCGCTGGCCCTTCGGGCGCGGCAACCACTACCTGTTCGACATGAACCGCGACTGGTCGTTCGGCACGCAGCCGGAGACTCGCGCGCGCTGGGCCGCGATCCGCGCCTGGATGCCGCAATTGATGGTCGACGCGCACGAGATGGGCGCGATGGACACCTTCCTCGTGTACCCGGCGACGGATCCGTTCACGCCCACCTTCCCCGCCTACACGCGCAAGTGGTGGCAGCTCTACACGAGCGACCTCGCGCGCGACTTCGACCGCGAGGGATGGAGCTACTACACGCGCGAGTGGGCCGACTCGTGGTACCCGGGCTATTCGGACGCGTGGTCCACCTTCCAAGGCGCCTGCGGCATCCTGTACGAGCAGGCGCGCCTCGTGGGCAACGCCGTGCGGCGCCTGTCGGGGGAGGTCGTCGCGTACCGCGATGGCGTCCATCGCCAGGCGCTCGGTTCCGTCTCCAACGTCTCGACCTTGGCGCGCAACCGCGCGGCCGCCCTGCGCGAGTACCTCGCCGCCAAGCGCGCCGCGCTCGATCCCGCCGCGCCGGGCAACGACCGCATGTACGTGCTCGTGCCCGGTCGCCATCCCGAGCGCGAGCGGCGCTTCGTCGACCTGCTCGCGCGCCAGGGCATCGAAGTGCGGCGGGCCGCCACGGCGTTCAAGGCCGAACGGGCCGTGGCGCCGCGCGCGCAGCCCGCGCCGCGCGAGTTCCCCGCCGGCTCGCTGGTCGTGTCGCCGCGCCAGCCGCTGTCGGCCTACGTCCATGCGCTGCTCGAGTTCGATCCGCAGTACGACCAGGGCTCGCTGGCGCGCGAACGCAAGGAGCTGGAGACCAAGGGCGTGCCCAAGTCCTACGACGTGACATCGTGGACGCCGACGCTCGGCTGGGACCTCGACGGCTCGTGGTGCGAGCACCTCGACGTGGACGGCGCGTTCGTCGCCGCGCTGCCCGCTCCCGAGGCGGGCGTCGCGCCGGGCTCCTCGTCCGAAGCGGCCTACGGGTGGATCGTCGACGGACAGGACGACAGCGCGGTGCGCTTCGCCGCGCAGGCGATGGAACTCGGGCTGCAGGTGCACTTGTGCGACGAGCCGTTCCGCAACTCGGGCCGCTCGTTCGCGCGTTGGAGCCTGCTGGTGCGCCGCCACGAGAACGGCGTCGACGCGGCCGCACGCGTGGCGGAAGCGGCGCGGCGCTCGGGGGCCGTCGCGCATCCTTCGCTCGGAGCGCGCAGTCCCGACGACGGCCCGGACCTGGGCGGACGCCACTTCGAGCTCCTTTCGCGCCCGCGCGTGGCGCTGCTTTCCAACACGCCGGTCGACAACGACTCGTTCGGCCATGTGTGGCACGCCCTCGACTTCGAGCTGGGCATGCCCACGACGCTCGCCGACGCGCAAGCCTTCGGCGCGCTGGACCTGCGGCGGTACGACGTGCTCGTCGTGCCCGACGGCAACCTGTCGGGTTGGATGGCGGAACGCGCGGGCGAACTGCGACGCTGGGTCGAGGGCGGCGGCACGCTGATCGCCATGGGCGGCGCGGCGGCGGCGGCTTGCCAACCGAAGAACGAACTGTCGACCGCGCGCCTGCGCGCCGACGTGCTCGAGGAGCTCGACGCCCATGTGCGCGCCGCGCGCCGCGGTCGTTCCGCGGGCAAGGTCGAACCCGACCGCGACGTGGTCTTCGGCGACAAGGAACCCGTCGAGCAGGCGGCGCCGGCGCGCAAGGAAGGCGACGGCGAGACCAAGGCCGAGCGCGAGGCGCGCCTGCGCATCTACGCGCCCTCGGGCGTGATCCTGCGCGGCGAAGTGGAGGAGCGGCACTGGATCGGCGCGGGATGCCGCGACGAGCTGCCGGTGTACTTCGAAGGCTCGATCTCGATCCACGCCAAGGACGCCGCGCGCACGCCGGTGCGCCTGGCCGAAGGCGCGCGCCTGCGCCTCGGCGGGCTCTTGTGGCCCGAGGCGCGCGAGCGCCTCGAGAACTCGAGCTGGTGCGTGGTCGAACGCGTGGGCGACGGGCAGGTGATCTTGTTCGCGTCCCTGCCCACCTTCCGCGGCTGGTTCCGCGGGCCGCTGCGCGTGTTCATGAACGCCGTGGTCTACGGGCCCGGCGCCGGCGCCAACCCCGTGCGGGACTAGGCGCGAGGCGCTGGCGACGCGCGCGGGGCCGGAGGTCGACTTCGACTCCCGGCCCGCGCCCGTCAAGCAAACCAGACAGCCGTCAGGCGCGACGCGCGTGGTCGGCCACCACCTGCGCCACGCAGGCCGTCAACTTGCGGCCGGTGGGGACGTCCAGGAACTCGTTGGGCCCGTGGGCGTTGCTGTGCGGCCCGAGCACGCCCGTGATGAGGAACTGCGCCTGCGGATAGCGGCGGCCGAGCATGCCCATGAAGGGGATCGAGCCGCCCTCGCCCATGCACACGGCCGCGTTGCCGAACGCCGCGCGCGAGGCGCGATCCTGCGACTCGGCCAGCCACGACGCCAGTTCGGGCGCGTGCCAGCCGGTGCTCGCCTTCTCGCCTTCGAAGCGCACGCGCGCGCCGTGGGGAGGTTCCCGCTCGAAGAGCTCCTTCAGCCGCGCCAGCGCCGCCTTCGGGTCGAGCGTGGGCGGGACGCGCAAGGAGATCTTGACCGCGGACAGCGGCCTCAGCGTGTTGCCGGCCGCGTCCAGGTCGGGGAAGCCGCGCGCGCCGGTGATCGAGAGCGCCGGACGCCAGGTGCGGTTCAGCAACAACTCGGTCGGATCCTCGGCCATCGGCTTGCAGCCTTCGTGCCACGGGAACTTCGACCACACGGCGTCGCCGAGCACCTGCGCGCACAAGCGCGCCTGCTCCACGCGCTGGGACGGGATGTCGACGTGGAAGAACGGATCCACGATGCGACCCGTCGCATCGTCCTCCAGCCGCGACAGGACGCGACGCAGCACGCGGAAGCTCGAGGGCACGATGCCGGAGGCGTCGCCGGAGTGGACGCCTTCCTTGATCGTCTCGACGACCAGGTTGCCGCCGACGAGGCCGCGCAAGCTGGTCGTGCTCCACATCCGATCCCAATCGCCGCAGCCCGAATCGAGGCACACGACGAGGCTGGGCGTGCCGATGCGCGTCGAAAGAGCCTCGATGTACGCCGGCAGGTCGACGCTGCCCGACTCCTCGCACGCCTCGATCAGCACGACGCAGCGCGCATGCGGCACTCCGGCGGCCTGCAGCGCCTCGATCGCCGCCAGCGAAGCGAAGGCGGCGTAGCCGTCGTCGGCGCCGCCGCGGCCGTACAGGCGTTCGCCGCGCATGACGGGGATCCACGGCCCGAGGCCATCCTCCCAGCCGCTGAACTCGGGCTGCTTGTCCAAGTGCCCGTACAGGAGCACCGTGTCCGCGCCGGTCGGCGCCGTGGCCGGGATCTCCATCCAGATCACGGGCGTGCGCCCCTCGAGCCGCACGATCTCCACGGTCAACCCGGCGATGGCGCGCGCGCGGCACCAATCGGCGATGAGCGTCGTGGCGCGCTCCATGTGGCCGTGTTCGCGCCAACGCGGATCGAAGCTCGGCGACTTGTTGGGGATGCGGATGTAATCGACGAGCGCGGGCACGATGGACTCGTTCCACACGCCGTCGATGCGGCGGGACAGGTCGAGGATGGGCGAAGTGGCGGCCATGGCGCGCCCAATCTACACGCGATGCGCGATGCGCGGACCGGCGGTCGAGGACGACGCGCGCGGACTTCAACCGGGCGCGGGCTGGCGGCGCCTCCGGCGCCACGCCCACGCGCACACGACGGCCAGCGCCGCGAACACGAGGATGGCGGCGAGGATCGGCAGCAGCAGCGCCATCAAGGTCGACAGCACGGCCAAGGCGAGTTCGGCCAGGGCCACCAGCGGGTTGGCGAGGCCGGCGGTGGCGACCGTGCTGCCCGCGCGCGTGGCCACCGTGGCGGCTTGCACGCCGCCCGCCGCGCCGATGGCGGCGATGGCCGAGAGGATCCACAGGAACCACGAGTCCGATTCGGCGAAGAATCCCGAGGCGAGGAGCAGTCCCGCGAGGACCGCCGTCGGCGAGGCCAACGCGTCGAGCGCGTTGTCGAGCCAAGGGACCTTGTACGCCACGACCTCGACGAGGGTCGCCAGCCCCAAGGCCACCAAGGCGGGCGTCGAAGCCATCCAGCCCAACGCCTCCGGCGCGTCGAGCCAGCCATGCCGGAAGGCGAGGCCGGCGAGGAAGGGCGGCACGAAGACGCGGAAGCCGCAAGCGGCGGCGAGTCCGATGCCCGTCAGGGCCGCGACCAGGTGGTTCCAGTCCATCCGAAGGAGCGCATACGCCGCTCTCCGCCCGGCATTCTCACGAAGCGCGGCGCACGCGGTCGCGTCCCTCGGCCTTGGCGGCGTAGAGCGCGCGATCGGCGGCCTTGAGCAAGCCGTCGACGCCCAGCATGCCCGGCCCCTTCTCCGCGATGCCGCAGCTGAGCGTCAGGCGACCGCGGAACCCCGCGCGCACGATCGGCTCGGCCGCCAGGGCGCCGCGCAAGCGCTCGGCGGCGACCTGCACGGCGGCCGCGTCGGCGCCGGGACACGCCAGCAGGAACTCCTCGCCGCCGAAGCGCGCCAGGCAGTCGCCCTTGCGCACATGGCGCTGCATCAGGCGCGCCACCACGCGCAACACTTCGTCGCCCGCGTCGTGGCCGTGCTCGTCGTTGACCCGCTTGAAGTGGTCGAGGTCGAACAAGGCGATGGCGAGCGGCGCGCCCGTCGATTGGCTGTGGTCCCAGTGCCTGCGCAGCAGCTCGAGCACCCGCGCGCGCGACGCCAAGCCCGTCAGCTGGTCGGTGGCCGCGAGGCCGGCCATGCGCTTGGCGTGCAACTCGATCCGCCGGCCCTCGGCCTGCAGTTCCGCGCGGCGCGCCGCGTCGGCCTCCTGGTGGCGCGCGAGCCGCAGGCCGGACTTGAGGCGCGCCACGAGCAGCCGCGGATTGCAGGGCTTCGTGACGTACTCGTCGGCGCCGGACTCGTAGGCCTCCACGGCGCGGCCTTCGTCGTCGAGCGCGGTCAGCAACACGAGGAACAACGGCTTGTGCGGCGCGAGCTCGCGCAAGCGCCGGCAGAGTTCGGAGCCGGACATGTTCGGCATGGTCCAATCGGCCACGACAGCCTGCGGGTGGTGCCGGATGGCGAGGTCCAGCGCCTCGTGGCCGTCGCGCGCCGAGATCACCTCGCAACCCGCGCGTTCGAGCTGCGCCACGAGCAGTCGCAGGTCGACCGGGTCGTCGTCCACGGCCAGCACCTTCGCGCCGTGCATGGACTCCACGCCCGGCTTCGCCACCGCGTCGAGGACCATGCGGCTGGGCGACTGCGGATCGTCGAGCGCCTCGGCCAGCTCGCGCAGGCGGCGCATGGTGGCCCAATGCAGCGAATCGTCGCGCAGCATGGGACCGAGGCCGCTGGACTCGTAGACGCGCGTGCGCCGCTGCGCGCGCTCGCCCGGCCGCGGCGCGGCCTCGACGATGTCGCAGGCGAGCAGCCCGGCGTGGCGCAGCAGCGCCGCGAAGGCTTCCGCGCGCCGGGGCAACGCGGTCGCGTGGCGCTGCGGCAAGCCCAGGTCGCGCACCGCGAGCGCCATCCACTCGGGCCAGCCCCAGCCGAGCATCAAGGACGCGGCCAGTTCGTAGTGGTCGAAGTCGAAGACGCGCGATTCGGCCGCCAGCAGCTCCTGCACAGGGCGCGTGGAGTGGTCGCGCAGCAGCGCGTCGAAGCTGGCGGGTTCCGCCGTGGCCAGCGCCAGCACGCCGATTCGTGAAACCAGCGCCGCCGCGTGGGCCTCCTCGGGATCGAACTGCCCGTCCTTGGCGGCGATCTGCTCGGCCGCGACCGCGCAGGCGAGCGACCAGCGCCAGTAGCGATCGTGGTCGAACTCGCGCCCCGCGCCGCGACGCTGGCCGCGCGAATGGAACGAAACGGCGAGCTCGTGCAGGTGGCGCGGATGCAGTGCCTCGGCCGCGGCGGCCACCGTCAGGCGTTCACCGGCGGAGGAGAGGCGGTTGGCCGCGTCGACCACGCGCGCGGTCGAGGCGGGATCGACGCGCAACGCCGCCACCAACCGGTCGATGCGCAATCCGTTGCCGGACGCGCAGCGCAGGATGGCGCAGCCCACGCCCGCCGGCGACGGCAGGTGCAGGCCACCCTCGTACTCCTCGAAGCGGCGCAGCTCCAAGTCAGGCGCTCTCCTTGATCCGGCCGTCGCGCGGACCGTCGACCATCACGCGGTCGCGGCCCGCGGCCTTGGCTGCGTACACGGCGTCGTCGGCGCGCTTCAGCAGCGAGTCGAAGGTCGCCATGCTCGAATCGGCTTGCGCGACTCCCACGCTGATCGTCATGCAACCGTCGAAGGTGCCCGAGCGGATCCTGTGCTGGGCCACGGCGGCGCGCAGGCGTTCCGCGCAGACGGCGGCCTGCTCCGCGCTGGCGTTGCGGCAGATGACGAGGAACTCCTCGCCGCCCCAACGCGCCACCTCCTCGCCGGCGCGCACGGTGCCGGTCAGGGTGGCGGCCAACTCCTTGAGCACCACGTCGCCAACGTCGTGCCCATGCTGGTCGTTGACCTTCTTGAACCCGTCGGCGTCGACCACGAGCACCGACAAGGGCTCGTCGAGCTCGAGGGCCTTGTCCCACTCGCGACGCAGCTCCTCCATCGCCCAGCGCCGGTTGTACAAGCCCGTCAGTTCGTCCGTGTTCGCGCGCCGGTTGGCGTCGCGCATGCGCCGTCCGGACTGCACGCGGCTGCGCGCCTCGTTGCGCGTCCGCAGCTCCTCCTGCTCGCGCTTCTGGAACAAGCGCTCGCCGCAGCGCAGGCGCGCGCGCAGGATGCGCGGGTTGAACGGCTTGACCACGAAGTCGTCGACGCCGGAGTCGAAGGCCTCGATCACGCGCTCCTCCTCGTCGCGGCCGGTCAGGAGCAGGAAGTAGATGCCTTGTCCGTCGGGGATGCGGCGCAAGGAGCGGCACAACTCCAGCCCGTCCATCTCCGGCATCATCCAGTCGGCGATGACGATGTGGGGCCACGACTCGAGGGCCATGGCGAGCGCCTCGGCGCCGTCGCGCGCGATGAGCACCTCGTGGCCGGCGCGCACGAGCTCGCGCTGCAAGAGCCGCAGCGACAACTGGTCGTCGTCGACCGCGAGGATGCGCAAGCGCTCGCCGCGCTGGCTCGCTTGCGGCGTCGCGCTCGCGGCCATCGCCTCCTCGGCGCGAGCGTGGATCTCCTGCAGGCTCTTGACCTTCTGCGTGGGCACGTGGAGCAGCCGGCCCCATTCGGTCCACTCCGCGGCCACCCGGCCGCACCAGGCGCCGAACTCGGCGCGATCGAAGCCGAGCGCGTCGCGCACGACATCCAGGCCGGCCGCGAGGCGGGTCCACGACGTGCCCGCCGTCGCGTCGCCCGCGAGGCAGACTTCGGCCAGCACGGAGGCGTGCGCCAGCAACTTGGCGTGGTTGGCGGTGTCGGCGCAGGTGGCGTTGACGCGACGTTCCTCGCTCTCGTGGATGCGCACGGCCTCGCGCAACGGACGCGGCAGGCCCCAGTCCTCCATCAGGAGCGCGGCGGTCTCGGCGTGGTCGATCTCGAAGCTCGCGCGCTCCAGCGCGGCGATCGCCATCGGCTCCCGCGCGCGCTCGTCGCCGAGGATGCGCGCGTATTCCTCGGGATGCACGCTCGCCAACGCCAGCCGTCCGATGTCGGCCAGCAATCCGAGGATGTACGCCTCGGCCGGCACGCCCACGCGCAGCCGTTCGCTGATCGCGCGCGCCGCCACCGCCCTGGCGAGGGAGGCCGACCAGAAGCGGTCGTAGTCGAAGCGCGTGCACGCGCCGGTGCGATGGGCGGATAGCAGCGAGAAGCCCAGCGCCACGTTGCGCACCGCTCGCACGCCGAGGCGCATGGCCGCGTCGGCGACGGTGGTCGCGGGGCGCACGCCCGCGTGGGTCGCCGAGTTGGCGATCTGCAGGAGGCGCCCCGTCAGCGCCGGATCCGCGGAGATGGCGCGCGACAGGTCCTCGGTCGAGAAGTCCTCGCGCTGCGTGATCTTGAGCACCGCCATGCCGACGCCGGGGGGAGTGGGCAGGCGGCCGGAGGCGCGTAGTTCGTCGAAGGTCTCGTGTTGCATGGCGCGATCGCTGGAAGGACTCGGGGACTCGATGGTTCAGGCGCCCAGGGAGCGCAACGCGCGCTCGACTTCGCGCCAATGGCGGCTGCCCTCGTCCTGCAGCACGCGCACGCCGGAGACCTCGCTGCGACGCGCCAGCTCCTCCATGCGCTTGCACAACCGGGCCATGCCGGTCGCGCCGACGTTCTGGCTGCTGGACTTCAAGGTGTGCGCCGCCCGCTCCAACGCCTTCAGGTCGCCGCTCGCGAGGGCGGCGTCGATCTCGTGCAACCGCCTCGGCGCGTCGACGAGGTACAAGGCCACGATCTCGACCAGCAGGCCGGGCTCGTCTTCGCCGCCGAGTTCGCGCAGGCCGGCGATGACCTGCATGTCGATGACTGCGTCCTGCGCGTCGTCGCGCGCGCCGCGTCCGTTCGTGTCGGGACCTTGCATGGGGGCGTGTGGCGACCCGCGAGGCCGCCTTGGAGCCGCGGATCCGCCACCACGCGGATCCTGCGCCCGTCCCTTGTTTCGACCGCCGCGCGGGCGGGACTTGCGCCCGCCGGGCGGGACGCGCAGGCGCGCGCCCTCCCCGCTCGGGCGGACGACGGGCGGAAGGAAGTTCCACGCGCCACGCAAGCAGGCGGCGCGCCGCGGGATGCATCCGCGACGCGCCGCCCGCGCCTCGACCGCGCCGACGGGGCCGTCGGCCCGTCGCGCCCGCTCCGCCCTCAGCGCTTGCCGGCCATCAACTCGGCGTGCAGCTCGGACGCGCCGTAGACCTTCAACAAGGCCTCGGCCAGTCCGCGCGAATCGACCGACACCGCCCGACCCTGCTTCTCGTCGTAGCCGATGCCGAGCACGAGGCTCTGGATGTTGCCGTCGAAGATCAGGCCGACCACCTGCTTGTCCTTGTTGATCACCGGCGAGCCAGAGTTGCCGCCGATGATGTCGTTCGTCGAGACGAAGTTGAACGGCGTCGCGGGGTTGAGCTGCGCCTTGGCCTTGGTCCAGCTGGCGGGCACCTCGAACGGGTACGCGTTGCCGCGCGCAGCGGCGCGCTCGTACAAGCCGGCGAAGTTGGTGAACGGCGGCACCGGCTTGCCGTCCTGCTCGTAGCCCTTGATCGCCCCGTAGGAGAGGCGCAGCGTGAAGGTCGCGTCGGGATACTGGTCCTCGCCGTCCTTGGCGAACAACGCGGCGGCCACCTTGGAGTAGCCCTCCTTCTCCAGCGGATCGACCTCGTCCTCGAAGCGCTTGCGCTGCAGGCGGTTCTCGGGGTCGAGCAGGCGCGCCAGCTGGATCATCGGATCCTTGCTCTCCGCCACGGCGGCGGCCCCGCCCTCGAACAAGCGCTTGCGTTCGGCGACGTCGGCGAGCTTCGTGCCGCGCACGAGCTCCTCGGCGCGCGCCTGCGGGGACTTGCCCGCCAGCGCGCGCACCACGGTGGGATCGCCGCCGCCGAGCAGCTCGGCCATGTTCTGCAACGACGAGGCCATGCGCTCGACCTCGAGGTCGGCGTGGATGGGCGCCTCCGAGTACAGGCCGCGCTCGAGCGTCGCCTTGGCCGTCGAACGGTACTCGCGCAGTCGCGCTCCGTCCGGCTTGCCGGACTCCTCGGCCCAGCGCACGATCGTCGCGGCCTTGGCCCACAGTTCGCCGCCGAGCCCCATGCCCGGGCCGCCGAGCGCGGTGAAGCGCACGACCATCTCGCGCTGCACCTTCTTGGCCTGGGCGACGAGGTCCCAGCCGTCGCCCCACTTGGCCGCCCACTCCGGGTTGGCCGCCACCGCGGCGCGCAGCTCGAGCTCCGCGCGCGCCTTGCCCGCCATGAAGGACGGATCGAGCAGGCCCGCGTAGATGCCCGTGCGCGCCTTGCGCGAGTTCTGCACGCCGAAGTACTCGTCCTCGCCTTCGCGGCGGTTGTCCTCGCCGCGGCCCATGAACGTCGCCAGCAGCACCTCGCGCCGCCACAAGGTGCGCATGGTGGCGGGGTACTGGAAGTCGCGCATGTACTCGAGGTGCGCGTAGGTGTTCAGGCGCTCCGTGCGTCCGGGGTGGCCGGCCACGAAGACCAGCTCGCCGTCGCCCGCGCCGTCGGGGCTCCACTCGAGGTGGCGCTCGGCCTTCAGCGGCTTGCCGTCCTCGTAGATGCGGAAGAAGCACACATCGAGGCAGTAGCGCGGGTACTCGAAGTTGTCGGCGTCGCCGCCGAAGAAGCCGATGGCCTTCTCCGGCGCGAAGACGAGGCGCACGTCGTCCCAGGTCTTGTAGGTGTAGAGGTGGTAGCGCGCGCCCTGCCACAAGGTGACGATCTCGCACTTGAAGCCCGCGCCGGCCTTCTGCTTGGCCTCGGACTCGATCTCGGCGAGCTTGGCGCGGCGCGCCGCGGCGACCTGCGCGTTCGACATGCCGGGCTGGACGACGGACTCGACCTTGGCGCTGACGTCCTCGATGGTCCAGAGCACGTCCATCTCGATGTTGGGGCACTTGAGCTCCTCGCCCAGGGCGCGCGCGTGGAAGCCGTCCTTGAGCAGGTCGCGCTCCTTGGTCGAGAGCTCGGCGATCTTGTCCGATCCCACGTGGTGGTTCGTCATCACGAGGCCGTCGGCGGACACCAGCGAGCCCGAGCCGCCGGTGGAGATGCGCACGGCGGACTTCTGCACGTGCTCGAGCCACTCCGGGGTCAGGTCGAAGCCGTAGGCGGCCTTGATCTGCTTCGCGGGCGGACGGTTGAACAGCCACATGCCCTCGTCGGCGCGGGCGACGGCGGTGGTGGAGGCGAACAGGGCCAGCAGGCAGAAGCGCTTCATCGTCGGTTCCAGTGTGGGACTCGGTCCCCGCGCGGCCGCGTCGGTCGCGATCGGGCGCAAGAGGATAGCCGAGCACGCCCCGATCACGAGCGCGGGCGAGGACCACGCGGCGCCGGGCCGCGGCTTGCCCGGCCGAGGCCACGCACGGACCCGGACGCGTCGACCGGAAGCGCCGTGCGCGAGGCGTCGACCGGCTGCTAGGCTGGCCCCTCGACGCCGCACACCAAGTCCCCGTCCTCGGGGCCAAGCACGCCACCATGCGACTCGCCCTCGCCGCCCTTCTCTGCGCCGCCACCTGCTCCTGCTCGCTGCTCGGATCCGAAGGCGGCGACTCCGTCGGGGTCGCGCCGCTGCTGCGCGGCTACCACAGCGGGATCGCCTCGACGGGCGTGCACGTGGCGCGCGACCAGGGCCAGTGGGAGGCGCTGTGGGCCCTGCACTCCTCGAAGGAGATCCCGCGACCGGCCGCGCCGGAGGTCGACTTCGAGCGTTGGATGGTGGTCTGCGTGTCGATGGGCGCGCGCCCCACCGCGGGCTGGTCGGTGGAGGTCGAGCGCGTCGTCGAGGAGAACGGCGTGCTCTGGCTCGACGCCAAGGAGGCGGGACCGGCGCCGGATGCGCTGGTCCCGCAGGTGCTCACCACGCCCTACGACATGGTGCTGGTGCCGCAGACGAGCTCGCGCGTCGAGTTGCGCTCGACGCGCTGACGCGTCAACGGGCGGTACCGCGTCGCGCGACGATGCGCGGCATGGCGCGCGCGGACGCGGGCACGCTCTCGAAGGGGCGCACCGCGAAGTCGATGCCGGAGAGGACGTCGCCCGCGGACACCGGCAGGATGGCCAATTCGTTGAGCGAGGGCCAACCACCGCCGTAGGTGTCGCCCGCGCCGAAGATGTCGATCGTCGCCGGGTCGGCGTCGTCGTCGCTGTCGTCGGAGCCGCACACGACGATGTAGTCGCCCGCGGGCAGCTCGCCCCCCTCGATGGCCTCGTCCACCCGCCACGCGAGCTCGAGCGACGGATTCAGTTCGGCGAAGGCGACGGCGAACACGCTGCCGCCTTCGCTGGCGAAGAGCTCCTCGGCGTCGACGAGCAGCAGGTAGAGCGGAATGTCCTTCTTCGTCGTGGGCGCCTCGACCACGAAGGACACGGCGATCGATCCCGAGCCGCCGTTCGAGTCGATCTGCAGCGTCGTCGAATACGATCCTGGAACCAGCGAGTCGCGCTCCACGCTCACGCGCACGCCGCTGGCGTTCGTGCCGGCGCCGGCGGGCAGCAACTGCGCGGTCACGCTCGCCTCGCCCGTTCCGCCGAAGACGATCGGCGCCTGCACCACCAAGCCGCCGCCACCGCCGTTCTGGATGGCGAGGTCGAGCGTGGTCGACTGCGCGCCGAACGCCAGGCTGTTGCCGCCGAGCACGAGCACGGGATCCTTTGTCTTGGCGCCCGCGGCGGCGGCCACGGCGGCATCGGCCTGCAGCAAGCCGTGCCCGAAGATGTTGTCGCGACCGGGCGCGCCCAGGTCGACCACCGTGCCGAGCAGGATCGCCTCGACCTCGGCCACGGTCAGCGTCGGATCCACGGCCAGCACTAGCGCGGCCACGCCGGCGACGTGCGGAGCCGCCATCGATGTGCCCTGGTAGGCCGCGAAGGTCGGCAGGCCGGCTTCCGTGTTCAAGGTCGACACGACGCCATCGGGCACGCCATCGCCGTCGAGGTCCACCGACTCGTCGCCGCCCGGCGCCGCGATGTCGATCGTCGAGCCGAAGTTCGAGTACGGCGCCTTGACCGCGTTGCGATCGACCGCGGCCACGGAGATCACGCCGGCGTAGCCGGCCGGGAAGGAGGTCTGCGAGGTGTTCTCGTTGCCGGCGGCCGCGATGATCACGCAACCAGCGTTGCGCGCCGCGGTCACCGCGGTCTGGAACGCTTGGCTGAAGCCCCCGCCGCCGAGGCTCATGTTGACGACATCGGCCTTCTGCGCCGCCGACAGGGTCGGGACGCCCGACACCGCGAGGCCCGCCGCGTAGCGCACCGAGTCGATGATGTCGGAGTTGAGGCCGCCGCCCACGCCCAGCACGCGCAGGTGGAACATGCGGGTCTGGAATCCGACTCCGCACACGCCGAAGGCGTCGCCGCCGCGCGCACCGATCGTGCCGGCGACGTGCGTGCCGTGGAAGCTCGAAGGCGACACGCCGGTCCCGTCGCCCTCGTCGAAGGCGTCGCCGTCGCGACCCCCGCCGTCCGCGGCGATCTGCGGGTCGCTGATGAAGTCGAACTCGACGCCCGCGGTGTCCGTGTTGGGATCGAGGTCTGGATGGAGGCGGCGTCCGGTGTCGATCACCGCCACGCGCACCTGGTTGGATCCTGTCGTCGCGGCCCATGCTTGCGGGCAACGGATGAGCTCGTAGTGCCAGGCCTGGTACTGGTAGAGCGGATCGTCGACGGGCGGCGTGCCGCCGAAGGCCCGCGCGCGGAAGTCGGGCTCGGCCCAGGCCACGCCGCCGCTCGCCTCCAACGCCGCCGCCAACGCCAGCGTGGCGCGCGCGCGACCAGCCTCGTCGAGCCCCGCGGGCAGGTCGAACTCGAGCACTTCGCAGGTGTCGGGGATGGCGCGCGCCACGCGGCCGCCGCGCGAACGCGCTTCGGCCTCCAGCGAGGCGCCGGCGACGCCGGAGGCGAGCAGCCGGCCTGTCAAATATTCATGACGCCCCTCGCCCACCGTCCGGCGCGCCGGGTCGAGGCCGAGGCGCGCGCGCTCCGCGACCGCGGACAGCGGCTCGGCGGGCATTCGTCCCTCGGCGGCGCGCGCCACGATGCGCGCGCGCGCGGCACCCGTCGAGACGAGCTCGATGGAGGCCAACGGCGACGCCGCCAGCATCAACCGACCGCCGGAGGATCCCAGTTCGCCGAGCGGTGCCCCACGGCCGTCGCGCGCGACCAGCGCGCCGTCGGATTCGATCGACAACTCGAGCGCGTGCGCGCAGGAAAAGCGCGCCGTCGCAGCCTCGGTGCCGACGAGCTCCAGGCTGTCGCCGCCGAGGAACGCGCCCAGGGAACCAGACCACGGCTGCGTGGAGCCGGCACGCGTCGCGGACAACTCCACGGTCCACGCGCCCGTCGCCCGCACCACGAGATCGCCGCGTCCCCGCACGAGGAAGGAACCGTCGGAGTCGAGCGGCTTCGCATCCATCGACACCGCGTCCAACGCGGCGAGGCGCGCGCCGCCGGACACGGACCGCGCCGCCACGCGCAGGCGCTCGCTCGAGCGCAGGCGCAGGCTCGCGACGCCCTCCTCGCCGAGGCCCGACACGAGCACCCGCTCCCCCGCGCGCAGCTCGACGGTGGTGCGCTGCGCGTCGAGCGTGGCTCCGGCGTGTTCGGAGGCGATGGTGGTGGTGGCCGGCAGGAACTGCACCTCGCCGGAGAGGGTCGTGGTGGAGCCGCCGCCCCCTCCTCCGCCCCCGCATGCGGCGACCAGGCAAGACAGGAGGAGCACGGAGTTCAGCCAGCGCGAGGGACGGAGGTTCATGGCGATTGTCCTTTGGACGGAGCGGATCGAGGCGCCTGCGGGCGCGAGTGGAGGAACACCCGCGCGGCGCCGATCCAACCGGAAGAGAGACTAGCGCCCGCCGCGAGCGGAATCCGGCCCGGCGTCGACCGGCCCCTGGCCGCCGACCCAGACGCGATGGAAGTCGACGAAGCGGGCCACGAGACGCGCCTCGACCTCGGGTGGTTCGCAGGCGGCATGGTCGGCGAGGTTCGCCATCAGGCGCGGGTCGAGGCCGCACGGGTTGAACCCGGCGAAGCGCGACAGGTCGGCGCGCACGTTGAGGGCGAGCCCGTGCCAGGTCGTCCAGCGCCGCACCGCGACTCCGATCGAGCAGGCCTTGCGCTCGCCGATCCACACGCCAGTCCAGCCGTCGACGCGTCGTCCCTCCACGCCGAAGTCGGCCATGGCGTCGATGACCACCTGCTCGAGTCCGCGCAGCCACGCATGCAGGTCGCGGCGCCCCTCGGGCAGGAAGACGATGGGATACAGCACGACCTGTCCCGGGCCATGCCAGGTCGCTTCTCCACCGCGCTCGACGGAGTAGACCGGCATGTCGACGCCGGCGGCGTCGCCGGGCGGCGACTTGCGCCCGAGCGTGACGACATCCTCGTGCTCGGTGACGAGCAGGATGTCGCCGCGGGCGCCTTCGGCTCGCGACGCGACCAGCTCCTGCTGCGCGCGATGCGCGTCCTCGTAGCGCGTGCGGCCCAGCCGCCGCACCTCGAGCGCGGGCGCGTGCGGTCTCGAGGCCTTCACTTCTTCTGGTAGATGTGCACCGCCATGCCGTGCACGGCTTCGGCGGCTTCCATCATCGCTTCGGGCAAGGTCGGGTGCGCGTGGATGGTTCGCGCCACGTCCTCCGCTGTCGCGCCCATCTCGATCGCCAGCGCGGCCTCGGCGATCAGCTCGGTCACCTCGGGGCCGACCATGTGCACGCCGAGGATCTCGTCCGTCTTGGCGTCCGTGATGATCTTCACGAAGCCCTCGGTCTCCATCAGGCTCATCGCGCGGCCCGAGGCGGCGAAGGGGAACGAGCCGGCCTTGAACGCCAGCCCCTTCTCCTTGCACTGGTCCTCGGTCAGTCCGACCGAGGCCATCTCGGGCGAAGTGAAGATCACGGCCGGCACGCAGCGCGCGTCGTAGGCCTCGTTCTGGCCGGCGATGACCGCGGCGGCGACCAGGCCTTCCTTGCTGCCCTTGTGCGCCAGCATCGGCTGTCCGGCGAGGTCCCCGATGGCGTAGATGTGCTTGACCTTGGTGCGCATCTGCGCGTCCACGGCGAGGAAGCCCTTCGCGTCGACGGCGAGGCCCGCCTTCTCGAGCTGCAATCCCGCGCTGTACGGCCGACGGCCGACGGTCGAGAGGATCTGGTCGCACTCGATCGTCGAGGCCACGCCCTTCGTCTCGATCTTGACGGTCGTCTTGCCTCCCTTGCGCTCGTAGCCCTTGGCGAAGGTCTCGGTCTTCAACTCGACGCCCATCTTCTTCAAGGAACGTTCGACGACCTTGACGCAATCGCGCTCCTGGCCGGGCAGCGCGCCGGCGGAGGCCTCGAGCACGGTGACCTTCGCGCCGAGCTTCCTGTACATGATGCCCAGCTCGAGGCCGATGTAGCCGCCGCCGATCACAACGAGGTGCCCGGGGATCTTCGCGGGACGCAGCGCGCCGGTCGACGACCACACCGCGTCCTCGTCGTTCTTGAAGCCCGGGATCTCGATCGGCACCGAACCGGTGGCGATGACGCAGTCGTCGAAGGCGATCGTCTTCGTGCCGTCCTTGGTCTTCACCGCCACGGTCTTCTGGTCGACGAAGCTCGCCTCGCCCATGACCACGTCGACCGTGTGGTTCTTCAAGAGCACCCCGATGCCGCCCGTGAGCTTGCCGACGATGCCGGCCTTCCACTCGACGAGCTTCTTCACGTCGACGTCGACGCCCTTGACCGTGATGCCCATGGCCGAGGCCTCGGCCAGGCGGTTGACCAGGACGCCCGCGGCGATCAGGGCCTTGCTCGGGATGCAGCCCACGTTCAGGCAGGTGCCGCCGAGGTACTCCTTCTCGACGACGGTCACCTTCTGGCCCAGTTGGGCGAGGCGGATGGCGCAGACATAGCCGGCCGGGCCGGCACCGATGACGACGACGTTGCGGGGCATGGAGGGTCCTCTCGTGGCGCACGAGCCTCGATCGGCCCGTTCGGGGGCGGAGAGTCTAGCCTGCCGGCTCGTCGCGCCGCATCGACGTCGTCCCGCGGCGCGCCCTTGGTCCGCGCAAGACGCGCGTCGACCTCGCCTCCGTCCCGCCGCTCGGATTCGCTAGCATGCGCGCCTCCACCGCCTTTCGGGATCGCACGCCGCCCTCGATGCCAGCCATTCCCCTCGCACTCGCCGTCCTCTCCACCGGCGGCGCGCTCGCCGCGCCGCATGCACCTCTTCGACCCGAAGCCCTGCGCACCTGGGCCGTCGTGGGCTCCGGCCCGGCGACCGCGAACGAGGTCATGAGCCCGTACCTCGAGTTGTCGCCGCAGGGCGTCCCGCACCTCGCCTACCAGGATCTCGGCGTCGCCTTCTCGCGCTTGTCGCTGCGGCGCTGGGACTCCGCCGCCCAGGCTTGGATCGACGCCATCGCGCCCGGCAGCGGCAGCGTCGCGCAGAGCTGGTACAACCGCTTCGTCTTCGGCTCCGACGGCGCCATGTGGCACGCGGCGCGCGAGTACCAGCAGCCCACGGCCACGGTGCATCGCCTCGGACAGACGGGGTGGAGCGCGCTGCCGCTCGGCGCCAGCCCCGGCGACGCGCACTATGTCGACATCGACCTCCTGCCCGACGGCCGGCCGGTGGTCGTGACGCAGGACGGCTCGAGCACGCCCGTCAACCGCACCGTCGTGCGCGCCTTCGATGGGCAGGCGTGGCGCACCCTCGGAGACGCGCCCGCCAGTCCGGGCACGGCGAGCTACCAGTCGATCGCGGTGCGGCGCGACGGGACCGTGCTGTGCGCCTACTCCGACGCGACGGCGGGCGGGCGGCCCGTCGTGAAGCGCTTCGACGCGCTCGCCAACCAGTGGCTCGACTGCGGGCCGCCGAACTTCAGCCTCGAGAACGCCGCGAACCTCGTGCTGGAGATCGGACCCGGCGGCGAGCCATGGCTGGCCTGGACCCTGACCTTCCAGAGGATCAGCGTGTGGCGGTTGGATCCGGACGGTTGGCGGCAGGTGGGCGCGGAAGTCGACGGAACGGACACGCCCGTCGTCGCCACCGAGAACTGGCGCCAATGGATGTGCTTGCGCTTCGACGCGCAAGGCCGGCCTTGGACCGCGTACCAGGCCGCCAACGCGCAAGGTCGCGCGACCGTCAAGCGCTTCGAGGACCAGCAATGGCGCGTGGTCGGCGCGCCGGCCTTCACGCCGCACGCGGCCGACTACCTGACCTTCACGCTCGGGCCCGACGGCACGCCATGGGTGGCGTTCCGCGACGGCCTCACGCGCCGCGGCATGGTCATGGCTTGGCGCTGAACGCCATGGGCCCGTTGCGGTAGACTTCCCGCGATGTCCACGGCGACCGCCCCCCGCACACATTGCCCCAACTGCGGGGCCAAGCTGCATCGACCGGACTTGTCGTTGTGCGCGTATTGCGCCACTCCGCTGTCCATCGGATCCGCCCAGCAGGTGGATGCGGCCACCATCGCGCGCCTGCAACGCATGCGCGAGCACAAGAGCTTCGCCGCGGCCATGGCCTTCGTGCCGCCCGACCAGACCGTCGAGCGTCGCGCCGGACGCCTCCTGACGCGCGGCACGGTCGCCGTCGCCGCGGGCCTCGCGCTGGTAATCGTCGGCGTCGCCCTGCGCGAGGGCGGGGCCTTCCTGGGGGGCGGGGCCTTCCTGCCGCTCGTCGTCCCGGGCGCGGCGCTGGTCATCGGCGGGCTCGCGGCCTTGCTGCGCCCCGCCGCCCTGCGCGCCGCGCATCGGGCCGCGCCGATCCTGCGTCGACCGGCCCTGGTGGCCGAACGCCGCAGCACCACCGCCGTCGAAGGCAGCGTCGACTACTACTTCACCCTGCGCTTCGACGACGGGTCGGAAGGCGAGTTCCACTGGCCCGGCCAAGGCACGATGTACGAACCGCTCTCCAACGGCTACACGGGCATCGCGTACACGCGCGGAGACCGGTTGATCGACTTCCGTCGCTTGACCTGAGGCCCGCGACGCCTTCGACGGTTCCACCGGCTCGACGCGCGCGACCCCAAGACCACTGGCGGCGCCCTCCCGGGCGCGACCACCCACCACGGACCACATGACCACCAACTCCCTCCGCCTCGTCGGCGTGCTGCTCGCGGCCGCCGTGTCCGCCCCGCTGTTCCTCGCCTCCGCTCGTCCGGCCGCCGCCCACGACGGCGCCAACGAGAAGATCGAGCACGCCATGGAGGACCTGAACGGGTCCCTCAAGCGCCTCGAGAAGGCCTTGGCCGAGAAGGACGCGGCCAAGTGCCTGCCGCTCGTCCTCAAGATGCAGGTCGCCTGCCAGGACTCGAAGGTCGAGGCGCCCTCGATGGCCGAGACGATCACCGACGCACAGAAGAAGGCCGACTTCCTGCTCGGCTACCGCAAGACCATGGTCGAACTGCAGAAGCAGCTCCTCGACCTCGAGGTGGCGGTCCTCGACGGCAAGTGGGAGGACGCGACCAAGCTCGTCTCGGACAAGATCAAGCCCTCGAAGAAGAGCGGCCACGACGCCTACAAGCCCGAGTGAGCCGCCCACGGCAACCAGCCGCGCGACGGCCAGCAAAATCTCAGGCGCGGGAGTCAAGGACCCCGCGCCTGAGCGTTTCCAGAGGGGGTGCAGCGATTCCTGATCCGGGAAATTCCCCGGATCACTTGCCGGATTTGTGAATTCCTGATGCCCTTGGGGTTGGCTGTCCAGTGTCCGGCCGGCCCCCGGCCGTTCCGATCCGTTCCCCCGACCCCCTCGCGATCAGGACCCGACCATGCTCCGTGCCCATGCCGCCTTGGCGGCCCTCGTCCTCCCGTGCGCCACGCTCTCGGCGCAGGAACTTCAGATCCACTACATCAATGTCGGCTGGGGAGGCTCGACCCTGATCGTGGGTCCCGACGGCACGACGGTGCTGCTGGATGGCGGCAACACGGGCCGCGGCACGCAACGCATCGTCCCCTACCTGAACGCGATCGGCATCACGCCCGCGACCGGGCTCGACTACACGATCGTCAGCCACCAGCACTGCGACCACAACGGCGGCCTCGACGAGGTCGTGCAAGCCGGTTGGAACGTGTGGGTGGAGAACTGGGACAACGGCTCGACGTACTCGACCTCCTGCGTGACGCAGTGGGATTCCACGGCCTCGACGACCGCCGCCGGCATCCCGGTCGCGATGCCGGTCGGCACCGTGGTCCAACTCGGCGGCGGCGCGACGCTCACCTGCATCGCGCGCAACGGCTCGATCATCGGCGGCGGCGGCGTCTCGGTCAGCGACGAGAACGACCGCTCCATCGCGGTCCTGGTCAAGCATGGCGGCTTCGAGTGGATCTGGGCCGGCGACCTCGGCGGCGGGCAGAACGACTCCGCGTGCACGGGCCGGACGACCGCGCAGACCAACGTCGAGACCGCCGTGCTCGCCGCCATCTCGCCGGGTGGAGCCTTCCCGCTGATCTCCTCCGGAGGGATCGACGCGTTGCACGTCAACCACCATGGCAGCGAGAGCAGCACGAACAACGACTGGTTCGACCTCGCGCGCCCCGCGGTCGCCCTGATCGCCACCGGCGGCGGACAGGCCAGCAGCTACCACCTGCCTCGCAAGGATGTCGTGGAGAAGGTGCTCCTCGCGCAAGCCACCGCCTGCGTCTCCTCGACGCCGGCGCTCGTGCTGCAGACCGAAGAGGGCAACCCGACGGGCACGAACACCAGCTTCGCGGGATACTGCGTGGGCAACATCGTGCTGCGCACGGACGGCGTCTCCAGCTTCTCCGTCCACGCCGACGGAGCCGTGACGGTGGGTCCCGACGAACGCGCCGCTGCCGGCCTGCCGCGCACCTTCGCGCTCGACGACCAGACGGGCCCGCCCGACACGACGCCTCCCGCCGCGCCCACCGGCCTCGTGGCGGTCGCAGGCGACGCGAAGGTCGACCTCGCCTGGGCTGCCAACTCGGAGGCCGACCTGCGCGGCTACGACATCTACCGCTCGACGACGGCGGGCACCCTCGGCACGAAGCTCAACGCGAGCGTGGTGACCACGCGCAGCTGGTCGGACGCGGGCCTGGCCAACGGCACGACCTACCGCTACTCGATCAAGGCGTTGGACAACGCCGGCAACGCGTCCGCGGCATCCACGCAGGTGGCTGCGACGCCCGTCGCTCCGCCGGCACCCGGCGGCCGTCCTTGGATCAACGAGTTCCACTACGACAACTCGGGCACGGACGTGAACGAGTTCATCGAGATCGCCGGCCCGGCTGGCACCAACCTCGCCGGTTGGACCTTGGTGGGCTACGACGGCAGCACGCGCAACACCTACAAGACGGTGACCTTGAGCGGAACGCTCGCCAACCAATCCAACGGCTTCGGCACGCGCTCCTTCGCGTTCTCCGGCCTGCAGAACGGCGCACCGGACGGCTTCGCGCTGGTCGACAATCTCGGGGTCGTGGTCCAATTCCTCAGCTACGAGGGCACCTTCACGGGATTGAACGGCCCCGCCGCGGGGCGCGCCTCGGTGGCGATCCCGCAATCCGAGAACGGCAGCGGCCCGACCAACGGATCGATCCGCCTGACCGGCGCCGGATGCGGGTACGCGAACTTCGCCTGGGCGGCGCCCGGGACCGCCAGCCAAAACTCCATCAACCCGGGGCAGTCCTTCCTGGTCGGCTGCCCCTGACGCCCCGACTGGCGCGGACTGTCAATTTATTTTGACAGGCGTCGGCGGCCGGCCGAAGCGGCGGGGATCGCCTCGCCGCAGGCCGCGCAAGAGGCGGAGGGCGAAGGGCCGCCTCGGCGGCCCCCTTCGACGCGCCACGCACGCGAATGGCGCGCGACGCCCGCGGGGCGGGGTCTGCGGACCGCTCAGAGCGGGAACGCGCCGTCGCCCGGAGTCGCGTGCCCGAGGCGTTCGGCCACCTCGATGAACGAGTTGTACTGCCTGCGCAGGTGCCGCGGCACCTCGGCGTAGACATCCTCGACCAAGGTCTTGAGCGCCATCTTCGGCGCCTGCTCCTGGCGATGGATCTCCGCGTCCACGAGCGCTTCGAGCTCGGCCTGCACCATGGCGCGGTGCTTCTTGTCGATCGCCTTCGCGGCCAGCAGGCGCTTCTCGAAGAGGTCGATCGGGTCGCGTCGGCGCCACGCCGCGACTTCCTTCTCGTCGCGGTACTTGGTCGGATCGTCCGACGAGCTGTGGCCCATCATCCGGTAGCTCTTCAACACGAGCAGCGAGGGCCGGTGCTCGCGAGCCATCGCGTGCGAGCGGCGCGCGGCCGCCACCACCGCGTCCACGTCGTTGCCGTCGACCTCGAAGCCGGGCATGCCGTACGCGGCCGCCTTGGCGGCGTAGCTCTTCGCCGCCGTCTGGTTGCGGCTGCAGACCGAGATCGCCCAGCCGTTGTCGATCACGACGAAGTAGCACGGCGTCTTCCAGACGCCGGCGAAGTTCAAGCCCGAGTGGAAGCCGTTGCTCGAGGTGGAACCGTCGCCGCCGTAGATGGCGTGGACTTCGTCGAGCCCGCGCAGCTTGGCCGCGTAGGCGGCGCCCACGCCGTGCACGATCTGCGTGCCGATGACCGACGACCAGCTGGGGTAGTTCGTCCCCTTGTGCTGGAAGTGGTTGCACATCTGGCGACCCTTGGCGGTGTCGTTGCTGTTGCAGTACATCTGCGCGATGTAGTCCGCCAGCGGCATGCCGCGCATCACGGCCGCGCCGCCTTCGCGCAGCCCCGACCACAGCCAGTCCTGCGGGCGCAACGCCCAGGCCGAGCCGATGATCGACGCCTCGAGCCCGGTCGCGGAACCGGCGAAGCCGACGCGACCGGCGCGCTGCAGCTTGAGCATGCGCTCGTCGAGCACGCGGATGCCGAGCATGTGGCGCAGCAGCGCCTTGCCCTCCTCGGCCTTCGACGAGCGCGCGGGGGCCGCCGCGCCACGCGACGACTTGGCCGCGTCCACGGACTTGGACGCGGACCGCGCCGCTGGCTTGTTCGCCGCGCGGCCGGCCTTGGCCTTCGAGGTCGCCTTCGCCATCCCGATCAGAGCGCGAGCAGGCCCGGGTTCTCGAGCAGGCGCTTCACATGCACGAGGAAGCGCGCGCCGTCCGCGCCGTCGGCGAGGCGGTGGTCGACGCTGCACGACAGGTTCATGTACTGGCGCACCTCGATCTTGTCGCCTTGCGGCGTCTCGACCACGCCGGGGCGCTTGACGATGCGGTGCACGCCGAGGATGGCGACATCGGGGAAGTTGATGATCGGCGTCGCCAGCGTGCCGCCGATGTTGCCGGCGTTGCTGATCGAGAAGGTGCTGCCCTTGAGCTCGTCGGGCTTGACCTTGCCGGCGCGCGTGCGATCGGCGAGGTCGGCGAGCTCGGCGGCGAGCTGCAGGACACCCTTGGCCTGGACTTCCTTGACGACCGGCACGATCAGCCCTTGGTCGGTGTCCATCGCGATGCCGAGGTTGACGTAGCCGTAGCGCACGATCTCCTGCGCTGCTTCGTCGAGGTGCGCGTTGAGCTGCGGGTATTTCGCGAGCCCGAGGGCGACCGCCTTCATGATGAACGGCATGAAGGTGACCTTGACGCCGACTTCGGCGCCCATGGCCTTGGCCTTCTCGCGCAGCGCGACCAGTTCGGTCACGTCGAGTTCCTCGACGACGGTGAAGTGCGGCGCGGTGTACTTCGAACGCACCATCGCCTCGCTGATCTTCTTGCGCACGCCGCGGAACGGCACGCGCGTCTCGCGCTCGCCGGCCGCGAAGGAGACCGGTGCGGGGCTCGGGCGCGCGGGCGCGGCGGAGGCCGGCGCGGCCGCGACGGGTGCGGCGACGGACTTCGGCGCGCCGGAGGCCGCGACGGCTTCGATGTCGGCGCGGCGCACGACGCCGTGGCGGCCGGACCCGGTCACGGACGCGAGGTCGATGCCCAGTTCGCGCGCGAGGCGACGGGCGCTCGGGACGGCCGGGACGCGCGCGTCGCTCGACGACGCGGAGAGCACGGGCGTGGCGCCGGCCATCGCCGGCGCGGGTGCGACATGCTTCGCGGGCGCGGGCGCGGCGTGGGCGGCCGCGGCGGGCGCATGGTGCGCGACTTGCGCCGGAGCGGCGCCGCCCGCCATCTGCAGCGTGAAGATCACGCTGCCCACGGGCACCGTCTGGCCGGCTTGGGCGCGCAGTTCGCCGATGACGCCGGCGGCGGGCGAAGGCACTTCGACCGTCGCCTTGTCCGTCATCACCTCGACCACGGCCTGGTGCTCCTTCACCGCGTCGCCGGCCTTGACGAGCCACTTGACGATCTCGCCTTCGGCGATGCCTTCGCCGATGTCCGGCAGCTTGAACTCGAGCAACTTGCCCGCGCCGCCCGCGGCGCTCGGCTGGGCGGGAGCGTGCGCGGCGGCCGGAGCAGCGGCGGGCGCCTTGCCCGGCGCGGCGTGTCCACCGCCGTGCGACATCATCACGGGCGCGGCGCCCGCGGTCTCGAGCGTGAAGATCACGCTGCCCACGGGCACGGTCTGGCCCTCCTGCGCGCGCAGCTCGCCGATCGTGCCGGCGGCGGGCGACGGCACTTCGACGGTCGCCTTGTCCGTCATCACCTCGACGACCGCCTGGTGCTCCTTGACGGAGTCGCCCGCCTTGACGAGCCACTTGACGATCTCACCCTCGGCGATGCCCTCGCCGATGTCCGGCAGCTTGAAGTCGATCTTGGCCATGTGCGTGTTCGTGCTCGTGGTGCTCTCTTGCGCTCAGTAGTTCCAGACGCGCTCGATGGCGTCGAGGACCCGACGGTCGTCGGGCATGTAGTGGTGCTCGAGCGTGTTCGGGAAGGGCGTGTCGAAGCCCGCCACGCGCACGATCGGCGCCTCCATCCACTCGATGCAGTTCTCGGCGAGGATCGCGCTGATCTCGCCGCCGAAGCCGCAGAAGCGCGGCGCCTCGTGGACGACGACGACGCGGCCGGTGCGCTTGGCGGCGTCGATCACGCCGTCCTCGTCGAGCGGCAGCAAGGTGCGCAGGTCGACGACGAGGCATTCGATGCCCTTCTCGGCGGCCTGCTCGGCGGCGCGCAACGCCACCGGCACCATCGCGCCGTAGCAGAACACGGTCACGCCGGAGCCTTCGCGCGCGGTGCGCAGCGTCGAGAGGTCCACCTTGTAGCGGCCCTCCGGCACCTCGCCCTTGACCGAGCGGTAGAGCGCCTTGGGCTCGAGGAACAGCACCGGGTCGGGATCGTCGATCGACGCGAGCAGCAGGCCCTTGGCGTCGTGCGGCGTGCTCGGGATGACGACCTTCAGGCCCGGCGTGTGGCAGAAGTACGCCTCGCCCGACTGGCTGTGGTACAGGCCGCCGCGGATGCCGCCACCGTAGGGCGTGCGGATGACCATCGGGCAGGTGTACTGGCCGCCTGAGCGGTAGCGCAGCTTGGCGGCCTCGCTGACGATCTGGTCGAAGGCCGGGAAGATGAAGTCCTGGAACTGGATCTCGGCCACGGGCTTGAGGCCGTTCACGGCCATGCCGATGGCGGTGCCGACGATGCCGTCCTCGGACAACGGCGTGTCGAAGCAGCGCTTGTCGCCGAACTCCTTCGTGAGCCCGTCGGTGGCGAGGAACACGCCGCCCTTCGGTCCCACGTCCTCGCCGAAGACGAGGACGTTCGGATCGTCGCGCATCGCGGTCTTGAGGGCGTCGTTGACGGCCTGGATGAGGGTGAGCGTCGCCATGTCGTTGTTCGTGCGGGGTTGGTGCAGGCCGGATCAGAGCGGGAAGGCGCCGCCGCCGGCGGCCGCGTCGCCCTTGCGGGCCGCGAGGTCGAAGGCCGCTTGTCCCTGGCGGCGGATGTGCGGCGGGACCGACTCGTACACGTCGCTGAAGATCGTCTCCAGCGCCGGGGGCGGCGTGGCTTCCGCGATCTTCACCGCGTCGCCCACCTCGTCCATGCACTCGGCGTAGATCTTGTCGCGCAGCGGAGCCTTCCAGAGCTTCTTCTTCGCGAGGTATCGCTCGAAGCGCGCCACGGGATCCTTCTTCTCCCACTCCAGGAGGAGCTTCTTCGGCACGTACTTGGTCGGGTCGTCCGAGGTGGAGTGGCCGCCCATGCGGAAGGTGTAGGCCTCGACCAGGGTCGGTCCGCCGCCCTTGCGCGCGCGCTCGAGCGCGTCGAGCACGACCTGGCGCACCGCCAGCACGTCGTTGCCGTCGACGAGCACGCCGGGCATGCCGTACGCCTGCGCCTTGATCGCGTAGTTCTCCGACGCGGTCTGCGAAGCGCTCGGGCAGGAGATGGCCCACTGGTTGTTCTGGCACAGGAACACGACCGGCGACTTCCACACGCCGGCGAAGTTCAGGCCCGAATGGAAGCCCAGCGACGAAGTGCCGCCGTCCCCGAAGCTCGCCAGCACGGCGTGCTTCTCCTTGCGGTGCTGCATCGCGTGGGCCGCGCCGACCGCCTGCACGATGTGCGTGCCGATGGGCGAGCTGATCGAGAAGAACTTGATCGGCTCCTTGAAGGTGAAGTGCACCGGCATCTGTCGGCCCTTGGCGCCGTCCGCGCCGTTGCCGTACATCGTGTGCATCATCTCCGTCGGCGTGACGCCGTGGTACAGCGCCATCCCGAAGTCGCGGTAGCTCGGGAAGATCCAGTCGGTCTTCCTCAACGCCGCCGCGGCGCCCACCTGGGTGGCCTCGACGCCGCGGTTGGGGATGGAGAAGCCGATGCGCCCGGAGCGCTGCAGCTTCATGCACACCTCGTCGAAGGCGCGCACGCGCAGCATCGTGCGGTAGATGTGGAGCAGCTCGTCGGGCGCGAGCTTGGGGTCCTTGCCCTTCACTGCGCCATCGGGCTTGATCAGCGAGTACATCTCGGTCGCGGTCACGATGCGTTGCCTCCGTCGGCGGACTTCCTCGACGCGCGGCGCTCGTGGACGAGACGCGCGGCGTAGTACTCGCCCGCCTTGTAGCTGGATCGCACGAGCGGCCCCGCGGCGACCTGCAGGAAGCCCAGGCCGCGGGCGTGCCGTTCGAGTTCGAGGAAGCGCTCGGGCGTCACGTACTCGCGCACCGGCGCATGGCGCTTGGTGGGCCGCAGGTACTGGCCGAGCGTGAGGAAGTCGACGCCCGCCTCGCGCAGCAGCCGCAGCGCCTCGAGCGTCTCCTCGGCGGTCTCGCCGAGGCCGAGCATCAAGGAGCTCTTCGTGAAGCAATCGGGATGCAGGCGCTTGGCGCCGCGCAGCGTCTGCAGCGAACGCTCGAAGCTGCAGCGGGGATCGCGGATCTTGCGTTGCAGGCGCGCCACGACCTCGACGTTGTGCGCCAGCACGTCCGGCCGCGCCTCCATCAAGGTCGCCAAGTCCTCGCCCTGGTAGTCGGGGATCAGCGTCTCGACCACGGTGCGCGCGCTGCGCGAGCGGATCTCCTTGATGCAGGCCGCGTAGTGGCCAGAGCCCCCGTCCGGCAGGTCGTCGCGGTCGACCGAGGTGATCACCACGTAGCCGAGGTTCATCCCCGCCACGGCGATGCCCACGTGCTCCGGCTCCTTGGGATCGGGCGGGGCGGCCTTGTCGACCGTCTTGACGGCGCAGAACCGGCAACGGCGCGTGCACTCGTCGCCCAGCACCATGAGCGTCATGGTGGCGTGGTCGCCCTTCCAGCACTCGCCGATGTTGGGGCAGCGCGCCTCCTCGCACACCGTGTGGAGCTTCAGCTCGCGCGCCAAGGTCTTCAGCCGCGCATACCCCTCCCCCCCCGGCAGCGGCACCTTCAGCCACGAGGGCTTGGGCAGGGACCCGTCGGGGCGACGCGCGGGCGCATGGTCCGGCTCGGTGCCGGGCGCGGTCTCTCGGGGGGTGGCGCGGTCCATGGACGGGTCGGGATTTTGGCCGGCAAGGGTACCAAATCCCGCCCCAACTCCGCGGACTTGGACAGGGCGGCACGGCCCCGCAACTGGGGGATTCGAGCCATGGCGCGAGCGCACGACGAACAGCGCTGGCAAGGACTGGGTGAAAAGCGCCTTCGGGATCAGCCTCCCCAGTCCGAGGAGGAGCCGGATGAGGCGCGGAAAGAGCGCCCGTCGGCGACCCATCGCGCGTCGCGAGCCGCGCCACCTCCGGCGCAACAAATGACATCAAATGACATTCAAATGACGCTCAAGTTGCATCCAAAGACCGAGTCCGCCACAGGCACCCAATCGGAAAGACCCCGTGCGGCGCATCCGCACGGGGTCCCCCTCCACTGCCTCTGGGCCGTTCAGAGCCTCAGAAGTTCGACATGTTCAGGCGCCCATTCATCAAGACCTTGCCGGTCAAGGACGGGGTGGCGATGCGGTGCAGGAAGATGAACCCGCGCGTGGTGGAGGCACTGTGCGTCGGATTGCGCACCCGCCACAGAGCCACGGCTCCGGTCACGAAGGGCGCCGCCATCGAGGTGCCGGACCACGAACCGTAGCGGTTCTGCGGCAGGGTCGAGCGGATGGCGGTGCCGGGCGCGCCCAGGTCGACCGCGATGGGGCCGAAGTTCGAGTCCGTCGCCAGCGCGCCCGTGCTGGTGATGTTCGCCACCGTGATGATGTTCGTCGGGCTGTAGGCGGCCGGGTAGTAGGGCGCGACATCGATGTTGTCGCCGATGCGGTCGGGTCCCCCGTTGCCCGCCGCGACCACGACGAGGATGTCGGCCATGCGCGCGCGGTTGATGGCATCGAGCTCGGCCTGCACGAAGCCCTCGTGGCCCAAGGACATGTTGATGGCCGCCAGTTGGATGCCATGGCGAGTCTTGAGGTCGACGAGGTAGTCGAGGGCCAGCACGGCGTTGCTCACGAAGCCGGTGCCGTTGTCGAGCACCTTGGCGGAGATCAGCTTGACGTTCCAGCACACGCCCGCGCCCCCGACACCGTTGCCGCCGCGCGCGCCGATGATCCCGGCGACGTGGGTGCCATGGGAGTCGCGGTTGGGATCGGTGGCGCTGCCGTCGTACACGGTGCGGTTGCCGAAGTGGAAGTCCCATCCGTTGCGATCGTCGATCCGGCCGTTGCCGTCGTTGTCGATGCCGTCGATGGCGTCGCGCGGGTTCTGCCAGATGTTGGGCGCCAGGTCGGGGTGGTTGATGTCGATGCCCTCGTCGATCACGCCCACGTGGACGGTCGTCGAGCCGGTCAGGCCGCTGGCCCACGCCTCGGCGGCCTGGCTGCCGTATTGGTTGGCGGGCGTCGACAGGTCGCCGTACAGGCCCCAGGTCTGGCCGCCGACGAAGGACGGGTCGTTCGACACGGCCGCGCTGCGGATCACGACGTCGAAGTCGACGGCGCGCACGCCCGGCAGGCGGCGCAAGTTCGCCGCCATCGCGTCGAGGTCGGCGCCGAGCGGCAACTCGAAGGCCTCGAGGTCGCCGTAGCCGAAGGTGCGCATCGCGGGCGTCGTCAGGTCGCGCGTCTCGGCGGCGCCGGCCGCGGAGCGCGCGGCGAGCTTGTGGGTCTCGCCGGCGTCGGGGCGCCAACTGACGAGCAAGGTGCGCGGAGCGCGCCAACCGGCGATCGGCGGCGTGCTCGCGTCGGCGGCGAGCGGAGCGGCGACGGCGTCGAAGCGCTCCTGCGCATGCGCGCCGAGGGCGCAGAGCGGGAGCAGGCAGATGGACAGGAGCGAGTGGAGTTGGATCTTCATGGGAGGTTCCTTCGGTGGTGGGAGTTGGATGCGAGGTTCCGCTGCGGAGCTCGCATCCATGTACACGCTGCGGGCACGCGTCATCCGTCAAGAATTCCGGACAACGCTCCGGATCTGGCGCGGGCGAGGCGCATCCAACCGGACAGGTGACGCCTGATCGGATGCGCTTCGTCTCCGTAGACAAGCGCGAACACGATCGACCTTGGTTGAATCCGTGAAATCCCCGCGCAGCTCCACGCGAAGGTCGAAGCGAAGCTCCACGCGATGGTCGACGACTCGACACTGGCGGCGACGGCCAGTCACTGCTGCGCGCTACCGTCGCACCGCGACGGCGCCAGGTGCCCTGGACGAAGCTCGGCCGGGCCGGTGGACTCGTGGTCCACCGGCCCGGCCATCGCCCATCCTCCTCGCCGGCGGCGGCGCCGCGCGGCTCGTCGGACGCGCGCTCTCACAGGGCGCGGAACAGCACCCCGCGGATGTCGAGCACGCCTTGCACC
>JBKDQQ010000195.1:0-2812 GCA_046341775.1 Planctomycetia bacterium
CCGATGAACTTGGCGAGTTCGTCGGGCTTCTCGAGGACGAGCCAGCGCACCGCCGCGAAGCAGGAGACGCGCATCGGCTCGTCCAACTCGCCGACCTCCTTCATCGCCAGCATGCGGGTCACGCCGACCGCCTTGCCGGACGCCACCAGCTTGCGCGCCGCCGCCACGAAGTCGCGCGGTCCAATGCTGTCGGTGTACGTGCCCTCCTCGCCCTCGTTCGTGGTGGACGCCGGATCGACCTCCTTCTCGAGCAGCAGCGCCAAGCCTTCGTCGAGCCACAGCGGCGGGTCGTAGCTGAAGTGCTTGTACGCGCACAGGAACAGGTGCGACATGACGTGCACCATGTGCGCGAAGAGCTGCGGGTCCTTCTTGAGGTCGGAGTCCTCGCACGGGATCGAGGCCAGCATCTTGTGGCGACCCGGCACGTGGTAGCGCAGCGCGCCCGTCACCTGGACGCCGGCGAGGTCCTTCGTGAAGAGGTTGTGCGTGCTGCGCGACTGGTGCAGCACCAGCTCGAACTTGTCCTTCTCGCCGAGGTACTTGCCGTCGCCCATGAACGGGCCGGTCCCGCGCGACTCCGGGAAGTCGGCGTCCGTCACCTGCAGCAGGCGCTGGAAGCGCGCGTAGAACTCCTCCGCCTTCATGGCGTGCAAGTGGGCCCGCAGCCACGGGTCGAGCTTCTTCGCCTTCTTCGGCACCGTCGGAAGCACCTGCGACAAGCGCGCCAGCTCGGCCTCCACCGCCAACGCCTCCTTCGAGTCCAGGTTGACGGCCGGGAGGTTCGTCGCGAGGCGCAAGTGCGCGGTCTCGAGGAACACCCACTGGGACGACGGCAGCTTGGCGGGCAGTTCACCCGCCTGGTACGTGCCGAAGGGACCCGCCTCGTGCGACAAGATCCCGGCCGCCTTCATCAGCTCGGGGTCGTGCTTGCACCACGGACAGGTTTCCTCCTTCTTCTTCTGGGCCTCGAGGCGGGCGGGCGACACGAGCGCCAGGCCGACGCAGGCGAAGAGGGCGAAGACAACGCGCATGCCGGGAGGTTAACCTCCGCGCCCGATGCGCGCCGCACAGATCGACTGGATCGCCGGGGTCGAGGATCGCCACTGGTGGTTCGCGGCGCGGCGCTCGATCGTCTCGGCGTTGGCCGGCAGGTTGGCGCAGGGGCGCCGCTTGTCGGTGCTCGACATCGGCTGCGGCACCGGCGGCAACTCGGGCGCGTTGTCCGACGCGCACGACGTGCTCGGCGTCGATGCCGCTCGCGAAGCGATCGACGCCGCGACGGCGCGCTTTCCGCGCGCCCGCTTCGCGCGGGCCGCCACCCGCGAGGAAACGCTGTCCCACGTCGCCGGCCGCGACCTGGTGCTGATGATGGACGTCCTCGAGCATGTCGAGGACGACTTCGAGTTCCTCTCGCAGGTCGTGGCGCGCCTGCGACCGGGGGCGCACTTGCTCGCCACGACGCCGGCCGACCCGACCCTGTGGAGCGCGCACGACGAAGCGAGCTGCCACTGGCGGCGCTACGAGGCGGAGCGGCTCGCGGCCGCGTGGGATGGCTTGCCGGTCGAAACGCGCTTGTTCCAGGCGCTGAACTGGCGGCTCGCGCCGCTCGTGCGCGGAGCGCGCGCGCTGAACCGGCGACTCGGCCGCGTCAGCGGCGGCGCGGGCACGGACATGCGCATCCCGCCGACGCCGGTCAACGCGCTGCTGCAGGCGGTGTTCGCCGGGGAAGGCCTGCGCCTGATCCACGAGCTGGACCACGAGCGCAAGCCCACGCGGCGCGGCGTCAGCTGGATCGCCGTGCTGCGGCGCGGCGAAGGCGAATGCATCGAACGCACGCGCCCCGCCGAGATCCCGCCGGACCAGCACCGTCCGGCGCTTGTCCAGCAAAATTGACAGACCGCGGCCGCGTCAGCGCGGGGACAGCCGGATCGTCCGCCGGCCGGAGGCCAGCGGCAGGCGCGCAGCGCCCTCGGGGCCTTGCTCGAGGACCACCTCGGCGCCGTCCACCAGCACCTTGGTCGCGCCCCCGGGCGTCGGCTCGAGCACGACGCGCACGCCCTCCGGCGCGACGAGGACGCACTCGAGGCCGCCTTCCGCGCGCTTGGCGCTCCAGGAACCGGTGCGTCCCGCCTGCGTCCACTCGACGGCGACGGACTCGTGCTCCGTGGCGCGCACGATCCACTCCGCGTCCCCGCCGTCGGGCAGCTCGACTCCCGCGTGCCGCCGCAGGAGCCAGCGTCGCACTTCGTCGAAGGCGGGCTCCGGCCGCCGCGCGAGTTCCGCCGCCACCGCGCGCACATCCGCCGAGGCGTGCTGGAACGCGTCCAGCTGGACGGGGTCGTACGCGATCGCGCGGGCGCGCACCTCCTCCATCGCCGGCGGCTGGAAGGGCTGCCAAGCTTCGGTCGCGGTCAACTGCGCATGGCGGAAGCGATGCAGCGCGAACAACGGCTCCCACGACTCCTGCGCCTTCGTCGACGCTTGCAGCCGGTCGAGCGCGCCATCGCCTTGCGCCGGCGACAGCCGTCCTTCCTCGTCGGCCTCGAGCGCGTGGCGCAGCGCGAGCCGCATGTTCGGCTGGGAGGCGTAGCGCAGCGACACGCCACCCACCACCACCTCGCCGAAGTCGTAGACCGCCTGCCCGGATTGCGGCGACAGCGACAGCACCGCCGGAACCCAACGCGCATCCGCCCCGATGGCGCGCGCGCGACGCAGGGCGAGACCGGTCGCGGGCTCGCTGGCGACAGGGCGCCACGCGGTGTCGTCGAGGCCGGCCTTGTCCCACGCGCCGAGGTTCGCCGCCGTCGTGGTG
>JBKDQQ010000196.1:0-2277 GCA_046341775.1 Planctomycetia bacterium
GGCCTCCACCTTGCGCGCGATGGGCGCGAGCGCGGGGTCGCTCCGGGACGCGCGGCCGGGTCGGTCGGTCGGGGCTGTTGCGGCGGTCGGCATCGGGCCGGAAAGGATAGGCGCGGCGGCGGCGTCACCCAAAGTGCGCGCGCCCCGCGGCGGGGTGCCGCGGGGCGCGGAAATTGGTCCTGGAAAATGGTCCTTGAGGAACGGGACCGATTTATCTGTCCGCCTGCTGCGGCGTGTCCATGGGCTTCATGGTCATCGGGTCGCGCAGGGGCAGCTCCACGGCCTTGCCGCCGAAGAACTCGGCCATCTTCGCGCGGCCGGTCTGGTCGCCCGGGGCGATCTCGTCCCACTTGCCGACCACGATCACTGCCATGTCGTCGAAGTTGAGGTACTTCCTCGCCACGCGCTGCACGTCCGCCGCGGTCACCTTCTGGATGTTGTCGCGGTAGCGCTGCCAGTACTCGGGGTCGCGGCCGGTCCACTCGTCGGCGACGAACAGGCCGAGCGTGGCGTCCTTGCTCGAGAACTGGCCGGGGAACGCCTCGATGAAGCCCTTCTTGGCCACGTCGAGCTCCTCGGCCGTCACCGGCTCGTCCTGCATGCGCTTGAACTCGTCGCGCATGATCTTGATGGCGAGCGCCACGGTGGCGTTCTTCGACTCGAACGCGCCCGCGAAGGTGCCCGGGTAGTACGCGCCCGCGCCGAAGCGCGAGCCAACGCTGTACGCGAGGCCCTCGTTGGAGCGGATGTTCTTCATCAGGCGGCTCGTGAACCCGCCGCCGCCGAGGATGTCGTTCATCACCTCGGCCGCGTAGTAGTCGGGGTCGTCGCGCTGGATGCTGCGGCGGCCGATGCGCACCTTGCCCTGCGGGATGTCCTTGCCCACGTGGTAGACGCCCGGCTTGACCACGTGCGTCGGCGCGGGCGGGTTCGGGGCCATCTCGCCCTTCGCCCAGCCGTCCATCGCGGCGGCGAGGCGCTTGGCCATGTCGTCCGGGTCGAAGTCGCCGGTGACGGAGATGATCACGTTGCCCGGGTGGATCAGCCGCGCGTGCTGCGCGCGGAGCTTCTCCGGGGTGATCGCGTCCCAGCCCTCCTTGGTGGGCTGCGCGCTCTCGAAGTGGTCCTCGCCGTAGACGCTGTACGACCACTCGCGGCCGAGGATCGAGCCGGCCTCGTCGTTGCGCTGCTTCATGCCCTCGATCGCCTGCCCGCGCAGGATGTCCAGGCGCGCCTGGTCGAAGCCGGGGTTGCGGAGCATGTCGAAGAACAGCTTCATGCTGTCGTCGAGGTTGGACTTGAGGCAGTTCATCGTGGCGGTCACGGAGCCCGGCCCGCCGGCGACGCCCGCGTTGGTCGCGAGGAAGTCGAACTTCTCGTCGAGGTCCGCGGGCTTGACGGTGGCGGTGCCGCCCGTGCGGACCATCCCGGCCATCGCGGCGGTGAGGCCGGGGATGTCCTTCGGGTCCATGTACGGCCCGCCCTTGAAGGTGAGCGTGAGCGACACCAGCGGGAACTCCTTGCTGGGCGCCATGTAGACGGGCGTGCCGTCCGGCAGCGTGCGGCGGAAGTCCTTCGCGCGCGGCGGGACGAAGTCGAGCGCGGCGTACTTCAGGTCCTCGGGCCGGCCCGGCAGCTTCGCGCTGCGGTCGGACTTCCACGCCGCCGGCGCCGCGTCCTTCGCGGCGGCGGGCGCGGGCTTGGCCATGGGCACGCTCGCCGGGGCGGCGTCCGCCTTCGGGGCGGCCGCGGCGGTCGCGGCGGGCTTGGTGGACGCGCACGCCGCGAGCGCGGCGAGGGCGAGGGTCGGGAGGATGGCGATGGTCTTCATGGCGATGGTCCTGCGTTCCTTCGTCGTGCGGGTCACTTGGCGGCCTCGAGCTCCGCGATGCGGGCGTGCCTCTTCTTCTTGAGGTAGTCGAGCACGGGCGCCATCTGCGGCGGCACCTGCGCGGCCTGCTGCTCGAGCTGGCCGAGGCCCTCCTTGAGCTTGGCGGCGTCCCTCTCCTCGGAGATCTTCTTCGCGGCCTGGCGGGCCATCGCCTGCATCGGGGCGGGCAGGGCTGCCAGGTCCGGGTCCGCCGCGGGCGCCGCGCCCGCCTTGCGGGTGTAGGTCGCGACGGAGCGGTTGTTCCTGCCGAAGTACTGGTTGGCGACGCGCTTGATGTCCTCGGCCGTCACGGCCTGGATCTTCGCGCTCTCCTTGTTGATCTCGCTCCAGTCGCCGAGCGCCTCGGCGTACGCGAGCTGGATCATGAGGAAGAAGTTGTTCTGCAG
>JBKDQQ010000197.1:0-5699 GCA_046341775.1 Planctomycetia bacterium
CGCCCCGCAGAAGGACTGGGCGGTCAACGAACCGGCCGAACTGGCCAAGGTGCTGGCGAAGCTCGACTCCATCCGCGGCGAGTTCAACGCGGCGCAAGCCGGTGGCAAGCGCATCTCGATGGCCGACATGATCGTCCTCGCGGGTTGCGCCGCCGTCGAGGAAGCCGCCAAGCGCGGCGGTCGCAGCCTGGTCGTGCCGTTCGCCCCGGGGCGCACGGACGCCACCCAAGCCATGACCGACGCGGCGTCGTTCGCGACGCTCGAGCCGACCTCGGACGGGTTCCGCAACTACGCCGGTCCCGCCAACGGCCGTCCGACGGCCGAGCAACTGGTCGATCGCGCCCAGTTGCTGACGCTGAGCGCGCCGGAGATGACGGTGCTGGTCGGCGGCTTGCGCGTCCTCGGCGCGAACCATGGCGATTCGAAGGCGGGCGTATTCACCACGCGTCCGGAATCCTTGACGAACGACTGGTTCGTCAACCTGCTCGACATGGGCGTGGCGTGGCGCAAGGACGCCGACGCGGCGGGCATGTACGAGGGCGTCTCGCGCAAGACGGGCGCCGTCGAGTGGTCGGCCAGCGCGGTCGACTTGGTGTTCGGCTCGAACTCGCAGTTGCGGGCCATCGCCGAGGTCTACGCCAGCAACGACGGCGCCGACAAGTTCGTGCGCGACTTCGTGGCGGCCTGGACCAAGGTCATGGACCTCGACCGCTTCGATCTGGCCGCCACGCGGGCCCAATGAGCCCCGCGCCGTAGGCGGGCGCGGCCCGCCCACGGCCTGCAAGCAACACGGAATCCGACGGGACGGACGCCCAACCACCGGCCCGTCGGATCTCCGATCCTCGAACGCGAGCCGAGCCCGGCCAACGCCGGGCTCGGTTCGTTCCATCGGCGCCCGCACCCCGGTGTCGGGTTGCAACGCGGTGCGTGTCGTGGTTTCTTGACACGATGGGATCCGCGCGCGGGAGATGGACATGGACTGGTTGACCTCGGCCTTCGCCACGGACGCGGAGGTGCCGCTCTCGTCGGCCTTGGCGCGCCTCGTCGCCGCGCTGGCGCTGGGCGCGGGGGTCGCGGCGGTCTGCCGGCTAGGCAAGGGTGGCGCCACCACGCCGCAGCAGCGTTCCTTGATGGCGACGCTCGTGTTGCTGACGCTCCTGCTCGCCCTGACCACCATCGTCATCGGCAGCAATGTCGCGCGCGCCTTCAGCATCGTCGGCGCGCTGTCGATCGTCCGCTTCCGCACGGTGGTCTCCGACACGCGCGACACCGCCTTCGTCATCTGCGCCGTGGCGGTCGGCATGGCGGTCGGGGCGGGCTACTTCATCCTGCCGCTGGCCGCGCTCCCGCTCGTGGCCTTGGCGGCGTGGTTGTTCCGCGCCGAGGCGCCGGCGACCCTCGTCTCCAACTCGACCCACCGCTTGTCGATCATCGGCGCGCCGCAAGCCGCTCCGCCGGACGCCGTGCGCGCCGTGTTGGCCCGCCACGGCGCCGAGGGCGTGTTGTCGGAGGCCGCCTGCCAAGCCCGCGGCGCGAACCTGGAGCGCGTGTACGAGGTGGCGATCGCCGAGGGCGGCGCCGTGCAGGCCCTGGTGCAGGATCTGGCGCTGTTGGATGGCGTGGACTCGGTCCAGTGCCGCCAAGCCTGACGCCGGTCACGGGGCTTGGGTCATGGGGCCCAGTTCACAGGACCCAAGTCACGGGACCCAAGTCACGGGGCCCAGATCACGGGGCCCAGATCACGGGGCCCAGATCACGGGGCCCAGATCACGCGCAGTCCGTTCGTGCCGTTCCAAGTCGACGGCGTGCAGTAGCTCGCCGCGTTGCGGAAGAGCACCTGATAGTGCTTCACGCCGCCGGGCGCTTGTACTTGCGCGGACAAGGGCGCGTCGCCGGGCGCGGGATGCCGCGCCGTGCCGGCGATTGGCGTGCGCGTCTTCAAGCGCACCACATTGGTGGCGACGCACATCAATCCATCGCCGAACACCTGTCCTTGGCCCGTGCCCGCGGCGGCATCGCCTTGGATGAACAAGGCCGCCGAATTCGGCAAGCGCGTGGCTTCCAACACCAACGCGTCCTGCGCGAGGCTCGCGAGGCCGCGTCCCACGAGGCGCGCGCCCAAGGGGTCGCCGGCATGCGCGCATCCTGCGCTCGGCAAGCCCGCGTTGCCGCACGGACAAGGCGTGGGATCCTGGTAGCCCGAGCAGAAGCTCGTGCCCGTCGTGGCGGGAGGCGGCAACTGTCCGTTGGCGATCCATGCTTGGACCAAGGCCAACTCGGGCGCTGTGGCGCACAACGGATTGCCGGCGTCGAGGCTTGGGTTGCCGGTGCAGCCGCCGTTCATCGGCATCGTCCCGTCCAGCATGCGCACGACCGAGGCGTAGCCCTTGGTTTGGCCCGGGCTGTAGTAGGACGGTGCCTGCGCATCGGTGTAGGCCGAGACCGGATCGGGGTAGGCGATGTTGAACCCGCCGAAGCCGACCACCGCATGGCAGCCCGAGCAACGCGCCACGAACACGGGGTGCGCGTCGCCGAAGGTGGTCTGAGCGCGAGCCTCGGTGCTTGTCGCGGCGTGGCACGACAGCGACGCTAGGACGGCGAAGGAGAGCAAGCTCGAGGGCGAGCGGTGCAAGGTGGACATGCCATGGATCCGAAGCCTCGCACGGCAAGCCGCGGCCAAGTTTGCGTGCAGAAGGCGCAAAGAGCCGGACGGAACATGCAGGTGGCATGAGCGGCATCGACTGCCCCCGCAAGTGAGGCTGCCAGGCTCGCCGCGATGCAGGCTGCCATGCCGGGAGCGAGATGCCTGCATTGCCCGGTCTGCACTGCACGGACTCCCGGCCTGCGCATCCGTGCAGGAGAGCGCGAGCGCCGACGGACTCACCGGACCACCACGCAGGAGTGCGCCACCGCCGACGGATCCACGCCACGCCAACCCATGCCAGGTCGGCACCTTGCATCCACCGCCGCCAGGGAAGACCGGCCTGCGTGCAAGCCAACGAGAGCGGGCATCGCAGGCTGCAAGGCGCTTGGACTTGAAGCGCGATTGCCACCTGCAGCGCCGAGTCGGCAGGCTAGGATTGCCATGGTCCGCAAGCAATGACGACCCCCAAGCGCGAGCCTGCGGCCGGTGCCACCAATTCGCCCTGCTTCGGCCGCGAGTCCGAGCTTCTACTGCTCATGCGAATGTTGCAGCCGAACTCGCCGCGCGTCATGCACGTGCACGGAGTTCCCGGCATCGGCAAGACCAGGCTCCTGCGCGCCTTCGAGGAGCGCGCGCTCGAGGCGGAGCATCGCGTGGTCGTCCTCGATTGCCGGGCGATCGAGCCGACCGAGCAGGGGTTCATGGACTCCATCGCCGCGCATGATCTGTCTGGGCGCGATGCGGAAGGCCCGCGCTGCGTGGCTTGCCTGGACAACTACGATGCCTTCCTCTTGCTTGACGCCTGGATCCGCGAAGTGTTGCCGGAGCGGCATCCGGCACTGCGGCTGGTGCTGTGCTCGCGCCGCACGCCCAACCCCGCGTGGCTCGCAGCGGATGGCTTGCCAGCGAGTCTCCGCCTGAGGGAGCTGCCCGCGGACAGCGCCATGCGCATCCTCGAGCATGCCGGCGTCGCGGGCGAGGATGCGGTCCGCCTCTTGGAACTCGCGCGCGGACATCCCTTGGCCTTGCGGCTCGCCGCCGCCGCCGCGCGCCATCATGCCGGCGGATGCCCGGTGGATGTGGCGATGCACGAGGTCGTGAACCAGCTCTCCGGCTACTTCCTGGATGGAACGGACGCGAAGCTGCGGACTGCCTTGGAGGCGATGTCCACGGTGCGGCGCCTCACCCGCCCTGGCCTCGGCGCGTTGTCCGGCGATGAAGGTGCCGAAGAGCTCTACGCGCGGCTTTCGGAGTCGCCGATCGTGGAGGCGCGCAAGGATGGCTTGGTGCTGCACCCGGCCGTGCACGAGGCGGTCGCCCAGCGGTTGCGGGCAGCGGATCCGGCGCGGTTCACGGCGCTTCGGCGCGCGGCTTGGCGCGAACTCGAGCGCAATGCAGGTGCCGTGTCCAGCTCCGACCTTTGGCGCTACACGGCAGATGCCGTCTATCTGATCGACAATCCGATCGTGCGCGAGGCCTTCTTTCCGAGTGCGCAGCAGCAACTCGCGGTGGAACGCGCGCGGATGCAGGACCGCGATGCGGTGCTGGATCTCGCGTTGCGCCATGACGGGGATGCTGGTCGGGCGATCGCGTCCCATTGGTGGAGCGCGCTGCCTGGCGCCTTCCGCGTCGTGCGCGACGCGAATAGGGACGTGGTCGGATACTACTGCTTGTTCGACCCCTCCTCGACGACTCGAGAGGCGCTGGAGGCGGACCCGATGACCAGCGCCTGGTCGAACCACCTGCCAAGGGGCTTGGTCGAGGCTCCGCGCAAGACCCTCTTCCTGCGCCGCTGGCTGGGCCTTGAAGCCGGCGAGGCGCCCTCTCCCGTGCAGGCCGCGTGCTGGCTGGATGTCAAGCGCGCCTACCTCGAGATGCGTCCTTCGCTGCAGCGCGTGTACTTGGCGGTGTCCGATCTCGCGCCGTATGCGTCGGCTGCGCAGGAACTGGGCTTCGAGGTGCTTCACTCGGAACGCCGATTGCCGCACGCGACCGCCCTGTTGGAGTTCGGCCATGGATCGGTCGATGCTTGGCTGCGCAATCTGGTGCGACGCGAGCTGGGCATGCAAGGCTTGGTCGAACTCGATGACGCAGCCCGCGAGTTGGTCGTCGACGGCGCCAGGACCACCCTCACGCAACTCGAGTATGGAGTGCTGAGCGTCCTGATGAGGGCCAAGGGCGCCATCGTGGGTAGGGAACAGCTCCTCGACGAGGTATGGGGTGAACGGCAGGACGCGGTAGGAAGCAATGTCGTCGACGTCGTCGTGCTCGCCTTGCGCAGGAAGCTGGGCCGGGAGTCGGGTTTGCTGGCCACCGTCCGCGGCAGCGGCTATCGCTTCCTGCCCGGATAGCCGGCCGGCGATTCTCATCCGGCCCTCATGCAGCACCCCGGCGACGGGCCTAGCCTTCCGAGCCGCATCGGGATTCCCCCTCGGCCATCAGCCAACACACACTTCCATGACAAAAAGCCTCTATGAGCGCCTGGGCGGCGCCGACAAGGTCGCCGCCATCGCACGCGACATCGTCCAGGCGCACCTCGCCAACCCGTTGATCAAGACCCGCTTCGAGATCGTCGACACGGCGAAGCTCGAGACCAATGTGCGCACGTTCGTGGGCATGGGTACGGGCGGACCCGAGAAGTACCAGGGCCGCGACATGCCCACGGCCCACAAGGGCATGAACCTGGACGAACGCGAACTGGTGGCCGCCATCGACGACGTGCTCAAGGTGCTGGACAAGCACGGCATCGGCGAAGGCGAGCGACGCGAGATGCTGGCGATCCTGTACTCGCTGAAGGACGAGGTCATGTACAAGTGACCTCGGACGGTCCGCCAACAAGCGACCGCGCCTCTTGCACTCGCGACATGCGCGTGCAGGAGGCGCGGCCAAGGACTGTCCGGTCGCGTCCTTGCGCGATCAGAAGTGGTTCCAGAGGTACTGGTTCGTCACCTCGTGGTGGAACTGCACCTCGCTGGCCTTGACCATCGTGCCCAGCGCCTTCGGGCAACGCTCGGCCTGCGCCAGCTTGAGCTCGGCGAACTTGTCGTGCACGCGC
>JBKDQQ010000198.1:0-42948 GCA_046341775.1 Planctomycetia bacterium
GCGCCGGAAAGCAGTCCGCGCCCCGGGCGAGGACCGTCAATGGGCGGTACGCTAGGGCGGTCCGTGGTGCCGGATCCGGGATCGCCCGGGAAGGCGCCGTGAACCCGGGATGGAACCCGGCGAGGCCCGCGGGCCGTCCAAAGTGCATCCAACGATCCGTCCAGCGCGGACCGTCTCTTCCTCCAAGAGGACACCTCCCACCCATGCGCAAGCACGCCTACGCCCTCGCGGCGCTCCTCGTGGCCTTCTCGGCCTTCGCCACGGCGGCCATCGAACGGCTGGACCTCGGCCAGATGGTCCAACGCGCCGATGGCGCGGTCCACGGCCGCATCGTCGCCAAGAAGGTCATCCGCATCGACCACCCGAAGGACGGGCCGGAGCTGTACTACACGACGCTCACCGTCGAAGGCGTCAACCTCGCCTCGGGGCAACCCCAGACGGTCGACGTGACCTTCCCCGGCGGCTTCATCAGCCCCACCGAAGGCGTCTACAACAGCGAAGCGCCCTCGGCCGACGACCAGAAGGTCGGCAACGATGTCGTCGCGTTCTGGAAGCGCGAGAAGAACATGGGCGGGGACTTGGCGGGCAACGCCTTGATGACCTCGCACGGCGGCTTGTACCGCACGATCGCCTCGAAGAAGGGGCGCGTCGTCCAAGGTCGCGGCGACGGCTACGCCGTGCCGGCGAACATCGCGCTCGACGACCTGCGTGCGCGCATCCAGACCCTCACCGAACAAAAGAACCAGCAGCGCTGAGGCCCCCCATGCAGCACGCACGCTTCCTCGTCCCCCTCGCCGTGCTCGGCGGCGCCGCGTTCCTCGCCCTGCCGACGCGCACCGAGGCCTACACGACCATCGGCGGCAACCTGGGCCTCGCCCAGCGCGACTTCCGCGTCTTCAACAACTTCACGGACCCCACGGCCAACGACAACACGACGCCGGACGCGAACTTCCCGGGCGCGACGGGCGTCGCCCTGGCGATGTGGAAGGCCAACCTCGAGTGGGGCTCGAGGCTGCACGGCAACGGCAACGGCGACCCGACGCAGCCCGCCGGCCTGGGTTCGGGCGGCGCCAACTTCGACCCGTCGTGGCAAGGACTGGCGACGGGCATCGGCGGCGTGAACGACAACATCATCTCCGAGCTGTCGGGCAGCTCCGGCGGCACGCTCGCGTACTGCGAGACGCCGATCCAGGACGGCTGGCGCATCCGCTTCTACCAGGACGCCGCCAACTGGAGCGACGGCCCCGGCTCGCCCGGCGTCGGCCAGTACGACCTGCAAGGCGTCGGCACGCACGAGCTCGGCCACGCCTTGGGCCTCGGCCACTCGACGGTGGCCGGCGCGACCATGCAGGCGGTAGCCACGGTCAACGGCGCGAACGAGCGCACGATCAGCGCGGACGACATCGCCGGCGTGCAGGCCATCTACGGCGTCGCCGCCGCCACCAAGCCGATCATCTCGAACGTGGTGCAGTCGGGCTGCTCGCTGACGATCACCGGCTCCAACTTCGCGCCCACGGGCAACGAGGTGTGGTTCACGCGCCTGAACAACGCGTCCGGCGACCCGCTCAAGGTGACGAACGTCGCCTCCGCGGGCGGCACGACGATCACCCTGACCGCGCCCACCGCCGCCGGCCCTGGCGACCTGCTGGTGAAGATCCCGGGCTCGGCCAACTCGGCGCTTTCGAACGCCTGGCCGGTCAGCCCGCAGGGCGGCACCGCCCCGCAGTCGTACTGCCAGGCGGCGCCGAACAGCTACGACATCTTCGGCGCCACGATGGCGTACTCGGGCAGCACCTCGATCGCCACCAACAACTTCACGCTGGTGACGAACGGCGTGCCGCCCAACGCGGCCTGCCTCTACTTCTTCGGCCCGAACCAGACCTTCGCGCCGTTCGGCAACGGCTACCGCTGCGTGGGCAACCCCACGACGCGCCTGCCGATCATGAACGCCTCGCCCTTCGGCGACGCGGCCTACACCCTGAACTTCACCACCAGCCCCGCCAGCACCATCCCGGCCAACAGCCCCCGCAACTTCCAGTTGTGGTACCGCAATCCGGCGGGCGGCGGCGCGGGGTTCAACCTGAGCGATGGCTTGCAGGTGACCTTCTGCCCCTGAGGCGGGATTAGGGCCACGGTTTATGTGCGCGGGGGGTCGGGAGGCCCCTCGCGCTCTTTTTTTGATGCTGGTCCCGTTCGTTGTGCGCGGCCTGGAGACCGAATCCGTCGCAAGACGCCACGGGCAGGTCATCCCGTGCGTTCTGGGACGGGCGGCCGGGAACAGGCCGAGAGCTGGTTCTTGGAGTGCAGTGGGCGCTTCGCAAGTCGGGTACTTCGCCGACCATCGATGCGCGGCCACCGGACATGCGCGCACCAGCGCGTACCGCTTGCGGTGCGGCTGATCATCTGCGCTCGCCGTGGAGGCCCGCGAGTCCTCCGGGATGGGACGGGAGCCCATTCCGGCGCGTCGGAGGCAACTCCGCGACCAACCTTCCGGCAACACCTCTTCCATGGACGCGCACGGAGGCACGGCCGTGCCAGGCATGGCCGAAAAAACGCAGTGTGCCTGCGGATGCGGCGTCGGAACGGCTTCCCGGTCGCGCACAATGAACGGGACCAGCATCCCTCCCATGCCCGGCACCCCCTCGCGCCGCCTCGACCTGCTCGCCCTCGGCCTGCTCCTCGTCGCAGCCGCCTGGCTCCACGCCCCCGTCCTGCAGGGCGACTTCGTCTACGACGATCGCCTGCTCGTGCTCGCCAATCCGGTCGTCACGGACGCCTCGCATTGGCGGGAGATGTTCACCAGCGGCATGTGGGACTTCGCCGATGCCGAGACGGCGCGGGCGGTGGGGTATTGGAGGCCGGTCGCGGTGGGGCTGTTGAGGCTCTCTTGGGTGGCGGGCGACGGGGACCCGTGGACCTTCCACCTCGTTTCGCTGGCGCTGCACCTCGCGGCCATCGCCGCTTGTTGGCGGTGCGCGCGCGCCCTGTCCCGCTCGAGCACCGTGGCCTTGGTGGCGGCGGCGTTGTGGGCCTTCCACCCGACGCACGTCGAGAGCGTCGCGTGGATCAGCGCCATCGGAGATCCGGCCTTCGGACTGTGCGCCTTCTTGATGCTCGCTGCGTGGGTGCGGGCGCGCGAAGCCGGACGGACGCCATGGCAGGCGGGCGCGTGGTTCGCGCTGGCGCTTTTCTGCAAGGAAATGGCGCTGGCGCTCGTGCCGTTGGTCGCCCTCGTGGAGTGCGCGCCGGGGCGCGAGCGGCTGGCATCGCTGGCGGCGCCAGGAACGCGCCTCCGGGTCGGGCTGGCGTTGCTCGCGCCGCTGGCCCTTTGGTACGGCGGCAGGGCGTTGGCCTTCGGCGAATGGAGCGCAGGCCTCGCGCGCACGACGACCGGGTTCGGCGTGCCGGATGCGCGCCTGTGGTTGCTGCGCCTCGAACTGCTGGGCGGCGGCACACAGCTCGCGTGGTGGCCGCATCCGCTGGTCCTGTTCCGGTCGTTCACCCCCGCCTTCGACTGGAGCAAGGCGTGGATGCCGCTCGTCGCGCTGGCCTCCTCGGGGCTGCTGGCGTGGTGGTGCTGGCGCAAGGACGCGCGCCTCGCCGCGTGCGCCGCCTTGTTCGCGCCCGCGGCCCTCGTGCCGCTCGTCGGCCGGGTGGAGTCGCTCGGGATCTTCCCTCTGTCCGACCGCTACCTGTACTTGGCGAGCTTCGGTCCGGCGCTGCTCGCGGGCCTCGCGGCCGCGCGACTTGGCCGGGTCGCGGTGGTCGCGGCCTTCGTCTTGTGCGCGCCGCTGGCCTTCATCAGCCGCGAACGCATCGCCGCGTGGCGCGACGAGGAGACCCTGCTGCGGCAGGCGGCGTCGGAGAGCCCGCGCGCGCCCTACGCGCAGTGGCAACTGGGTCGCGTCTTGCTCGAGCGCCACAAGCGCGACGGCGACGCGCGCGCCCTGTTCGAGGCCAAGGCGCGCTTCGAAGCGGCGCTCGACTTGCTGGCCGCGGCCAAGCGCGGCGACGACACCATCTTCGGCAGCGGCGAGGACCATCTGCAGGCCAACTCCGGCTACGCGTGGGCCTTGCTCTTCGAGGCGGACATCGACGGCTACAACGACTACGAGACGCCGGCCGGCATCTTCCAGTCCGTGGTCGAGCGGCTGCCCGGGGCCGAGGAGGCCTGGACCGGCCTGGGCGTGGCGCGCACCTTGTCAGGAGAACTTGACAAGGCGCGCGAGGCCTTCGAGATGGCGCTGCGGGCGAATCCGCTGCACCCCGAGGCCCACGAGGATCTCGGCGTGCTCCTCGCGCGCATGGGCGATTTCGACGCCGCGCGGCGCAGCTTCGCCGAGGCCCTGCGGCTCGATCCGTCCTCGGTGCGTGCGCGGCTGCGGCTCGCGGGCATGCACGAGCGGGCGGGCGACGCGGCGGAGGCGCTGCGCCAGGTCGAAGCGGCGCGCGCCGCGCATCCGCGCGATCCGCGGCCCTGCGTGGCGCGCGCGCAACTGCTGGCCGCGGCGGGGCGCATGGACGAGGCCCTCGCCGACGCCGATCGGGCCATCGCGCTCGACGGGGACCACGGCGCGGCGCACCTGTCCCGCGCGCGCATCCTCGCCGCGCGCGGCGAGCGCAACGGCGCGCTGCTGTCGGCGCGTCGCGCCTGCGACCTGCTGCCGACGAGTTTCGACGCGCACTACCTGGCGGGCGCGCTGCTGCTGCAGCTCGAAGGACCGGTCCAGGCCGCGCCCTACCTCGTGCGCGCGTGGACGCGGCGCGCGCGCCAGGCGGCGGTGGAGGTCCAACTGGAGGCGGCGTTGGACGAGCTTCCCTTCGCCTCGGCGACGAGCCTGCTCGAGCTGGCGCGCGCCGACGCGGACCGGATGGACGATCGGCGCGCGACGAAGTGGGGCCAACGCGCCAAGCTCGCATTCCCCGGCGACGCCGAGGTGGCGCGCACGCTGGCCGAGGTGCACCGCCGCTTCGGGCGCGCGGAGGCCGCCTTGGCCGAGTGGTCGCGCGCGGCGGCCTTGGCGCCCGAGGATCCGCACGCCTCCGAGGCCTGCGCCAGGCTGCAACTGGACCTGGGGGACCGGGAAGCGGCGCGACGCTCGCTGCAGGAGGCCCTCGCGCGCGCGCAGGCGATGCGCGGCGACGCGCGCGAGCGCCGTTCGACCATCGAACGCATCGAGATGGGCTTGGCGCGCCTTGCCCCTTGACGGCCGTCGCGCCCGCGACCGCCGTCAAATCAATTTGACAACAACGGGAGCCGCCGCCGCGCGATCGCCGGGCGACGCGCGTGGTTCAGTGCGCGCCGACCATCGTCACGCAGTCGGTCGAGAACACCGGGCCCTCGACGCAGCACTTGGCGTTGCTCCATCCCCCCATCGGACCCTCGGGCAGCGTGGGCACGGGGCAGCCGTTGCAGATGCCCACGCCGCAGCCCATCATCGTCTCGAGCGACAACCAGCACGGCAGCCCCGCGGCGCGCGCGTGCTTCTCGACCGCCTCGAGCATGCGTTCCGGCCCGCAAGCCAGGAGGCGCACCTTGCGCGGCAACTCGCCGCGCCGCTGCAGGTCCTCGAGGAGTTGCAGCACGTGGCCCTTCAGCCCGTGGCTGCCGTCCATCGTGCATGTCTCGACGCGCACGCCGAGCGACCGGAACCCGTCGAGGTCGTACAGGAGGCCCTTCGTCGCGGCGCCGTAGAGGATCGCGAGCTTGGACGGCGGGCACGGCGCGCGACCATCCATGCCGGCGAGCGCTTGTTCGACGCCCATCCAGAACGGCGCGGAGCCGATGCCACCCGCGAGCATGACCCACATGTCGCCCTCGCCGTCGAGCGTGGGCCAACCGTTGCCCAAGGGGCCGATGGCGCGCAGCTTGGTGCCGGGGGTGCAGGCGGCCAAGGCCTTGGTGCCGGCGCCCATGACCTTGATCAGGAACTCGAGTTCGTCGCCTTGCTGGCGGTAGAGCGAGAACGGACGCGGGATGGCCGGCGACAAGCGATCCTCGCGCCGCAACATCCAGAAGCGCGCGGCACGCAACGGCGGCTGCGGCGCCTCGACGCGGATCTTGAGCACCACCCCGTCGTCGCCGCAGGGCGTGGTGGACACGCAGACGGCGGACAAGGAGCGGGCGTCGGACGGGGGCGCGGGCATGGCAGGGCAGATGCTACCGTCCCGCCAGCGCCGCGGCACCTCCCGCGCGCCGCCGAACGGGCGCGCGACGGCTGGAGCGGCTCGCTTGCACGCCATGCACGGATCGCATCCCACCTTCGCCGAGCTCGTGGCCGGCCGCGTCGACGCCGAGATCGTGGCCGAGGACGAAGGCCATGTGGCCTTCCTGTCCCCGACGCCGTTTCGACCGGGGCATGTGGTCGTGGCCACGCGACGCGTGGTCCCGTACCTGTACGACCTGCCCGAGGACGAGCACGCGCGACTGTGGAGCTTCGTGCGGCGCGTGGCGCTCGTCCAGAAGGAGCGCCTCGGGTGCGAGCGCGTCTGCACCAGCGTCGTCGGGTGGGTCGTGCGCCACGCGCACGTGCACCTCGTGCCCACCGACGCCGAGGGCCAGCATCCGGGCCTGCCTGGCGCGCCGGCGGACCGCGACGAGCTGCGCCGCCTCGGCCGCGTCTTGCGCGGCGAGTCTGTCCAACAAATTTGACGGACGCGCGGCAGCCTCTTCGTCGCGGCAACCAGATCGTCGCCGCAGCGTCTTCGGCGCCGCGGCCCTTTCGGCGTCGCGACCCCTCCCGTCGCCGCGACCTCTTGGGCGTCGCAGCCTCTTCGGCGCCGCAGGCCCTTGTGCGCGGCTGCTTGCCCGTCGCGGCGACCTGCTCCTCGCGGCTATCGGCCAGCCGGCAAGGCTTGCAGGCCGGAGTGGCTTGCTAGCAGTGGCCGCTCACTTGCCGGCGACGATCTTGCCGGCCACGTACGCGCGTCGCTCGACGAGCGCGCCGTCGGGACCGTGATGGGTCCACTCGCCCTCGCACAAGCCGTCCTTGTACGAGCCTTGGCGCTCGAGCGTCCCGTCGGCGCGCCACAGCATCCAACGCCCCTGCGGCTTGCCGGCGACGAACGTTCCTTCCTCGCTCTTCTTGCCGTCTGGGTGGTGGAAGATCCACGCGCCCGACTCGCGACCGCGCTCGAATGCGCCCGATTGCAGCGGAACATCGCCCTTCGAGCGGAACTCCCAGGCGCCGTGGCGCTCGCCCTCGACCCACGCCCCCTTGGAGGCCGTCGAGCCGTCGTCGTGCCACTCCTGCCACTCGCCGTGGCGCAGGCCCTGCTTCCACGCGCCGGTGGCCTTGAGCGAGCCGTTCGGATGCCACTCGGTCCACGTGCCGTGCTTCTTGCCGGCGCTCCACGCACCTTGCTCGGCGACGCCGCCGTCCTCGTGCCACGCGGTCCACGGACCTTCGAGCTGGCCGGCGACGAAGGCGCCCTGGGCCTTCTTCTTGTCGCTGTACATCCAGTTCCACGTCCATTGGCCGGTCGCGACGCCGCGCTCGAACGAGCCGGCCATCACCATGCGACCGCTCTCGCGCCAGAAGGTCCACGGACCCTGCGCGAGGTCGTCGACGAAGGCGCCCTCCGATTCCTTGCGTCCGTTGGCGAACCACCAGGTCCAGGTGCCGACCTTGCGCCCGCGCTCCCACGATCCCTCGTGGTCGGTCGCGCCTTCGGGATACCAGGCGCGTTCGACGCCGTGGCGCACCCACTCGCCGGGGCGCACCTCGAGCTCCTGCACGGAGACCATCGGACGTCCGCTCTGGTAGTGCTCTTCGCGCGTGCGCGCGGAGTCCTGCGCGAACGACGCCAAGGCGCAAGCGAGGAGCAGCGCGCTCACGCCCACACCCCCGAGATCGGCTCGTGGCGCGCGCCGAGCACGCGCTCGTTCGGCACGCCGAACCAGCCATCGAGCACGCTGGCGTACACGCGGCGGAAGTCGGTGGTGTGCTTGAGGTCGCCGTCGACGAGGTCCGCGAGCGACGGGTGCTTGCCGTGCAAGCCGCCCTTGACGGGAGAGCCCAGCAGGAACATCGGTCCGGCGGTGCCGTGGTCGGTGCCCATGGAGGCGTTGTCGGGCACGCGACGGCCGAACTCGCTGAAGACGAGGATGGCGATGTTGTCGCCCGAAGGCGTGCCGCGCACGTCGGCGAGGAACGCGCCGAGCGCGCCGTCGAGCTCCTGCATGAGCTTGTCGTGGCGGTAGACCTGGTTGGCGTGCGTGTCGTAGCCGTGGTGCGTCACCGACATGACCGTCACGCCGAGGCGCGACTGCAGCAAGGCCGCCGCGGTCTGCATGTCCTGGCCCAGGTCGTGCTTGGGGTACTCGACGCGCGGCTTGTATTCCGCGGCCGCGCGGCGGATCGCGGAGGAGCTCGCTTGCGCGTTGCGCACGACGCTGCGGATCTGCTCGAGCGGATGGCCCGCCTCGGGGCGGCGCATGCCGCCTTCGCGCGCGATGTCGTCGCCGCCAGCGGCCCAGCGGTAGGGCGGCGGCTGGTCGAGGCACACCACGGCGTGCGAGCCGCTCTTCAACGAGTAGGGCAGCGACTGGCCGACATGCACCATGTGCGGCACTTCCTTGTCCTGCGGGTGCATCTCCGCCATCAGGCGGCCGATCCAGCCGTCGCCCGAGGCGCGCCCGGTGTGGCGCGCGGTGTGCCAGATGTCCTGCGAGGTGAAGTGGCTGTGGTTGGGGTCGTCGTACCCGCAACCCTCCACGATGGCGAGCTTGCCCTCGTTCCATTGGGCCTGCATGTTCGCCAGCGCGAAGTGGAAGCCGCGGTAGTCGTCGATCTTCTTGACGGTGTCCGCCTTGTGGCCCGTGCGGGCGCGCGCGCCGTGGTACAAGTCGTCGGCCCAGGGCACGATGCAAGAGAGGCCGTCGTTGCCGCCCGACAGCTCGAGCAGCAGCAGCGCCTTGGGCGGCGCGTCCTTGGCCTGCTCGACCGCCTCGCGCGTCGCCCGCGCCAGGCCGGAGCGGCCGAGGAGCCACATGCCGCCGAAGATGGTGGCGCCGCCGACGAGCAAGCCGCGGCGGTCGGGGCGTCGATTCGAAGCCTGGTGCGGATGGTCCATGGCGTGGTCTTCCTTCGAGGCGCGTTGCTTCAGTTGAGCTGGGATTCGGGCAGGCTGAGCACGAAGTGCGCGGCGCGGCGCAGGACCGCCTCGGCCTGCGGGTGGTCGAGGAGCGCGGTCTCCATCTCGATGCCCGCTTCGCGGCGCTCGCGCGCCAGGAACGCGGCGATGGAGTCGCGCACGCCCGAGTCGAGCGGGACCTCGACGGCCAGCAGCTCGACGGAGAGCCACGCGGCGAGGCGCGCGTCCCCGACGGCCAGCGCGGCCTTGGCGCGCGGGACGAGCGACAACCCGGGCTTCCAGCCCGCGTCCTGGATGTAGGCCAGTTGGTTGAGGCCGTTGCTGCGGCTCTTCTTCGCGGCCGCCATCATCGGCTCGTCGCCCATCGAGCGTTCGTCGAACTCGGCGTCGCGGATCAGGTCCTGCACGGACACGAGCCCGAGCATGATCCCCGCCATGTTCGAGCGGTACATCATCGTGGCCGTCGTGATCCACGCCATGTCGGGCTCCCAACCCTTGACGCTCGGCGGCCAGAACAGGCGCTGGCCGAGCACGTCGCCCATGTTGAGCACCATCTGGCCCGGCGCGGACAGGTCGAGGCGGCGCGCGTTGCCCACCAGCCATTCGATCGGCGGGGCCACGCGGCGTCCGACCACCTCTTCGCGGTAGAAGGCCGGATCGGCGAACAAGCGCCGGAGGAACTTGTCGATGCGCAGCTCGTTCGCGCGCAGGAAGGCGGCGTACTCCGCGACGCGCGCCTCCGGGGCGGGCGCGCCTTCGAAGTGGTGCAGGAGCTTCGCCGACATGAAGCGCGCGCAGGCCTCCTGCTCGAGCGCGAGGTCGACCACCATGTCGCCGTCGAGCGCGCCCGCGCGGCCCAGCACCTGCTTGGCGCCGTAGTCGTGCACGATGCGGTCGAACAGGAAGCGTCCCTCCTTGTCGGTCCAGCCAGTGAAGGCCCGCGCCGCCTGCTTGATGTCGTCCTCGGTGTAGTTGCCGTCGCCCAGCGAGAAGAGCTCGAACAGCTCGCGCGCCCAGTTCTCGTTGGGGTGCTCCTTCACGTTCTCGTCGTTGTTCAGGTACGCCAGCATCGCCGGCGTGCGTCCGATCCCGCGCAGCAGCGTCGCGAAGTCCCCCAGCGCGTTCTCGCGCAGGAAGGTCAGCTGCTCGATCATCTCGTGCGCGTCGCCGACCTCCTTGACGGAGCTGACGAAGTGGCCGTGCCAGAAGATCGTCATGCGTTCGCGCAGCGGGTCCTCCGACTTGCGCATGCGCTCGATCCACCAGTCGCCCCACATGTTCAGCGGGGAGATGAGGTCGGGCTGCAGGCGCGACAAGCCCTCGCGACGCCCTTCGACGTTGCGCAGGCGCGTCTCGGGCCGCTCGAGGTCGAGCGGCAGGTCGCGCCGGCCGAGGATCTCGGGCCGCGGCACCTTGGCGTCCGCGGGGAAGAGGGCCTCGATGGTGGCCTGCATGCCGCGCGCCACCGCGGCGTGCGCTTCGTCGCTCGTGGCGCCGAAGGCCGCGCGGTTGAGCAGGTGCTCGGCGTTGCGCAGGTTCCACTCGACGCGCGGCGCCTCGGCGGTCGCGGCGGCGGGCGCGGCGACGACGACGGGCTCGGAAGTCGCCGACGCCGCCGCGGTGGCGGCCGTCAACGCGAGGCAGGCGGAGGCACGCCACGAAAAGGACATGGAGCGGATGTGCATGGTCGCGTGGTCGCCGGGCGCGCGGCAGGAAGGCGCGCAGGGCGACCTAGAGTGTCGACCGATCGGCTCGATTCTGTCAAGGCGAGCCGGCGGACCCGAAGCTCCTGTTGCGGCGCCGCTTGCGCCGCGTGAAGATTCTTCCCACGGATGCCCAAGACGACCCTCGTCGATTGGTACGACACGCCTCGCTGGTACGACCTCGTGTTCGAGCCGGGCACCCGTCGGGAAGGCTCGTTCCTGCTCGCCATGTCGCGCCGCCACGGCCGCGGCGAAGCGCGCCGCGTGCTCGAGCCTGCCTGCGGCTCCGGGCGGCTGGTGGTCGACCTCGCGCGCCGCGGGCTCGAGGTCGAGGGCTTCGACCTCAACGAGCGCATGCTCGACGCCGCGCGCGCCAAGTTGGCGCGACGCGGCTTGCGCGCCGACCTGCGCGCCGGCGACATGGCGCGCGTCCCCTCCGGACCGGCGGTCGACCTCGCGCATTGCCTCGTGTCCACCTTCAAGTACCTGCTCGACGAACGCTCCGCCCGTGCGCACCTCGCGGGCGTGGCGCGGCGGCTCGCGCCCGGCGGCGTGTACGTGCTCGGCCTGCATCTGACGGACTACCGCCGCCGGGGCTCGCAGGTGGAACGTTGGGTGGTCGAGCGCGGCGGCGCGCGCGTCGTGTGCGTCACCCGCACGATGCAGGCCGACCGGCGCACGCGCCTGGAGGCGGTGCGCACGCGACTCAAGGTGGCCTCGCGCGGACGCGAGCACGCGCAGGAGACCAACTGGTCCTTCCGCACCTACAGCGTGCGCGAAGTGCTGGACTTGGTGCGCTCGCGGCCCGAACTGGAACTGGTGGCGACCTACGACTTCCATCACGACGCGACGACGCCCCGGCCCATCGACGATGGACGCGACGACGTCGTGCTGGTGCTCAGGAAGCGCGGGCGCGGCGGACGCGCGGCCGGCGCCGGGACGCGGCGCCCCGCCTAGTTCACGCGCGCAGGTCGACGCCGCCCGAGGCGTCGAGGACGCCGCCGGAGAGGATGTGCGCCACGCCCGAGGCGAAGTGCGCCTGCAAGGCCGAGAGCGCCTGCTTGACGGCTTCGGGCTTCCTGCCCTCGCCGCCGAAGGCCTGCTCGAGCCGCGCGTGCAGCGACTGCAGCTCCTCCTTGGCCTGGAGCAGCGCCTGTTGCTGGCGCGGACTGAGGTCCTTGTCCCCGGCGAGGGCCTCGAGGCGCGCCTCGGACCGCGCGGCGATCGCGTCGAGCCGGGAAGCCGGGGCCTCCTCGGATTGGGCCGGGCGCGCGGTCGACGCCGGACGCTGCAACGAGGCGGAGGTGGAAGCGTGGAGGGCGTTGTGGCGGATCTGCATGCTCGGGCCTGTCGACGAACGGCTGGGGAAGTTGAGCGACGATGCAGTCCGTACACCACAAGTAGCTAAATCATAGGTATTTACGTCAAATTCCCGCCGGCGCATCCTCGGAAAGAAGTTCCGCACCTTGCGCGCGGCTGGGGCGCTCCGGAGGCGACAGCCCGCGGGTATCCTCTTCGCCCCATGTCCTTGGCCATCTTCGACGGCGTGAAGAAGCACTTTGGCGCGCACGAGGTGCTCGCCGGCGCCAGCTTCCGCATCGACCCGGGGCAGAAGCTCGGCCTGGTCGGCCGCAACGGCGGCGGCAAGACGACCATCCTGCGCCTGCTCGTCGGCGAGGAGCAGCCCGACTGGGGCAGCGTGACCCTGAGGAAGGGCGTGCGCGTGCGCCACGTGGAGCAGCGCCCCAAGGTCGCAGGCGCGACCTCGGTGCGCGAGTTCGTCGAGTCCGGACTGGTCGAGCTGCGCACAGCGCTGCGCGAGTACGAGAAGAGCGGCGAGCGCCTTGGCGAGCTGGACGGCGAGGCGCTGGAGCGCGAACTGGAGCGCCACGACGCGCTGCTGCACGAGATCGAGTCGCTGGGCGGCTTCGATGGCGAGCGCCGCGTCGAGGAGGTGCTGTCGGGCATCGGCTTGCACGAGGGCTTCTGGGAGCGCGACGTGAACACGCTTTCGGGAGGCGAGCGCAGCCGCGCCTGCCTCGCCAAGGCGCTCGTGGCGGGCTCGGAGCTGCTGCTGCTCGACGAACCGACCAACCACCTCGACCTCGCCGGCATCGAGTGGCTCGAGGAGTGGATCAAGCTGCAGCAGGGCGCCGTGCTGATCGTCAGCCACGACCGGCGACTGCTCAACAACGCGGTCGATTCGATCCTGGAGCTCGAGCGCGGCGCGTTGTCGCGCTACCCGGGCAACTACGACCAGTACCTGCGCATCAAGGAGGAGCGCTACGCCGCCGACCTGCGCGCGTGGGAGAACCAGCAGGACTTCATCCGCAAGGAGGACGCCTTCGTGCGCCAGCACATGGGCTCGCACCGCGTGACGGAGGCCAAGGGGCGCCAGAAGAAGCTCGAGGCGCTGGTGCGCCTTTCGAAGCCCTTCCACGACGTGCGGCGCCCCGTGATCCGACCGCCGGCCGCGGAGCGCGGCGGCGAGACGGTGCTCGAGGCGCGAGACCTCTCCGGCGGCTACGGCGGCGCGGCCACCTTCGAGGACGCCAACTTCCGCGTCGCGCGCTCGGAGCGCATCGGCATCGTCGGCCGCAACGGCGCGGGCAAGACGACGCTGATGAAGATCCTCGCCGGCCGCATGGCGGCGCTGTCGGGCGAGGTCGCGCTGGGCCACAAGGCGCAGGTCGGCTACTACGACCAGGACACGAGCGCGTTGCGCGAGGACGGCACGCCGTACTACGAGATGCGCCGCTCCTTCCCCCAGCTCGAGGACCAGGAGATCCGCGACCACCTCGCGCGGTTCCTCTTCCGAGGCGTCGAGCTCGACTCGCCCATCTCGGGCCTGTCGGGCGGCGAACGCGCGCGCCTGTGCCTCGCCAAGCTCGTGCTCGGACGCCCGAGCTGGCTGGCGATGGACGAACCGACCAACCACCTCGACCTCGCCGCGCGCACCGCGCTCGAGGAGATGCTCTCGGCCTTCGAGGGTTCCCTGGTGGTCGTCAGCCACGACCGCGAGTTCCTCGACGGCTTGTGCAACGTGATCCTCGAGGTCGACGGCGGGCGCGTCGTGCGCCACGAGGGCAACTACACCGAGTGGCGCGCGAAGAAGCTGGCGCGGCTGGAGGCCGAGCGCGGCGCGGCGCGCGCCAAGGCGGCCGTCAAGCCGCAGGCCAAGCCGGCGCCCAGGCCCGCGCCCGTCGTCGATGCGGCGCCGGTCGCGGCGAAGCCGAAGGACGACGCGCGCCAGCAGGGCGGCAAGCAGGTGCGCAACCCGCTGGCCTTCGCCAAGCTCGAGGCGCGCATCATGGAGCTCGAGCAGCTCTTGTCGGCGGTGAAGGCCGAGCTGGAAGGGCCCGAGGCGTGGCGCGAACCCGCCAAGCTGAAGGAGACGCAGACGCGCGCCGCCGAGCTCGAGCAGGAGCTCTCCGACTTGAACGACAAGTGGGCCAACTGGTGAGCGCGCCGCGCCGCCGGCGGTCCACGCGCAGGCACGATCCATGCAGACCTTCCACGACCTGATCCGCCGCGCCGCCGCCGAGGCCGCCGGCCTCGACCCGGCCGAGATCCGCCTCGAGGAGCCGCGCGATCCGTCCCTCGGCGACGTGGCCCTGCCGTGCTTCCTCGTGGGCAAGGCTCGCAAGCAGGCCCCGCCCGCCGCCGCGGCCGAGCTGGCGGCGGCCTTGTCAGGCAAACTTGACAGGATCGAGGCGCGCGCGGCCGGACCGTACGTCAACTTCACCATCGAACGCGGCCTGCTGGCCGCGACGGTGCTGGCCGAAGTCGAGGCCAAGGGCGCGGACTACGGGTCGTCCTCCGTCGGCGCGGGACGCGTGGTCGTGGTCGACTACAGCTCCCCCAACATCGCCAAGCCGATGCACGTCGGCCACCTGCGCTCGACCATCATCGGCGCGGCGCTCGTGCGCCTGCACGAGTCGCAGGGCTACAAGGTCGTCGGCATCAACCACATCGGCGACTGGGGCTCCCAGTTCGGCGGGCTCGTGGTCGCCATCCGCCGCCGCGGCAAGACCATCGACGAGCGCGACCCCGTGCACGGACTGCTCGAGCTGTACCAGTGGAGCAAGGCGCAGGTCGAGGCCGATCCCGCCTTCGCCGCCGAGGCGCGCGAGGCGTGGCGGGAGCTGGAGTCCGGCCGCGAGGGCGAGGTGCGCGAGCTGTGGCGCTGGGTCACCAGGGCCTCGCTCGCCGGATTCGAGAAGACCTACGCGCGGCTCGGCATCCGCCACGACCTCGTGCGCGGCGAGTCGTGGTACGAGCCGCTCCTGGCGGAGACCTTCGCGCGGGTCGAGGCCGCCGGCGTGGTCGAGGAGTCGCAAGGCGCCCTCGTCGTGATGCTCGGCGCCGTCGACAAGGGCCTGAAGGAGACGCCTTGCCTCCTGCGCCAGTCGGACGGCACGACCCTGTACGCCACGCGCGACCTCGCCGCGCTCTTCTCGCGCCACGCGGAGTTCGACTTCGCGCGCGCCCTGTACGTGGTCGGCGGCGAGCAGAAGCTGCACTTCCGCCAATTGAAGGGCGTGCTCAAGCGCATGGGCCTCGAATGGGAGGCGAAGGTCGAGCACATCGACTTCGGCCTGCTCCTCGGGCCGGGACGCGCCAAGCTCGCCAGCCGCAAGGGCGCGGTGCTCGTGCTCGACGACCTGCTCGACGAGGTCGCGGAGGAGGCGCTGCGCGTCGTCTCGGAGAAGAACCCGTCGCTCGACGAGGCCGCGCGCCGCCAAGTGGCGGAAGCCGTGGGCATCGGCGCGGTGGTGTTCAACGACCTCAAGCGCGAACGCATCAAGGACGTCGAGTTCGACAAGGCGCAGATCCTGTCGTTCGAGGGCGACACCGGCCCGTACGTCCAGTACGCGCACGCGCGGCTCGCCTCGATCCTGCGCAAGGCCGAGGAATCCGGCGAGGGCCGGGCCGCGCCCGACATGGGCGCGCTCGCGGACGCGGCCGGCGTCGTGCTGGCCCTGGCCCGCCACGGCACGGTGCTGCGCACCGCGACCGAACGCTGCGAGCCCTCGCTGCTCGCCCAGCACCTGCTCGCCTTGTGCCGCGAGACGAGCAGTTGGTACGCGCACTCGCGCGTCCTCGGCCAGGAGCCCGGCGTCACGGCGGCGCGCCTGCGCCTCGTGCGCGCGACCAAGCAGGTCATCGCCTCCGGACTGCGGCAATTGGGCGTGGCCGCACCCGAGGCGATGTAGGGATAGGCTTGTGCATGCGGGACGCGCCTCCCGCGGCGCGCATGCGACCAATCCCCGACCAGCGACCCGATCGACGCGCGTTGGTGGCGGGCTTGGCGGCCGCGTTGGGGCTGCAGGCCCTCTCGCGCGCAAGCGCGCGGCGGAAGTCCGGCGACGGCGAGCGGAAGCAGGCGGCCGCCGGCATCCACTCGACAGGCGCGGAGCGGCCGCAGTTCGCCGCATTCGACCGCATGATGCTGGCCCTGATGGCCGAGCACGGCGTGCCCGGCGCGAGCCTCGCCGTGGCGCGCGACGGCAAGCTGCTCCTGGCGCGAGGCTACGGGTGGGCGGACGTCGAGAGGCGGGAGCCGGTGCAGCCCGACTCCATGTTCCGCATCGCCAGCCTGACCAAGCCGCTGACCGCGGCCTTGGTGCTGCGCCTCGCGGAGCAGGGCGAGTTCGGACTGGATGATCGCATCGTCGAGCGACTGCCGCGCGCCTTGCTGCCGAAGAAGGGCGCCTTCCTCGATCCACGACTGCCGCGCGCCACGATCCGCCACTGCCTCCAGCACACGGCCGGATGGGACCGCGCCCTCGTCGGCGATCCCATCGCGAACCCGCGCGGAATCGCCAAGGACCTGCGCGTCGAATCGCCGCCCGCGCCGCGGGACATCGTGCGCTGGCAGCTCGCGCAACCGCTGCAGTTCGAGCCCGGCGCGCGCCACGCCTACTCGAACGTCGGCTACCTCGTGCTGGGACGGGTCGTCGAGGAGGCCACGGGCAAGTCGTGGGCGCAGGCGCTGGACGAACTCGTGCTCTCGCCCTTGCGCATGAGCCGCACGCGGCCGGCGGGCGCGACGCTCGCCAAGCGCGCCAAGGGCGAGGTGCGCTACCACGACGGCGAAGGGCGCAAGGCGCCGAACCTCTACAAGCCCGGGCAAGGAGCTCCCGTTCCGATGCCGTACGGCGGCGAGCACGTCGAGGGCTTCGAAGCCCATGGCGGCTTGATCTCGTCGGCCATCGACCTAGTGCGCTTCGCCAGCAGCTTCGACGACCCGCGCGCCTCGCCCATCCTCGGCTTCGAGTCGATCCGCCAGTTGTGCGCGCCGCCCGCCGGCGAGGTCGGCCACGACGCCGAGGGCAAGCGCCTCGCCGCGTACCACGGACTCGGGATGCTGGTGCGGCCCTTCGACGACGAGGGGCGCGCGAACCTGTGGCACTCGGGTCTGATCGCGGGCACGGAGGCCTTCCTGGTGCACCTCGGGAACAAGCTCAACTGGTGCGTGCTGTTCAACACGAACGGCAACGACAAGGACGGTTGGCTGGCGGGGCTCGTCGATGGCCGACTGCACGAAGCGGCCGCGGCCGTGCAGGACTGGCAGGCCGAGGACCTCCATCCTCGCTACATGGACTGAGCGGGGCCGGCGCCGGGCGCCCGTCCTGCAGTGCGGAGGGACGGTCCCGCCCCGGTGTGGCCCGAGGCGCAGTCCGGACCGGGGACGGCGCCGCAAGCACGGGATTGGCAATTACTTATGGCGCATTTTCTTGGCCGCCCACGACCCCTGTGGAAGAATCTTCTCAAGGGGTGGGAAAGCCCCGACGAAAACAAGCGTGCACCACCTTTCCCCCGCGCGCCATCGTCCGGCCGCGGAGACAGTGGAGCGCCCGGGCAGCATCGTGATCCAGAGCTACATCCGCGACATCCCCGACTTCCCGAAGAAGGGGATCATCTTCAAGGACATCACGCCGCTCCTGCAGAGCCCCGATGGCTTGCAGATGGCGATCAAGGGCCTCGCGCAAGCAGTCGATCCGGCGAGCTACGACGTCGTCGTGGGCATCGAGTCGCGCGGCTTCATCTTCGGCACCGCGGTCGCCCACCACCTCAAGAAGGGCTTCGTGCCCATCAGGAAGCCCGGCAAGCTGCCGTCCAAGACGGCCTCCGAGGCCTACGAACTCGAATACGGCACGGACAAGATCGAGATCCACCTCGACGCGGTCCGTCCCGGACAGGGCGTGCTGCTGATCGACGACCTGCTCGCCACGGGCGGGACGATGTCGGCGGCGCTCAACCTCGTGCGCAGGATCGGCGGTCGGCCGGTCGCCTGCGCCTTCGTGATCGAGTTGTCGTTCCTCGAGGGGCGCAAGCGCCTCGGCGACATCGCGGTCCATTCGCTGATGAAAGTCTGACTGCGCGCGAGCGCGAGGCGTCTACCATGGTTGGCAGGAAGATCGCGGAGGCCGAAGTGAAGGATCCCAAGAAGGCGGGTCGCAAGAACGAAGTCGACCTGGGCTCCCTGCAGACCGAGGACATCTGGGCGCTCTACCACAAGGCGCGCGCCAAGAAGCAGCCGGCCGAGCTGGAGAAGCTGCGCAACGCGCTGCTCGAACGCCACCAGCCGCTCGTGCGCTACATCGCCGAGCGCCTGCTGCAGACCCTGCCCAAGTCGATCGAGCTCGACGACCTCGTCAGCTGGGGCAACTTCGGCCTGATGGACGCCATCCGTGGCTTCGAGCCCGAGCGCAACATCAAGTTCAAGACGTACTGCACGACGCGCATCCGCGGCGCGATCCTCGACCAGTTGCGCTCGCAGGACTGGGTGCCGCGCCTCGTGCGCCTCAAGGCCGGCAAGATCGACCGCGCGCTGCAGAAGCTCACGGGCGAGTACGGCCGCGAGCCCACCCACGCCGAGCTGGCCGACGCGTTGCAGATGGACCACGACGAGCTGCTGGCCGAGATGGAAGGCGCCAGCGCCAAGGCGGTCTTCTCGCTCTCGGAGAAGTGGGACGATCGCGACGACGACAGCGCGGTGGAGAAGGTCGACGTCCTCGAGGACAAGAAGAGCATCGACCCCATCGGCGAGCTGCACAAGCGCGACATGATGCTCTACCTGACGAAGTCCTTGACGCACAAGGAGCGCTTCATCATCGAGCAGTACTACCAGGTCGGCCACACCATGCGCGAGATCGGCGAGATGCTGCAGCTGACCGAGAGCCGCGTGTGTCAGATCCACAGCAACGTCATGTCGCGCATGAAGGACATGCTGGGACAGCGGGACGGCACGATGCTGCAGTGAGCGGCCATCGGCCCACGGAACCGCCGGACGGCGCGCGGAGGATCGCCTCCACGCGCCGTCCGGCGTTCCATGGCCGGCCTTCCGGCCGCGTCAGCGCGGATCCTGCAGCCGCGCGCCCAGGCGCGCGGCGACGGCCTCGTTGGGCGTGCCGTCGGGGTTGAGCAGCCCGTTGTCGACGAGGATGCGGCGCACCTCGGGACGCAGGCCGGTCCCGTAGACCTCGCCGCGCGTCGTCGGGCGGAAGCTGGTGTTCGGCGCGATGGTGGGCATGTCCGCGTATCCGCGGCGCACGCCTTGGACGACGTAGCTGAACTCCACGTCGCGGTCGGCCCGGACCAGCACGGACTCGAGGTCGACCGACTCGTACCAGATCTGCGCGCGACCCTTGGCGGTCAGCATGACCGACAAGCCGTGGGACTCGCTGGCGAGGCGGAAGTCCTCCGGCACGGCGATGCGCGCGACCCCCTCAACGACCTTGGCCGTGCCGCGGAAGTAGGTGCCGGACTCGTTGCCCTCGAGGCAGTAGAAGCGGATCTCCTTGGTGGGATCCTCGGGGTGCGGCTGCACGAAGCTCTTGGCGCCGGTGACGCCCAGGTTGCCGTCGGCGAACAAGCCGAAGCCGTTGGCCGAGTTCGTCCGGCCGCGCACGCCCACGGCCCATCCGCCCGACGCGAGCGCCTCGCCCAGCACCGCGGTGCCCATGTCGGCGTTGTTCGTCGACAAGATGGTCGTGGCCTGTCCCTGCGCCGCGCTGTGCGTGGCGCGCACGGCGTGCCCTTGGGCCGCGGCGGCTTCGGCCTGCAAGGCGCTGGCGACGCCCGTGGTCGAAGTCGCCTGCGCGCGCACGCCGACGCCCTGCGCCGAATCGCTGCGGCCCTCGAGGCCCGCCGCCTGGCCGGAGGCGGCGAGCGCGTGTCCGCGCACGGCGACGCCGTCGTTGCCCGTGGCCTGCGCGTCGATCGTCGCGAAGCCCGAGCCCACGTCGACGAAGCGATCGGCCAGGTCCGCGCCGGAGACGGATCCGTCGAGGATCTCGCTCGAGTCGATGTTCGCGCCGAGGCGCGAGAACTCGCTCGAGTCGAAGCCGTCGAACAAGTCGGCGTTCAGCCGCTCGACCTTGCTCGTGCTCTGGACGACCAGCGGCGCGGTGCCCTGCAGCGCGTTGGAGGCGAGTTGGCCGCCGGTGATCGAGCCGCTGGTCGTCACCTGCCGGTTGCCGAAGTTGGGCGAGATCTTGGCGCCCGAGATGTTGGCCCAGCCGGCGATGTCGGCGTCGCTGATCGAGCCGTCCTCGATCTTCTGCGAGTTGACCGCGCCGTCCTGCAGCTGCCACGCCGCCACGGCGTTGGCTTGCAGGTGCGCGGAGCCGACCTGGCTCGCGCCGATGTCGACGCCCTGCACGGCGCCGTCCTGGATCTCGCCCGAGTCGATGGTCTGGCCGAGGCGCGAGAACTCGCTCGAGTCGAAGCCGTCGATCGAGTCCGCGTTCAAGTTGACGACCTTGGTCGTCGAGTTGACCGCGATCGGCGCGACGCCGCTCGTGGCGGTCGACACCAGTTGCGATCCGCTCAACTTGCCGGCCGTCTGGACGTCCTGCGAGCCGAACTGCGCCTGGATCTTGGTGCCCGAGATGCCCGCGTCGGCGGCGATGTCGAGGTTCGTGATGGCTCCGTCGGCGATGTGCGGCGCGCCGATCACGCCGTTGCCGAGCTTGCTGGAGTCGATCGCGCCCGAAGCGATCTTGGCCGAAGTCACCGAACCGGCGGCCAGTTGCTGCGTGCCCACCGCGCCTTCGGCGAGGTCGAGCGCCGTGACGCCGCCGTCGGCGATGGCCGGCGAACCGACCGCCCCCACGGCCAGCTCGACCGCGTCGACCACCTGGCCGAAGCGCGAGAACGCGCTCGCATCGAAGCCGTCGAGCTTGTCCGCCGACAGGTTGGTCACCGTGGTCGAGGACGCGACGATGAATGGAGCGGCGGTGGCTTCCGTCGAGAAGAACTGCAGGCCGGTGACGGCGCCCGCGGTCGACACGTCCTGCGCGCCGAACTGCGGGAAGATCTTGGTGCCTGCGATGGCCGCGCCGGCCGCGATCTCGAGGTCCCCGATGGCGCCGTCGGCGATCTCGTTGGCGCCGACGGAACCATGGGCGAGTCCGCTGCCGTTCAGCACTCCGGGCGCGAGCTTGGCCAAGGTGATCGAACCATCGGCGACCTGCGCCGTGCCCACGGCGTCGAGGGCGAGCTTGGCGCCGGTGACCGCGCCGTCGGCGAGGTCGATGGTCGCCACCGACCCGTCCTCGAGCTCGCTGGAGTCGACGCCCGCGCCGAAGCGCGAGAACTCGCTGGCGTCGACGCCATCGAGCAGGTCGGCGTTCAGGTTGTCGACCTTCGCGGCGGAGGAGACGAAGAGCGGCGCCCCCGTCAAGCTCGTCAAGTGCAGCGGGCCTTGGACGCGCGCGGCGCCGGCGACGTCGAGACGCGCCTGCGGCGCGAGCGTGCCCACGCCCACGTTGCCCAGCGGATCGACATTGAAGTCCTGGCTGAGCGGATAGAGCATCCCCACCGTCGGGATCGTCGACATGGCGATGCAGTTGTTCGGGTTCGACGAATCGATGATCGTGCCGGCGCAGATCAGGCTGCTGGAGGCGGCCATCATGCCCCCCACCGGAGTGCTCGACACGCCCGCGCCGGGAGGCGCCGCGGCGGCCAGCCCTTGCGAGCCCTGGCCCGCGCCGCGCGCGCGCTGCGCGAGGTCCAACTGCACTTCCTCCCACGCTCCGGCGCCGCGTTGGCGCCACAGGCGGTCGCGGTCGGCGTGGGCCAGCAGCAGGTCCTGGCCGCCATCGCCGTCGATGTCGAGCAATTGCGCGTGCAGGATGGGCAAGTCCAGCTGCAACCCGCTGCGCGCGCCTGCTTCGCGATACATGCCGCTCGCTGCCTGCAGGCGCAGGCTGGTCGTTCCGAAGGGCGACACGAGCAGGAGATCGAGGCCCTTGTCCCCGTCGGCGTCGAGCCACAGCGCCTGCCGCACGCCCTGCAGGTCGGACAAGCCCGCGCGCATGGTGCAATCGTCGAAGCCGCCGTCCGCGCGCTGGCGCAGCAATCGCAAGGGTTGCCCCGCCTCCATGACGATGGCGTCGAGGCGTCCATCCCCGTCGGCGTCGCCCCAGGCGAAGGTGGAGAAGGAGGTCGCGGTCTCGGACGGAAGTTGCGCGCCCTGTGCCAAGGCGAGCGAGGCGAGGAGTTGCAGGGAGAGGATCATGCCCTACTCTGCCCCGCGTTCGCGCGATCGGACGCCGCGCGCGGGGCCCGCGACGCGCCCGGACGCCCCGAGGCGGAACTTCCTTCAGGGCGAGCGCGGCCGCGGCGACGCCGCGCGAAGCGGCGCGGAACTTCCTTCGCGGACCACGCCTCCCGTCAAATGCGTTTGACAGCCGCGCGAGCGCTCAGGGCAGCCAGGTCACGCTGGCGCCGTTCGTCAGGTTGAAGCGCGAGTCCGTGCAGAAGGTCGGCGCCGGATCGCGGTACCAGGCCTGGTAGTGGCGCGTGGCGCCCGCGGCGGGCACGCCGCCTTGCGTGGACACGAGCAATCCGGATCCCGTCGGCGGCCAGTTGGAGGCGCCGGCGACGCTTTGGACGATGCCGAGGCGCCGCACGCTGCCGGCCGCGCAGCGCAACCCGTCGCCGAACAAGGTGCCGAGGGCCTGCGGAGCGTTGCCTTGGAAGTACAAGGCCGCGGCGTTGGGTGGCGCGCCCGTGGTCCACAGGCGCAGGTTGTCGTAGGCCACGCGCGCCAGGCCCGCGCCCTCCAGTCGGGCGCCTTGCGGGTTCGCGTTGTTCGGGCAGCCGCGACCGGGCGCGCCGGCCTGGCATGGACAGGCGGTGCCGCTGCCGTCGCCGAAGCAGAACGGCACGACGATCGTCTGGCACTCGTCGGGCACCGCGTCCGCGTCGTGGTCCTCGCTCGATCCCGAGGCGATGTCCTCCGCGTCGGGCAGGCCGTTGTCGTTGCAGTCGACGCCCAGCACCACGACGGTGTGATGTTCGCCCGCGGCGACCACCACGCACGGCGCCAAGGGCGACGGCAGCGTGCATTGGCCGCGATCATCCGCGCCGAAGGCCCACACGCCGCCGCCCTCGGCGACGACCACCGAGTGGTAGTAGCCGCCGGCGAGCGCCTTGGCCGCGGGCATCCCGACCGGGATGCTGGTCTGTCCGGATTGGTTGCGCCCCCACGCGACCACGGCTCCGTCCTGCAACAGCGCGAGGCTGTGGTCGCGACCCGCCGCGATGGCGCGCACCGGACCGAGACCGGCGGGCACGGAGCATTGGCCGTAGGTGTTCTGTCCCCAGGCGTGCACGCTGCCGTCGAGGCGCAAGGCGACGCTGTGGTAGTTGCCGGCCGCGATCGCGCCGCACGCGCCCAATTCGGCGGGGATCGTCGACTGTCCGTAGAAGTCGTAGCCGAAGCCGCGCACCGTCCCGTCGGCGAGCAGGACGAGGTTGTGGTAGCCGCCGGACGCGACTTGCACGACGCCCGCGAGGTCCGCCGGAGGCGTGGCTTGTCCGTAGTTGTTGCGTCCCCAGGCGGCCACCGTGCCGTCGGCGCGCAAGGCGAGACTGTGGAAGGCGCCGGCCGCGATGGCGGTGCAAGCGCCGAGCCCGGCGGGAACGACCGCTTGCAGGTAGTTGTTGCGACCCCACGCGCTCACGACGCCATCGAGTCCCAGCGAGATGGTGTGGCCCGCACCTGCCGCCACGCGCATCTGGTTGGCGAGCCCGGCGGGCACGGTCGCTTGGCCGTAGGTGTTGTCGCCCCACGCGACCACGTCCCCGGGCGCCTGCGCGGCGGCGCTCGGAGTGGACAGGCAGGCGAAGGACGCGACGAGGGCGGCTACGAGGGGGGGACCGACGCGGTTGCTCGGGGACGAAGGCATGGAACTTCCTTCCAGGGCACGGAGGGGATCGCCGCGCGCCTTTGGAGCAGTGCATCGACCGTGCGCGCGCCGGAACTGGAGCGATGGCGCGCGCAAACGAGCCGCCGGGGCCCTCCCCGCGCGGGGAAGGCCCCGGCGGGGCGTCAAATCAAATTGACAGGGGCGGGAGCGTCAGGGGTTCCACCTGAGGCTGACGCCGTTCGTGAGGTTGAAGGTGCTGGGCGTGCAGAAGCCCGGGGTCTGGTCGCGGTACCACGCCTGGTAGGTGCGCATCCCGCCCGTGGCCGGCACGAGGCCGGAGACGGACACCGCGCCTCCGGGCGGCGGGAAGCTCGACAGGCCGCCGGAGCTGATGCGGATGCCGAGGCGCCACACGGCGCCGCCGGCGCAGCGCAAGCCGTCGCCGAACACCGCGCCCGCGCCGCCGTTCACGACCGTCGTCCCTTGGAAGTACAGCACGGGAGCGAAGGCGCCGACGCGCGAAGTGCGCAGCACCAACGTGTCCGCCGCGACGCTCGCGGTCCCCTCGGCCACCAGGCGTCCACCCAGCGCGCTGAAGTTGTTGCCGCAACCACCAGTGCCGTCGCCCGAGGAGCCGCAAGGGCAGGTCGCGGACGCGCCGAAGCAGTACAAGGTCGGCGTGTTCTGGCAGATGTCCGGCACGCCATCCAGGTTCGTGTCGACGAGGAATCCGTTGGCGACCTGGCAGGCGTCGATGCGCTGGTCGCTGTTGCAGTCGTTGGCGCCCAGCTCCGCCGTGTCGATCACGAGGTTGCCGTTGCAGTCGCGGTTGCGCACGACGACGCTGTGGCGCGAACCGGCGGCGACCCCGTTGGCGGGCACGCCGGTCGGGACGCTCGACTGCCCCTGGCTGTCGTCGCCGAACGCCACGACCACGCCGTCGGTGCGCTGCACGATGGTGTGCAACCCGCCACCGGCGACATAGGAGCACGCGCCGAGGCCCGCGGGGATCGTGCATTGGCCGGCGTCGTTGCGCCCCCACGCGGCGACCAGGCCGAAGTTGCGCAGCACGACGGTGTGTTGGCCGCCCGCGGCGATGGACGAGCAGGCGCCCACGCCCGCCGGGACCGTGCATTGGCCCCAGGAGTTGTCGCCCCACGCGACCGGTTGGCCGGTGAAGGTCAGCGCCACCGAATGGAAGTCGCCCGCGGCGATCTTGAGGAACGGGCCGCTGCCCGCGGGCGTGTTCAGTTGGCCGTAGAAGTTGAAGCCCCAGGCGACGATCGAGCCGTCGGAGCGCAACGCCAACGAATGGCCCGCGCCCGCGGCGATGGCCACGACTCCGGTGGCGCCGGCGGGCACGGTGCTTTGGCCGAAGTTGTTGGCGCCCCACGCGACGACCGTTCCGTCGGCGCGCAACGCCAAGGTGTGCGTTCCGCCCGCCGCGACCGCGACGACGCCCGCGAGACCGGGCGGGACGGCGGACTGGCCTTCCACGTTGCGTCCAAAACACTTGACAGTGCCGTCGTCGAGCAGCACGACCGTGTGGAAGCGGCCGGCGGCCACGGCGCGCACCGAGGTGTCGGTGGGCGCGATCACCACTTGACCGTCGCTGTTCGAGCCAAAGGCGACGGCGTCGTAGACGAACTGGGCCTGCGCGACGGACGCGAGCAGGAGCGAAAGGACGAGGGCGCTCCGGAAGGCGGGAGCGAACACGCGGCCCAAGGCGGCCGGGATGAATGCGAGCATGGTGCGGTGCCAGGTGTGGCGGCCGCCTTGCAGGACGACGACCGCGATCAAGGTGTAGGTCGGAGGGCGAGATCCTCCGGCGCATGCAGGGCGAGATCCCCCCATGCGCTGGACAAGATAACCCACTTTTCCGATGGCGTGGTCCTCGACGCGCAGCCCGCGCGCGGAGCCAGGCCTGGTCGGACCGTCGCTCGACGAGCAGCGCAACCACAAGCGTTTCGCCGGCAGCGGCTTGCGACGGCATGCACCCGCCGGCGACGTGCGAAGCCGCAGGGGCGTGCGAAGCCGCAGGGCAAAGCGAAGCCGCAGAACCTGGCGAGCCCGCAGGGCTGTGCGAGGCCGGACGAGCGTGGTCGCGGAAAAGACGCAGGCCGCCCGGCGTGCGCGCCGAGCGGCCTGCTGTGTCCTGCCCTGTCACGAACCTCGAGGTCCGTGACCGGAGCGACCGATCACGGGGCCCAGACGATCTGGTAGCCGTTCGACAGGTTGAAGGTGCTGCTCGTGCAGAACGCAGCGCCGTTGCGGTACCACACCTGGTACATGCGCGTGGCGCCGGCCGGCACCGCGCCGCGGACCGAAACGGGCTGGTCGGCTCCGCTCGGGTAGGTCGAGGTGCCGAGGCTGTTGACCTTCAGGCCGAGACGCAGGATCGAGCCGGAGGCGCAGCGCAGGCCGTCGCCGAAGGCCGTGCCGGCGCCCGCGCCGGCTTGGGTCGTGCCTTGGAAGTACAGGGCCGAGCTGTCGGGCATGCCCGAGCCGGTCAGGACGACCGAGTCGTTCGCGACGCTGGCCGTGCCGGTGTAGCCGAGGCTCGCGCCCGAACCCAGCGAGTTGAGGCAGCCCTCGTTCGCGCCCACGGCCGAGTTGTTGCCGCAGGGGCAAGCCAGGCCGGAGCCGTCGCCGAAGCAGAACGCGCCGCTCGTCGGACCCGTCGAACCGCCGGGGCCGTCGACCGTCGTGTTGACGTTGCCGACCACCTTGAAGGTGCCCAGCGTGGCCGACACTTGGCTCGGCGCGGCGTTGGCGTCGAAGCGGAAGTTGTAGAGCGTGCCCCAACGGATGGCGTTGGCCGAAGCGCTCTGGGCGAACGGCGTGGTGGCCCAGGTCACGGCGCCGTTGGCGACGCTGCCGGTCCAGTCGGTGCCGCTGAAGTTCACGTTGCTCGGGCCATCGCCGTTGCGGTAATCGACGTCGTGGAAGCCGATGTTCGTGACGTTGACGCCGGCGCCGACGGGCACCGAGAAGCTGCCGATGCTGCGGTCGGAGTTGTTGTTGTAGATGGCGTACTCGTAGCGCCAGATGCCGTTGCCGAGGCTCGTCGCCTTGTACCCGGCGCGGACTTGGCCTTCGCCCGGGATGTTGACCGTGTTGATCTGGACGGTGGGATCGACCACCTTCCACGCTTGGATGGCGGGCTTCTGGCGCTGGGTCGCGCCGGAGAACGCGAAGTTCCAAGCCGAGCCGCTGCCGGTCACGGTGATTTCGCGGTACGAGGCGTTGTTGAAGTTGTTGCCAGCCGCCGAGTCATCCGGCGTGACATAGACCGCCTCGCCGAAGTAGCGGGTGCCCGTCGGGGAGCTGGCCTCGAGGTCGGCGATGGCGACTTCCAGGCGGCGCGCCGTCGAGCCCGACCAGGCCGGGTTGGCCGGCGGGTAGGTGTAGACGCCCGTGAAGGCGTTGACTTGCCACTTGGGGCCGAGGCCGGACTGGCTGCCGTTGCGAGCGGCGGTGTACGGGTCGGAGCAGCCGGTGCCGAGGTGCGAGCCGTCCGTGGCCACGCAGTTGCTGCAGCACAGGGTCTGGCTGAGGGCGAAGAAGCCGTGCTTCAGCCAGCTCTGGCCAACCTGCTCGAAGCGGCCGGCGCCGTTGACCACCTTGTAACGGAAGAGCGAGCCGCCGATGACCGGCTTGTTGGCCGTGTTGGCGAACCAGTTCAGCCACACGTTGCCCATGTTGCAGGAGGTCGTGCCCAGCGACAGGGCCTCCAGGGTGCCGTTCGCGGTGTAGTTCTGCGGACCGGTGATGTCGCCGACGATGACATCCGGGCCGGTGGCAGAGGGGCAGGTCTGAGCTTGGGCGCTCGTGGACAGGACGACCGAGGCGACCAAGGCCGCCGTCGCGCCGAACATCCGCTTCCAGTTCGTCAACATGTTGCTTCCTGAGAGGGTGGCTAGGGGTTCCAGTGACCCCCCTGCCAGTCCGGAGAGGGGTTGGTTTGGTACCGTGCGGGGTTGGAAAGGGAGCCCCGGGGACGGGACCCAGTGTAGCTAGGTTCGCGAACGCGTGGGGACTGGAGCCACCTGCATGGCTACAGAATCCCGGCAAGAGAACCGTACAACGCACCTGACGCACCGGTCGCGGCGCAGGTTCCCCTCGGTTTGCCCTCAGGGCTTGGGCATGGAAAAAGCCGCGCAATGCAGGGATCCGGCGCGGCGCAGCGTTTCCCCGCTGCGCACGGGCACGACCCGCACGCCCGGCAGCGCGGTCTCGAAAGCGCGCTGGGCAGATTGATCGAATCCCGCCAAGAATCCGCCGGTGACGGGCATCAGGTAGATGTCCGGCCCATGCAGTCCGTTGACCGTGGCCAGAGAACGGCGCGCGTCGCTCAACGAGGGCACGGCCGCCACCTCAAAGCCCTCCTTGGCAAGGGCTTGCGAGACTTGCAGACGCTGCAACTCGCGCCGACGCAAGGAGGTCAAATAGAGGGCGGTTTCTGGGTTGATACCTGCCGCTTGAGGGTCAGATAGCATCTCCGCCAACAACAGGTCCAGCGCCAGCAAGACCCGCTGCAGGTTCCCCACTCCCGAATCCGCGGGACCGCTCCCAAAGTGCTCCGCGAAACTCTTGGGGAACCGTCCGGGGCCGACCGCGGCCTTGCCGAGAGCCTCGTTGAAGCGCTCCGCCGCCTCGGCGGGCCGATTCGCGTCCAAGTGCTCGCGCACGGCGGCAGCCTCCTCGGGCGTCATGACGCCGGCGGCCTGCATGCCGGGCAGGGCGCAGCGCAGCACGGCGCGACTCGCCGCGCCTGTGTCGGCCACGAGCGCCACGAGACGCCCTTGGTGCGCGCGCAGCGAAAGCTCCATGTCGATGTGGAAGCTGTTGGCCGGCAGTACGAGCGCGCGTTGGCAGCCGAACTCGGCGCGCAAGGCCGCCAGCGCGGCGTCGCGCGGCAGGCCGAGCGCGACATTGCGGTGCAACTCGGCCTCCCCCATCACGAGCCAACGCACGCCCGTCTTGGGATCGACGGCGCACAGCACGTTGCCGCCTTGGAAGACGAGCGGGGAACGCGCGAGGCGCGCTCCCGCGGCGGCGTAGGTCTCGCTCGCCAGTTCGTCGCCCGGCGCCAAGGTGCCGAGCTCTTCGCCGCGCGAGGCGTGGCGCGGCGCCAGCAACCATCCTTCGCGACCGAGGGGATCGTGCGCGTCCGGCGCGAATCCGTATTCGACCGCGTCCTGCGCCCACTGCGACACGGTGCGAGCCTGCGGGAACAGCACGAAGCGCTCGCGCCGCGCCGACGGCCATGCCGCGAACTCCTTGGCGAGCCCGGCGCAGTGCTCGTCCTTGGCGTGCACGACGAACTCGAGTTCGGGCAGCGCTTCGGCGAGGCTGCGCACGAGGTCCAGCGCGCCGCCGTCGCCCACGCCTTGGAAGTCCGTGTCGCGCGTCAATTGGACGCGCACCCGCTCCAACGGCAACTCGCCCGATTCGGAAGCCAGCACGAAGCCCGGAATCGTCGGCGTGTAGACGAGTGGGCGCGCGGCGAGGTCCGCGCACAGGGCGTCCAGCGCCTCGCCCGCGGCGAGCCGCGCGCGGATCTCGACCAAGGTGCCCGGCGGCGTGGTGCGCGCCACGAGGTCGACCGGCACGCCGACGCGCGCGAGTCGGCGTTCGAGATCCTCCGGCGCGACGGCCTGCCCCCCGAGCGCATCCAACGCACGCGCCGCGGTGGGCAGCAGGCCCTCGACGCCCAGTCGTCGGTGCACGAGGCTCGCCGCGGCGCGCTCGGCGTCGTCGAAGCTCGGCGCGCGCGGATCGCCCATCAGGGGATCGAGCACGCGGTAGTTGCGCAGGTGCGGGCGCTCCTCCTCCTGCGCGAGGAAGTACTCCGCCAGCCCGGCGGGCAGCGTGGGGCGCTCGATGGCCACCACGCCCGCGGGCGCGACCACGCCGGGGGCCTGCGTCGCGGCGTGGATGCGCGGCGCGAGGCCGAGCGAAGCCGCGGCGATGGCGCACGCCAGTCGCGGTTGGATGGATCGCATGCAGCGCCTCATGACTTCCTGCGCAGGACGAGCACGGTCGCCACGCCGAGCAGCACCACGGCCACGCCCACGGCCCACGCGGCGGATCCGCCTTGGCCGGCCCCTGGCGTCGGCGCCGACGCCGGCGGGCTCGCCTGCGCGGCGTGCGCGGACGCGGCGTGCGCGTCGTCGACCACGATGCGGAAGTTGTCCTCGAACGAGGCGCGCATCACGTGCTCGGCGACGCGCCGCAAGTACGGCTCGGGCATGCCCACTTCGGCCAGCGTGCCCGGGCCCACGCCTTGCTCCTTCACGTTCTTCAGCGCGGCTTCGAGCGGAGCCTCGAACGCGGCGCTCGGCGCGGGTGCGGCGGGGCCTTGCATGGCGCAGATCGTAGCGTCCACGCGCCGCGCGATGCATCCTCTGCGCATGCGCATCGTCCGCCACGGAGTGGTCGACTCGACCAGCGAACGCGCCTTCGCCAGCCTCGCCGCGGGCGAGGCGCGCCACCTCGACGCGCACGTGGCCGAGGAACAGACGCTGGGGCGCGGACGGCGCGGTGCGCGCTGGCACAGTCCGCGCGGCGGAGGCGTGTGGCTCTCGATGGTGTTGCTGCCGCCGCGTCCCTTGCCGGGCGCGGCGTTGACCATCGCCGCGGGGCTCGCCGCCTTGGACGCGACGCGCGCGGCCGGCTGCGCGCAGTGCGGCCTCAAGTGGCCGAACGACGTGGTCGACGCGCGTGGCGCGAAGCTCGCCGGCGTGCTGGTCGAGACGCGCGGCCTCGATCCGCGCGCGCCGCACTACGTCGTCGGCGTGGGCATCGACGTGGACATCGCGGAGTTCCCCGCCGCTCTGCTGGAGGAACGGCCCATGACGAGCCTCGCGCTGCTCGGATGCGCGACCGACCGCGCCCGGATCGAGGCGGCGCTGCTCGAGGCGCTGCCGCGCCGCGTCGAGGGCATCGAGTCCGATCCGGCGGGCCTCGCCGCCGACTTCCTCGCGGCGCTGCGACTGGCGGGGCGGGTGGTGGTCGTCGACGGACTGCGTGGACGACTGGTGGCGCTCGAGCTCGAGCGCGGCTTGCTGCTGCGGACCGACGAGGGCGGCGAACGCTGGCTGCCGCTGGAGACGACCAGCTCGCTGCGCGAGGCCTGAGGCGCCATCCGCCCCGAGCGGCGCCGGACGCGTCGAGCATCGCGCCGCTCCCGCCGCTAGAGTGCGCGCAACCGAGAGGACAAGAAGCAGATGCGACGACACGACGGACGCGCGCCCGAGGAGATGCGACCCATGCGCTTCGAGCGCGGCTTCACCAGCAAGGCGCCCGGCTCCGTGCTGGCGTGCTTCGGCGAGACGCGCGTCTTGTGCACCGCGCTGGCGGTGGACGGCGTGCCATCGTTCCTGCAAGGCCGGGGCAAGGGCTGGCTGACGGCCGAGTACGGCATGCTCCCGAGCTCGACCGACACGCGCAAGCCGCGCGACAAGTCGGCCCCCGACGGACGCAGCGTGGAGATCCAGCGCCTGGTCGGACGCTCGCTGCGCGCGGTGGTCGACCTGTCGCTCGTGGGCGAGCGCACGATCTGGGTCGATTGCGACGTGCTGCAAGCCGATGGCGGCACGCGCACCTGCGCCATCAGCGGCGCGTGGGTGGCGCTGCACGACTTGTTCACGCACATGGACAAGAAGCGCCTGCTGCGCGCCTTCCCGCTCAAGACCGGCCTCGCCGCCGTGTCGGTGGGCGTCGTCGAGGGCGAGGTGCTGTGCGACCTGTGCTACGCGGAGGACTCCAAGGCCGGCACCGACATGAACCTCGTCATGACCGGCGACGGGCGCTTCGTCGAGGTGCAGGGCGCGGCCGAGGGCGCGCCGTTCTCGAAGTCCGAACTCGAAGGGATGCTCGCCGCGGGCGTGGCGGGCTGCCAGGCGGTCTTCGCCGCGCAGAAGGCCGCGCTGGGCGCCTGAGGCCGCGCTGTCGGGTTTCCTTGACATGAACGACCGCGTCCTGCCTCCGCTGCTCGTCGCCTCGGGCAACAAGAAGAAGCTCGCCGAGCTGCGGCGGAGACTCGAGCACCTCGGCGTGCAACTGGCGCTGCCGTCCGAGGTGGGCGGCATCCCCGACACCGTGGAGGACGCCCCCGACTTCGAAGGCAACGCCGCCAAGAAGGCGCGCGAGGCGGCGCGCGCGCGCGGCATGTGGACCTTGGCCGACGATTCCGGGCTCGAGGTCGACGCGCTGGGCGGCGCGCCGGGCGTCCTTTCGGCGCGCTGGGCCGGCCGGCACGGCAACGACGCGGCGAACAACGCCAAGCTCCTGGCGGAGCTCTCCGCCGTGCCGGACGAACGACGCGGCGCGCGCTTCGTGTGCGTGCTCGCCGTGGCGCGCCCCGATGGATCGATCGCGCTCGAGGTGCGCGGCGAGGCGCGCGGCCGCATCCTGCGCGCGCCGCGCGGCGAACGCGACTTCGGCTACGACCCGCTGTTCGAGTTCGCCGAGCCCGACCTGCCCCAGACCGGCCGCGGCTTCGCCGAATTGGAGCCGGCGGACAAGGACGCGGTGTCCCACCGCGGCCGCGCCCTCGCGCGGCTGGCCGAACTGCTGCCCGGAGTGCTGCGCGAGGCGTGAGCGCACCAGGCGCGAGTGCGCATCAGTCGCCGACGCGCTTCAACTCGCCTCGCACCAGCTCGCCACGCAACGAGCGACGAACGTCGCCGGGCAGCAAGCCCGCGAGGTCATCGAGTTCGGCCTTGGTCTCCAAGAGGCGCCGTCCGCCACCGGCATGCGCTGCCGCCTCGGCGCCCAAGGGGTGCTCGATCGTCTTCTCCGGCCGATGGCCGGCCGCCAGGCAGAGCTTCCCCGGATCCGTGACGGTCCAGCCGCTCGCCTCCTCGCGGAGCAAGCCGTCCTGCACGAGCAACAGGCGCGCGGAATGCAGCAATTCCGGCGCGCCCAGGCCGCTCGCGCGGCAGATGCGCTCGTCTTCGCGAGCCAGTGGATCCGCCAAGGCGATCTCGAGCACGAGCCGTTCGATGGGCAGGAGCCAGGGCGCGTAGGTGATCTCGAGCAAGTACTTCTGTTCCATGTCGTGCAGCATCGGCTTCCTCGACTCGCGTCCGCGAGCGCCTGCATGTCGATGAACTTCGGAGGGTGGATCGGCGTTCGTGGCACTCAAGCCCGGTGGATGCCGGCGCAGGATCGGATGTGGCCTTGGATCTGCTCGTAGACGCGGATCGGCACGTCCTCGCCGGGCAGCGGCACGCGCGCCTTGGCGTAGTCGTCGAGCGCCCCGACGAGGCACAAGAGGCGGCGCGCGCGCGACATCGCGACGTTGACGCGCCGGAACTCCGTCACGAACGGCGAATCCGGCCTGAATCCAGTGCGCACGAGGCTCAGGAAGACGACGTCCGCCTCGGCGCCCTGGAAGCTGTCGACGCTGTCGATCTTCAGCCGCAAGCCGACCAGTCCTCGGCTCGCCTTGGCCATCGACTGCAACAGGGCCTTCTGCGCCTTGTAGAAGGTCGCGACCGCCACATCCAAGGCCGGGCCGTGTTCGTGGCGCTGGCCTTCCCGCAGCTCGTGGTCGTCGGGTACTTCGATCCCGTCGACCCACAACGCGGGATGCAAGCCGGGCAAGCCGACCAGGCGCCGATCCAAGTGCTCGCGCAAGTCGATCGCGCGCCGACCAACCCAACGGCCTTCGATGCGACCACGCGTCCACAAGTCCGGTCGATGCGAGCGGGAATCCCTGCCGAGGTCCTGCAACGCCTCGACGATGAAGCGCGCCTCGCCTTCGTTGCGGCGCGAGACGCCGCATTGCGCCTCGCGGCCGATGCGCGCGGTGTCGAACCAGACGATGCCCTGCTTCGCGTCCAGGCGACGGCCCGCGACCACGACTGGCATGGGCAAGGCGCGCTCCTCGGCCCGCACGCCGTCGCGCAGGCCTCCCTGCGCCCCGTAGAAGGGCGCGTACGCGGCGCTGATCCTCGGGTGGGCGCGATACTGCGTATCGAGCATGACGAGCAGTTCCTGCCGCTGTTGGCACTGGTCGACGGCTTGCTGGAACCACGACTGGTCCACCAACTCCTTGGCTCGACGCACCCTGTCCGCGTCCAGGCGACCGGCCGACTGTTCGATCGTCTCGCGCAGCGAGAGTTCATCGTCCTTGAAGACCGGTGGCAGTTGATGGTGGTCGCCCACGAACACCGCCTTGCGCGCCTGCACGAGCGCGGGGAGCATCTCGACCAGCGTGGCCTTGCTGACTTCGTCGACGACGACCAGGTCGAAGGCGGCCAGGCCGTGCTCGTTGCGCAGCTTCGCCGCCTGCGAACAAGTGGCGCCGACGATGTTCGCCGAGCACCGATAGGCCTGGTCGAGCAGATTCTCGTTCGCGCGGGCTTGCACGCGAGCCAACTTCCGGCTGTCGGCCAGGAAGCGCTCGACCGCCGCCGCGATCGAGCTCGCCGGCTGGGGCCCGCCGTCGTCGTCGAGTGGTTCCACCCGCTCCAGGAAGCTCGTGACCGCCGCGCTTCCGACCACGGGCGACACGGCGGCCTGCAGCTTGCGCCCATCCCTCTGCGGCATGCGCCAAGCGCGCACTCCGCGCTCCGCCATCAAGCGTTGGATGGCATTGTCGACCGCCACGTTCGATTGCGAGGTCACGAGCACGCGCAGGCCGGCCCGCACGGCAGCCAGGCACATGGCCACGATCGCCTGCGTCTTGCCGGTGCCTGGTGGACCCCAGACGAGCGAGACCTCGCGGCGCGAGAGCGCGATCTCCACCGCGCGGCGCTGCGAAGCATCGAGCTTGCTCGCCAGCGATGCGCCCGGCTCGATGCCCGGCCAGGAGTCCTCGTCCAGTTCCACCGCCTGGCACGGATTGATCAGCGCCTGCACGAATCCGCTGTTGGTCGCGCGCCCCTCCAGCAGCACTTCGAGCGCCTCGCGTTGCCGGTCGAGGCAGGTCGAGTCCGGCGCGCCCACGAGCCGGACCTCCTCGCCGGCGAGCAGCCGGGGCAGCGGCCGCCCCGGTGGCGCGCGCAAGACGAGGCGACGACGTTCGCTCCGCGCGGAGGCGACGGCGCCTTGGGCCAGCTCGTCCCCGAGCTCGCCATCGAGCTCGACTTCCCAATCGCGCCCCCGCGCGAACAACTGCAGGGGCGTCGCGCACAACAACTCCTCCTGCTTCATGGACAACGGCGCCGCCGACTCGACCAAGAGGGCATCGTCGCGCACGCTCGCCGCGCCTTCGGACGCGTCGCCATCGACGTCGCGCCGACCGTCGACCACCACCACCGGCAGGTCCACGCCCTTGAGGGCCTCGATGTCCTCGAGGCACTCGAGCAGCTCGCGCCATTCGCTCCAGCGCCGCGGCACCTCGAACGAGGGCGCGGGCAGATGCTGGAGGATGAGTTGGCCTTGCTCGTCGAGACCCGCAGCGCCGCCGGCGCCGACGAGGCCGTGCGCCAGCCGTTCGATGTCGTGCAACGCGCGCGGTCCATCGAGCGACCAGCGCTCGATCCGGAAGTGCATGCGCCGTTTCCAACCACCGGGGACGCGTACTTCCACGGGCGCGACTTCGAGCTCGAGTCCGCGTTCCTCCAAGGGGAGGGATCGCAGTCGCAGGCGCGCGTCGTCGTTCACTCCTCGCCGGGGGACCTGGGACAGCGCGAGGGGCTTGTCGACGAAGAGCGCGTCGACCAGGCGCTGGAGCGCTTCGAGCGGACGCGGACGATCGTCGCAGGGCGCCAGCGCCTTCAGGGCCTTGAAGATCTCGCCCCCTCGCGTCTTGTCCACCGCGTCTGGCAGCAGCAACTTCGCGGCCTGCGGGAACGAGAGACCGGACAGACACTCGGGCAGAGCTTTGGACATAAGGACTTGCCTATGAAAGACTTGCAGCCTGGCGCGCCCGTGAATCCCTCGATCCAACCGATCCCCCGAGACTGGCGAGGGACTAGGCGACGCGGTGTGCCCAACGTCACACCAAAATAGAAATTCCTACACTACCCACACAGTCGGGCAGGCCCGCCTTGGCGGAACCGCCCCGTGGGAAAGATGGCCTCGCCGAGCGCGCCGACGCCCCTTGTGTCCCGCCACGCGCCGCGGCCATAGTGCGCGTCACCATGGCCCAGACCGAGCCTTCCAGCACGCCGCCCGCCATCCCCCACGCTTCGCCCCCCGGGCAGGCCTTCGTCGAGAAGCTGATCTTCGCCAGCCGCTGGGTGCAGGCGCCGCTCTACGTGGGCCTGATCGCGGCGGGCGTGCTGTACGCCTACAAGTTCGCCGAGCACTTGTGGCACATGATCCACGACGTGGGCTCGTTGGGCGAGACCGAGATCATGCTGGGCGTCCTGACCTTGGTGGACATCACCATGGTGGCGAACCTGCTCGTGATGGTGATCGTCGGCGGTTGGGCGACCTTCGTCAGCCGCCTCGACCTCGACGGGCATCCGGACAAGCCCGATTGGCTGGAGCACATCGACGCCGGGACCATGAAGGTCAAGCTGGCCGGTTCGCTGGTCGGCGTGAGCGGCATCCACCTCTTGCAGACCTTCATCGCCGTCGGACAGGACAAGACGGTCCCGGTGCGCAACGACGAGATCATGTGGCAGGTGATCATCCACGGAGTGTTCCTGCTCTCGAGCATCATGCTGGCGTGGACCGAGCGCGTGCTCGCGGCGCGCCACGCCCAGCACTGAGTCGCTTCGTCGGACGGGCCACCGCTGCCCGGGGCGCCCCGACCGCATCCGGCACGGCCGCGGCGGCGGAGCGGCGAACGCCTTCCCGGCCGGGCGCGGTGAGCGGATCGCGCGTCCCGGCGCGGCTTGCGTGGAGAAGCCCCCGGGGCGCGGTTCGGCCTTTGGACGACGATCGGGTATCCTCTCCGCCCCTTCTTGATCGGGAGGGACCACGCCCGTGCATCCGACCAGCCTCATCCGCAACTTCTGCATCATCGCCCACATCGACCACGGCAAGTCGACGCTGGCGGATCGCATGCTCGAGGTCACGGGCGCCGTCGACAAGCGCGACATGCGGGCGCAACTGCTCGACTCGATGGACCTCGAGCGCGAGCGCGGCATCACGATCAAGGCCTCGGCGGTCACCATCTGGCACGAGTCCGGCGGCCAGAAGTACGAGTTGAACCTGATCGACACGCCGGGCCACGTCGACTTCAACTACGAGGTGCAGAAGGCGCTGCAGGCCTGCGAAGGCGCGCTGCTCCTCGTCGACGCCAGCCAGGGCGTCGAGGCGCAGACGGTGGCCAACGCCTACCTCGCGGTCGAGGCGAACCTCGAGATCGTGCCGGTGATCAACAAGTGCGACCTGCCGCACGCGCGACCCGAGGAGGTCGCCGAGGAGGTCGAGAACTCGATCGGCATCCACGCCGAGGACGCGGCCCGCGTTTCGGCCAAGACCGGCATGGGCGTCAAGGACCTGCTCGACTCGATCGTGCGCATGGTGCCGCCGCCCAAGGGCGATCCGAACGCGCCGCTGCGCTGCCTGATCTTCGACGCGGCCTACAACGAGTACCGCGGCATCGTCGTCTACCTGCGCGTGATGGAGGGCACGATCAAGGAAGGCGAGATGATCCACATGCTCGGCACCGACAAGGTGTACGAGGCGATCGACATCGGCCGCTTCACGCCCGCGATGAAGCGCACGGGCGAGCTGGGCCCGGGCGAGGTGGGCTACTTCGTCTCGAACATCAAGAAGCTCTCGGACGTGCGCATCGGCGACACGATGACGCGCCACAAGGGGCCGAAGGTCGAGATGCTGCCGGGCTACCGTCCGCCGATGCACATGGTGTACGCGGACTTCTTCCCGACCAACACCGGCGACTTCGAGAGCCTGCGCGAGGCGCTCGAGACGCTGTCCTTGTCGGACAGCTCGTTCAGCCACGAGGCCGTGACCTCCGAGGCGCTGGGCTTCGGCTTCCGCTGCGGCTTCCTCGGCCTGCTGCACATGGAGATCGTGCAGGAGCGCCTCGAGCGCGAGCACGACATCGACATGATCCAGACGGCGCCGACGGTGAACTACCGCATCGTGCTGGCTGACGGATCGACGCAGCAGATCCACTCGCCCGGCCAATTGCCGACGCCGGACAAGTACGAGCGCATCATGGAGCCGATGGCGCGCGTCTCGATCATGACGCCGTCCGAGCACATCGGGAACGTGATGCAGATCGCCGCCGACCACCGCGGCGACTACATCCGCCAGGAGCACCTCTCCCCCACGCGCGTCCAGCTGATCTACGACATCCCGCTGGCCGAGCTGATCTACGACTTCTTCGACAAGCTGAAGAGCTCGACGCGCGGCTACGGCACGCTGAACTACGACATCTCCGACTTCAAGGAAGCCGACCTCGTCAAGCTGCGCATCCTGGTCAACGGCAAGGAGGTCGACGCGCTCACTTCGATCGTCCACAAGGAGCAGGCCGAATTCCGCGGCCGCCAGGCGATCAAGAAGATGAAGAAGGAGATCCCGCGGCACCTGTTCGAGATCGCGCTGCAAGCCGCCATCGGCGCGCGCATCATCGCCCGCGAGACGATCTCCGCGCTGCGCAAGGACGTGACCGCCAAGTGCTACGGCGGCGACGTGACCCGCAAGCGCAAGCTCCTCGAGAAGCAAAAGGAAGGCAAGCGCCGCATGCGGCAGGTCGGCAACGTCGACATCCCGCAGAAGGCGTTCCTCGCCGTGCTGGGCGGCGACGAGGCCGAGGGCTCCGAGGACTGAGGCGCGCGTCCGCGCCCAGGGAGCGCGTTCAGGCGCCGAACTGCCCGAGGTGGTGGTCGAGGTGGCGCCGCTGCAGGCGGTCCTGCTCGTCGGCGTCCATCGGCCCGAAGAAGGGGTGCGGGCGCGAGCCGAGCTGCGCAGGACGCGCGCCGAAGCGCTCCAGCGCCGCCAGCAGCGCGGCGCGCTCCTCCTCCAACGGGCGCGGATCGGAGACGATGAACTCCGGCCCCGTGGGCAGGTTGCGCGGCAAGGGCTTCGTCCCGAGCGCCACGCGCTTGGCGTACCAGCCGAACAGCACGCCGAGCAGCGCGCGCTTGGCCGGCCGCTCCGCGAGCGCGACTTCGAGGCCGACGCGGCAATGCGCGAGCATGCGCGCCGCATCCATGCGACCGAAGGCGCGCGGTGAATCGGCGCGCACGGCGCGGATGCGCTTCGCCCAGGCGGCGCGCCGGACGGGGTCGAACAACGTGTCGTGGTCCTTCATGCTCAGAATCCGCAGGGGAACTGCTGGAAGGCGCGCAGCGCACGGCGACCGCCGTCGTCGGTCGCCATGAACGCCTGACGGCGGCCGCCGACGCAGTCGCCCGGCCACCATTGCACGGCCCAACCCTCCTCGTTGCCGGTGCCCGGGTAGTCCCACGTCAACACGCGCTCGAAGCGGCGGCCACCGGCCTCGGGCGTCGACGAGAGGCGCACGACTTCGATGTCGTTGACCCCGTCGCCGTGCAGCACGTGCAGCACGCCCATGCCGCCATCGAAGCTCAACTCGGCCGTCTCCGTCCCGCTCGTCGCGTAGCGCCCGACGAACTGGAAGCCTCCGGCGGGGGCGAGGTCGAAGACGTAGACATGGCCGCCATTCTGGTGTCCGACGAGGCACAAGGCGCCCATGCCTTGCGTGGCGATCCTCGGCTGGCCGCTCGCGTCGACGAAGCCGCCGATGGCGAGCGAGACGTTGTCGACGAAGGCGAGGCCCTCGAGTCCGAGTCCGTTGGCGTAGAGGGGCACGTGCGGCGTCAGGTCCCACGTGCGACGCAGGACCGGAGTCGCGCCCGAGAGATCCCACTGCTGCACGAGGTCGCCGGCCTCCTCGAGGCAGTACACCATCTGCGGCTCCGACCAGCGCGCCAGCGCCAAGGCCTCGCAATCGCCGAAGCCCGTCCATTCGGCCCGTGCGCCCGCGACCGTCCCCACGCGCCAGGCGCCCGCCGCGTCGCGCTCGAGCTTCCAGACCTTGGAGTTGCCGCCGGGGCCGTTGCGGCAAGCCCACAGCGATCCTTGGAACGGGTTCCAGCACAGGCCCGACAGGTCGTCGTGGAAGTCGTTCGTCCCGGGCCCTTCGATGCTCGTCAAGTCGAGCGCGGCCGTCGGGGACTCGGCGGGCCAAGGGCAGGTCGGCTGGGGCGAGCACAGCGGAAGCGGCAGCGCGCGGCCCATCTGCGCACCGGAGGCGTGCGCCACCAAGGGCAAGGTGGCGAGGAAAGGCGGCAGGAACAGCGGCGGCATGGCGGGATGTTAACCACAGGCGCTCGCGGTTCCTTGCATGGCCGCCCGCGGCTATCCTCCTTGCGCCCATGGCGCAGACACCCGACAGGAAGCGGCAGAAGCGCCCGTGGCGCGAGAACATCGAAGCGATGACGATGGCGATCGTCGTGGCGGTGATGCTCAAGTACTTCGTGGTCGAGGCCTACAAGATCCCGACCGGATCGATGCAGCCCACCTTGATGGGCAACGAGGACACGGGGATCTTCGACCGCATCCTCGTCGACAAGTTCTCCTTCCATGTGCGCGATCCCGAGCGCTTCGAGATCGTGGTGTTCAAGTACCCGCTCGACCGCTCGAAGAACTTCATCAAGCGCCTCGTGGGCATGCCCGGCGAGCACTTCCGCATCGCCGACGGCGACTTGTGGACGCGCGCCTCGGGGGACGAGCCGTGGAAGGTGCTGCGCCGGCCCGACTCGGTGCAGGGCGAACATTGGAAGCGCATCGACCCCTCCGATCCGCGCTACTCCACCTGGAAGCTGTCGAACGAAGCCCGCTCGTGGCGCGTCGAGGGCCGCTCGACGATCGCCGCGCGCGGCGCGGGCGAGGCGCGCCTGCCCAAGGACGACGGGCCGGTGTGGGACCGCTACAGCGACGGCTACCCCTCCGACATGGGTTCGAAGCTGTCCCGCGCGCGCGTCATCCCCGCCGTGCACAGGGTCGGCGACCTGCGCCTCGAAGGCGCGGTGACGGCGCTGCCCGGCCTCGTCGGCGCCACGATCGAGCTGCGCGAAAACTCGCGCCGGTACCGCTTCGTGCTGCCGGGTCCCGCGGCGCCCGCGGGCGAGACGGCGCGCATCCTCGTCGACGATCCCGGCCGCACCGAGGTGCTGGCGTTGGAGGCGCGCGCCACGACGGAGGCGCGGCTGCGCGCCGGCGAGCGCGCGTCGTTCCTCGCGCAGAATTGCGATGATCGCCTGCGCTTCGAGCTCGACGGCGTGGTGGTGGCCGAACTCGACATCCCCTCCGCCGAGGACCAGTCGGCCTGCGTGTTCCTGCGCACCGAGGGCGAAGGCGCCGACTTCGCCAGGCTCGAACTGTCGCGCGACGTCTACTACACCTCGGGCACGCGCGGTCGCGAGTTCATCGTGCCCGACGGCAACTACCTGATGCTCGGCGACAACACGCAGGACTCGAGCGACAGCCGCGAGTGGGCCTTCGTGAACTACCGCTGGTCGGGCGAGCCGAGCAAGGGCGAGTGGATCCGCGGCAACTTCTATCCCTCCAACATCCCGCTCGCGAGCAATCCGCTGCACCTGCCCGAACCGGGCGGCTCGCGCGTGTACTTCCGCGACGAGTGGGGCGAACTGCACGACTTCCCGTTGGAGAAGGGCAGCCTGGGCCCGCAGGAAGAGGCTCCCTACGTGCCGCGCGAGTTGATCGTGGGCCGAGCGGTGCTGGTCTTCTGGCCGTTGGGCCCGTTCGCGGGCGATTGGCGCATTTGGCGCCTGCAGTGGGCCCGCTGAGGGGCCCGACCGATCAGGGACGCCGGAAAGGACCGGCCTGTCGGCACTTGGACGGACCCCGCCCGAATTGGGTGGGTGGGCACTTGACGCTTGTCCACACCCCCACCTCGCGCGGAGGGCTGCAGAACCGCACGAGGCGACCCCAGATAGCCGGGGGCGTGCGCGTCCATAAAGAAATCAAAAGGACGCACAAGCAAAGACACAAACTGCTTTCATTTCGATACTTACAGCCTTGCTTAACCGTGCTGCCAGAATTGAAATCAAAAGCGTGCCGTCAGCGGGACGGAAATCAGCCGTGCTCGGAAGGCTAACAAACGCCTTCGGAGCCGGGTTGTCCACGAGTTATCCACAGGCAATCGCGGCTTGACGGTTGCGAATTCCTGCGGCCGCGGCCCACCCGAGGCTACGCACTCGGTCCCGCGGACCGGGACCGGTGTCCAGCACGCCTGACACCTCCCATGGGGCGCGACAGCGGGGGCTGTCGGAGCTTAGAACAGTTCCATGCCCATCCTGCCCCCGCCCGAACCCGGAACGCTGCTGCTCGAGACGCAGGGCCTGGTCAAGGCCTACAAGCGCCGTCGCGTGGTCGATGGCGTGGGATTCACGGTGCGCGCCGGCGAGATCGTGGGGTTGCTGGGACCCAACGGCGCGGGCAAGACGACCAGCTTCCGCATGACCGTGGGGCTCGTCATCCCCGACGCGGGCAAGGTCGTGCTGAACGGCGTCGACGCGGCGAAGATGCCCATGTACCAGCGCGCGCGCAACGGCATGGGCTACCTCCCGCAGGAGCCGAGCATCTTCCGCCGCATGAGCGTGGTCGACAACCTGCTGGCGGTGCTCGAGGCGATGCCCTTCACGCGCGTCGAGCGCAAGCACGAGGCGGCGCGGCTGCTCGAGGAGTTGGAACTGACCCACCTCGCCGACAACCTGGCGGAGACGCTCTCGGGCGGCGAGAGGCGGCGGCTCGAGATGTGCCGCGCCCTGGCGACGCGCCCGACGATCCTCCTGCTCGACGAGCCCTTCGCGGGTGTCGATCCAATCAACGTGCAGGAGATCCAGGCGCTGGTGCGACGCATGCGGGACAAGAACCTCGGCATCCTGATCACCGACCACAACTGGCGCGAGACGCTGCAACTCGTCGACCGCGCCTACATGATCCACGCCGGCAAGATCCTGCGCGAAGGCAACGCCGCCGAGATCGTGTCCGACCCGCGCGTGCGCGAGGTCTACCTGGGCAACGCCGCCGACACGCCGGTGGCGTGAACG
>JBKDQQ010000199.1:0-8691 GCA_046341775.1 Planctomycetia bacterium
TCCTTCGTGGGATGGTCCTCCATCTCGACGCGCACGAAGATGCCGAGCGGCGCGCAATGCGCGGCGACCTTCGAGTACAGCTCGAAGGCGAGGTCTTCGCGGATCGACAAGCCCACGTGGGTCGGCTTGACCGAGACGTACGCGTCGAGCTTGCGCGCGGCGAGCTGCGTCGCGGCGTCGCAGTACGCCTTCGCCACGGCGCGCGCCGCTTGTTCGTCGGCGATGGCCTCGCCCAGCACGTCGAGCACCGAGGCGTGGCCGCGACGTCCGAGTTCCGCGCAGCGCGCCAGCGCCTCTTCCAGCGTCTCGCCCGCGATGTAGCGCGCGGCGACGCGTCGCAGGATGGGCTTGGGGACCGAGGGGAGGACGGCGAGGACGAGGCGTGTGAAGAGGCCCATGCGTGGTCTCCCGCGGGCGGGAGGTGGCCGGGAACTGTACTTTCCGGGGCGACACGGCGCGATCCCCGCGCGCCGGAGGCGCCGCGCCCGAGCGCCGATCCGCGCAGTCGGCGCCGGGTCGGACGCGCCTCGCCGCGAGCCACCTGCCTCGACGGTGCTTCGGGACGCGCGCCCTGCTAGGCTCCCGCGCATGGGCGTCTCGGCGCAAGGCGGACTGCAGGGTGGCGCGTCCACGCGCTTGGTGCTGACCACCGCGCCCGACGCGGCGACGGCGGAAAGGCTCGCGCGCGCCCTGGTCGAGGAACGCCTGTGCGCGTGCGCCACCGTGCTGCCGGGAGCCACCAGCATCTACCGCTGGCAAGGCGCCGTCGAGGCGTCCTCCGAGTGCCAGCTCGTCTTGAAGTGCGTCGAGCCCGTCCTCGAGCGCCTCGTGGCGCGCCTGATCGCCTTGCATCCCTACGAGCTGCCCGAGTGCCTCGTGCTCGAGCCGCGCCAAGTCGAGTCGCGCTACGCGGCATGGATCACGGAGCAGTGCGAACCCGCGCGTTGAACCTCTCCGAGCGCGCACGCGCCTCGCGCGTGCTCCTCGCGGCGTGCCTCGGCCTGGCGTGCTTGGGCGGCGGCGCCTGCGGGCCGCGATCCGACGCTGGCGAAGCGCCGCTGCACCTCGTCCTCGTCACCGTCGAGGGCTTGCGCGCCGACCGCGTCGTGCCGGGCGGACTGGATCGTCGGCCCTTGCGTCCGGCTTCGAACCCGGAAGTCCGCCTCGAAGGCCGAGGCTACGGCTTCCAGGACCTGCTCGAGCGCGGCGTGACCTTCGCCAACGCCTACGCGAGTTCGCCCGCGCTCGCACCCGCCCTCGGCGCGTTGCACTCCGGCCGGTCGCCGATCGAAGCGGGGCTCGAGAGGAATGGCGAATGGCTGCCCGGCGAACAGGCGACGCTGGCCGAGTTGTGCGGCGCGGCGGGCTTCGCCACCGCCGCCTTCGCCTTCGATCCGCGCGGCGAGCTGAAGGAGGCGTTCGACCAGGGATTCCAGGGCTTCGCCTCCTGCGCCGACGACGCCGAGGTGCTGGCGCGCGCGCTCGAGTGGTTGCGCGCGCGCGACGCCGGCGCCGAACAGCGCAGCTTCCTTTGGATCCACCTCGGTGGGCCGAGCTTCCCGCTCCAAGAGCCTTCGGAGGACGAGCCGCCCGCGCCCGCGTGGCTCGAGGCGCGCGGCGCGGTGCGCCCCGAGCAAGTCGACCCGGCGCGCAGCGCCGAACTCGCCAGCGCGCCGCTCGCCGATCCCGCGCGGCGCGCGGCGGTGGAGCTCGCCTACGACCGCGCCGTGTGGCGGCTGGAGGCCGGCCTCGCCGGTGCGTTGGAGCAGGCCTACGACCCGTTCCAACCGCAGGCGGAGGCCAGCGAGGCGTGGCCGCGCACGGCCTTCGTCCTGTGCGGCGTGGCGCCGACGATGCTCTTCGAGCGCGGCGTGGCCGGCGCGGCGCCGTCCTTGTGCGAGACGCGCTTGCGCGCGCCGCTCGTGCTGCATCATCCCGACAGCCTGCCCGGCGGCCGCATCGAGGACCTGCTCGTCGACCTCGCGGACCTGCGCGCCACCTGCCTCGAATGGCTGCGCCTCGACGATCCGCGCGACGGCGCGACGCCCTCGCTCTTCGCGCAGCTCGACGGTCGCGCGCCGCGTCGCGAATGGCTGGCGTGCGCCTACGACCGCGTCTTCAGCGTGCGCGACGCGCACCTGCGCCTCGTGTGGAACCCGCTCAAGAAGCGCTGGCATGGCCAAGCCGCGGGCGAGCCGACGGCCGAGGTCGAGCGCCTGCACGAGATCGCGCTCGATCCGTTCGCGACGCGCGATCTCGCCGCGGGGCGTCCGGACGATGCGCGGCGCATGCAGGCGCTCGTCAAGCGTTGGCGCGAGTCGCTGCGCCCGTTCCCGCCGCACAAGAAGCCGCGGCGCGATCCATGAGCACCGTTCCGCTCGAGGCGCGCGATCGCCGCTTCGCGTGGATCGCGTTCTGCCTCGTCTCGGCGTGGTTCCTCTCGTGGGCGCAGCCGTCCGCGGACGTGATCGACGCGGAGGTCGCGCACCAAGCCGCGCGCAGCCTGCGCCGCGAAGGCACGCTCGCCATGGGCGACAGCCCCGAGGCGCGCGCCCTGGTCGCGCACGCGGAACAGGCGGCGCCCGGCGCCAGCCCGCTCGCGCGTGGCGCCGATGGCCGCTGGCGCTCGTGGTACGCGCCGGGGCAAGCCGTGCTGCTCGCGCCCTTGCACCTCGTGGGCGAGGGTTTGGCGCACGTCGATCCCCGGCCCGATTCGAGCGGTTCCGCGCGCGTCGTCGATGGCGTCGTGCGTTCGGAATGGTGGCCGCACGCCGCGACCTCGTGGGCGAATCCTCTGTGCGCCGGCGCCTTGGCGGGCCTCGCCTACCTTGTCGCGCGCCGCCTCGGCGCTTCGCGCGGCTCCAGCGCGTGGGCCGTGGTCGGCTTGTGCTTCGCGAGCTTCCTCGCGCCGCTCGCGCGCGGCCAGTTGTCGGATGTGCCCGCCGCGCTGTTCCTGTGCCTGGGCTTCGAGCGCTGGCTCGCGGCGCGCGCCGGCGATCCCCGCGCGCTGCCTTGGTGCGGCTTCGCGCTCGGCCTCGCCTGCGCCACGCGCGTGCAGCTCGCGCCCGCGGCCGCCTTGCTCGCGGCGAGCGCGGCGTGGAGCGCGCCGCACCGCGTCGCGGCCGCCGTGCGACTCGTTCCCGGCTTCGCCGCCGGCGCCTTGCTCGTGGCGCTCGCCAACCACGCGCGTGGCGGTTCGCCGTTCGACTTCGGCTACGCCTCGGTGTTCGCCGGTGGCTTCTTCGCGCGCAACCCGCTCGAAGGCGCCTGGCTGCTCGTCTCGTCGCCCGGACGCGGCTTGTGGTGGTCCGCGCCGGTGTTGTTGCCCGCAGTGCTTGGTTGGTGGCGCTGGCACGCGCGCGACGCGACGGGCGCGGCGGCGCTTTTCGTGGCGGCCCTGCTCGTCGCCGCGCCGGTGTGCGCCATGGTCGCCTGGCACGGCGCGCATGCGCATGGTCCGCGCTACGTGCTCGCCTCCGTGGTCCTGCTCGCGCCGTGCGCGGCCTTGTGCTTCGACCACGCGGGCGCGTGGGCGCGACGCGCCTGGCGCGCGATGCTCGTCGCCGCGGCGGCGCTGCAACTGTGCTTCCTCGCCACCGACGCGGCGAGTTGGCACGCCGCGGCGATCGAAGCGCAACGCCGCCTTGCTCCGGAATCGGGCCGCGAGGGCGCGGATCCCGTCGTGCGCGACGAAGCCTTGTTCCAGGCGGCGCTCGTCGATTGGCGCACCGCCGCGCCGACGAGCGTGCCGCGCTACGCGTTGGCGCAGTTCGCCGCCGATGCGGAGGGCGCGATCGACGCCGAGCGCGTCTTCCCGGCCGCGGGACGAGCGGCGTACCTGCCGCCCGAACGCGCGCGGCACGGGCGCTTCCTCGCCCTGGTCGACGCCGAGGCGGTGGGGGCCGCGCGCTGGCCGCTGGCGCTGCTCGTGGCGCTGTTCCTCGGCGTGGGTGCGTGGCTCGCGGCTCGCACGCTCAAGGAGCGCGCCCCGACAGGTCGATGAGCACGAGGTGGTCCACCTCGCGTCCATTTCCGTCACGCTCCTGTGCGCCATCCTCGCGGGTGGTCCGTCCGGCGCGCCGCGCGCTGCGGAGAAGCAGGAGCTCGCGGCCGAGGTGGCGCAGCTACGCGACTACGCGCTGGTCGAGGCCGGTCGCGCGGTCGGCCTGTGCCGCGAGCGTCGCCACGAGCGCGGCGGCGTGCTGACCCTCGAGCGCGTCTATGAATGGCCGCGCGCGGGCGCCGAGCCCGTCGTCGTGCGCCATGTGGAGACGCGCGACAGCCTTGGTTGGCGCTTGTCCTGGCGCGAACTCGGCAAGGACGGCGCGAGCTTGCACGCCGAGCGACGCCACGATGGAACGCTGGCGTGGCGCGCCCACGACGCCTCCGGCGCGACGAGCGGCGCAACGCGCGCATCGCGCTCGCGCTTCCCGCTCGAGGCCGGCGAGCTGGCGCGCACCGGCGAACTCCAACGCGGCGCGTTCGAGCTGTTCGAGCCGACCACGCGGCGCGCCTCGATGGTGGCGGCGGCGACGCGCGCGAACGATGCGGATCGGCGCTTCGAACTGGTGCGCTCCGACGGCCTCGTCGTGCAAGCCTGGCACTGGCGCGCGGGAGTCTTGCAGGGTTTCGCGCAGCAAGACGGCGCCAGCGAGGCGCGCCTGGTCGCGCCGGGGCGCGTGTCGGCCCTGCGCGGCCGATTGGGCCTTTCCGAAGCGCCCTGACGCTGCGCGCGCGGGTGAACGATTCGGCCTGCGCGCGTGTAGGCCTTGGGTGAACTTGGCTGGGCCGCCGTGGTCGCGGCCGGTCTCCATCGGATACGATCGTCGCGTGAAGCGCAGCTCGCAAGTCTCCAAGGTCGCGTCCCGGGCCCTCCGGCCGTCGCTGATCTCGCGCATGGCCGCCGCGGCGCTCCTCTGCCACTGCCTCGCCTGCAACAGCGCCGAGGAGTGGCGCGCCGAGGCCGACGACGAAGCCTACGCGCTGGTCGCCGCACGCCGCGCCGAGTTGCGCCTCGACCCGCGCTTCACGATCGAGCCCATGTCGCGCGATCTGCGCGACAAGCTCGCAGCGGGCGGGGAAGCGCCGCTCTTGACCCTGCCCGCGACCTTGGCCATCGCCGCGGAGTGCAGCCGCGAGGTGCAGACGCGCAAGGAGCGCCTGTACTTGGCGGCCCTCGACGTGACCCTCGACCGTTGGCGCTTCCACGCGCAGAAGGGCATGTCGCTCGCCGCGTTCCTCGATGGCGAGGACGAGGAGGCGGTCGAGGCGCGCGGCGACGCGGCCCTTTCCATCTCGAAGCTCTTCGGCGACGGCACCTCGGTCGTGGCCGAGGCGGGCTTCGACGTGGCGCGCAGCCTCGTGTCCTCGGACGGTTGGAACCCCGCCTCGAGCCTGTCCTTGTCGATCACGCGGCCGCTGCTCGCCGGCGGCGGCGAGGCCATCGTGCGCGAGCCGCTGACGCAGAGCGAGCGCGACCTCGTCTACGAAGCGCGCTCGTTCGAGCGCTTCCGTCGCACCTTCGCCTTCGACACGGCCTCGCGCTGGTACCGCCTCTTGCAGTCGCGCAACGAGGTCGAGAACCAACGCGTCAACGTGGCGAACCTCGAGCAGTTGTCGCAGAGGAACCGCGCCTTGGCCGAGGCGGGCCGCTTGTCGGAGATCGAGTTCGGCCAGGCGCGCCAGAACGAGCTGCGCTCGAAGAACCAACTGCTGGCCGCCGAGGAGCGCTACGAGCGCGAGCTCGACCAGTTCGCCCTGTTCCTCGGCTTGCCGGTCGGCGCGCGCCTCGAACCCGACGCGCAAGGACTCGTCGACCTCGAAGCCTCCGGCACCGGCAGCCTCGCCTTGTCCGAGGCCCAGGCCATCGCCTTGGCGCTCGCGGACCGCTACGACCACGCCAACACCTTGGGCGAGGTCGAGGACGCGGCGCGTCGCGTGATGGTCGCCGAGGACGCGCTGCTCGCTTCGTTGAGCGTGGTGGGCGACCTCGCCGCCACCAGCGAGTCCGGCGAGCCGTTCAAGTACGGCGATGGCTCGCTCGGCTGGTCCGCGGGCTTCACCTTCGCGGCGCCGTGGGAGAAGCTCCCGCAGCGCAACAACGCGCGCGCCGCCGTCGTGTCGTGGGAATCGGCCAAGCGCGCCGCCGAGGCGAGCGAGGACGAGATCCGCGCCGAGGTGCGCGAGTCCTTGCGCGCCGTGCGCACCTCCGAGGAGTCCTGGTCGATCCAGCAGAACGCCGCGGAGCTCGCCAAGCAGCGCGTCGAAAGCACGCGCCTCTTGCTCGACGCCGGGCGCGCCGACACGCGCGACCTGCTCGAGGCGGAGGAGTCGCTCTTGTCCGCGCGCAACGCGGCCACGGGGGCGCTCGTCGATTGGGTGTTGGCGCGCATGTCCGCCTACCTCGACATGGAACGGCTGGTGGTGGAGGAGGACGGCATCGTGCTCCTCGAACCGCCGGCTTCGCTCGCGGGTCGACCGCGGCAAGGGAGCTCCGGATGAGCAGCAAGTGGATGTGGATCGGACTCGTGCTGGCGGTCGTCGCCGGCGCGGGCTTGTGGCTCGCGCGGGGCGGCGACGAGGCCGAGGGCGTCCTGCGCGGCGCCAAGGTGCGGCGCGGCGCGCTCAAGGTGGCGGTGGTCCAGCGCGGCAACCTCGCGGCGAAGGACGCGAACAGCGTCAAGAGCGAGGTCGAAGGCCAGTCGACGATCCTGTGGCTCGTGCCCGAGGGCACGCAGGTCAAGCCGGGCGACCTGCTGGTCGAACTCGACGCCTCCGACCTCGTCGACAAGAAGGTGGCGCAGGAGATCTCGGTGCAGAACGCCGAGGCGTCCTACCAGAAGGCCAAGGCGCAGTTCGACATCCAGGAGAGCCAGAACCGCTCCGACATCGAAGCCGCGGAGCGCAAGCTCGCCTTCGCGCGCATCGACAAGGAGAAGTACGAGGCGGCGGACGGCGACTACGCGCAGTTGTTCGCGGCCGCCGAGGAGAAGATCAAGCTCGCCGAGGGCGAGCTGGCCAAGTCGCAGAACACCTACGACTGGTCGAAGCAACTGGCCGAGAAGGGCTTCTTGACGAAGAGCGAGCTCGATCGCGACGAGCTCGACTTCCAGCGCGCGCAAGTCAGCCTCGACCAGGCGCGCCGCAACAAGCAACTGCTCGTGGACTACGACGCTCCGCGCAAGCGCGCGGAGCTCGAGGCCGACTTGCGCGAGGCGCAGCGCGGCCTCGATCGCGCGCAGCTCGAGGCCACCTCGAAGATCGTCGACTACCAGGCGGCGCTCGGCACCAGCAAGAGCAAGCTCGACCTCGAGAAGGAGAAGCTCGCCAAGTACGTCGATCAACTCGCCAAGTCGAAGATCAAGTCGTCCACCACCGGCATGGTGGTCTACGCCCGCGTCGAGGGCGGCGGCCGCATGGGTGGCTCCGAGCCCATCCAGGAAGGCACGACCGTGCGCGAGCGCCAGGAGATCCTGTCGATCCCGACCACGGGCGGCTTGATCGTCGAGGCGAGCATCCACGAGTCCGTCCTCAAGCAGGTCTCGATCGGCAAGACTTGCGCCATCCAGGTGGACGCCCTGCCCGGGCAGGCCTTCAAGGGCCGAGTGCAGTTCGTCGCCTTGCTGCCGGACAAGGGTTCTTGGTGGGCCAATCCCAACCAGCGCTTGTATCGCACCGAAATCGCCGTCGAGGACGGCAATGTCGAGATGCGTCCGGGCATGAGTTGCTCGGTCGAGATCCTCGCCGACATGATCGACGACTGCCTGCAGGTGCCGGTGCAGTCCGTGGTCCTGCACGAAGGCCGGACCATCTCGTTCGTGGCGAGCGCCACCGGCGCCATCGAGGAACGCGCGGTCAAGGTCGGCCGTGCCAGCGAGACCTTCGTCGAGGTCGTCGAGGGCTTGCGCGAGGGCGAAGAAGTGCTGCTCGCGCCGCCGCCTGGATTCACGCCCCAGGGCGCGCCCGAGGCCGAAGGTGGTCGATCTGGCGGTGGTCGTCCGGGTCCCGCCGGTGTCGGCGCGGGTGCGGCCCGCGGCGGCCCTGGCGCGGATGGCGCCATGGGCGGCGGACGCAACCAACCAGGCGCGGGCGGCGACGGTGCCGGTGGAAGCGCGTCGCTGGACGGCGGGCAAGGCGGTGCGGGCCAAGCGGGCGGCGGACAGGCAGGCGGCGGGCAGGCTGGCGGCGGGCAGGGACGCGGCATGCGCGGCTCCGGCCGCCCGCGCGGCGACCAAGGCGGCGCCGCCGCGGATTCCGGAAGTGCCGACGCGAGTACGCCGAGCGGCGCCGAACGGGGCGGGGGGCGTCCGCGTGGTCCGCGCGCGCGCGGCGAAGGCGGCTCCGGCGACAGTGGCGCGAGCGCGGGCGGCGCGGGTGCGGGCGGCTCGGGTGCGGCGGGCCCCACCGCGTCCGGCACCGGTGCGTCCGGCACCAGCGCGTCCGGCTCTAGCGCGTCCGGCACCGGTGCCGTGGGCTCGGGCGCGGCGGACTCCGGTGCAGCGGGTTCTGGTGCAGGAAACTCCGGCGACGCGGGCTCCGGCGTAGGCGGCACCGAGTCGGGCGCGGCGAACAAGTCGGCCGGCGGCCTGGAGCGGGACGCGAGCGGCCCGAAGGGGAATTGAGGCGCGTGCCGGGCATGGTCCTCATCCGAGTCGCGTCGGCGCGCGCTGGCGCAATCCAAGGCGCGACGGG
>JBKDQQ010000200.1:0-2554 GCA_046341775.1 Planctomycetia bacterium
ACTTCAATTAGAAGAAACCGGCAAGTTCGCGCGATCCGACGAAGAGCAGCGGTATCGCAGTCGTCAAGCCGAAGTCTCTACGCTCATTGCGGAGAACACGCTCGCCAAACTTGAGCGCGAAATCGAAGCACTCAAGCTCGAACGCAAGCAAGGCATGTTGTTCGAAGAATCCCAACGCCTTGACGAGATCGATAGATCCATCGACGAAAAGCGCGCCGAGATGGAACGACGCACTCGGCACCACACCGAGGTCCGCGAGCAACTCGACCGCGAGCGCGAGCGAGTGTTGAAGTTCCTGCTCCCCAAGCGGCATGCCATGTCGGGGATGGCGCAGGTCTTCCCAGTCGCCATTGAAGTTCGCCTCCCGGGAGGTTCGCCATGAGTGCTGTTCCGCTACTCGGCTGGGACCGCCTGCGTCATGGCGGTCTTCTGCTTGACGCACCGCGTCTCCAAATCATCGCCCGACTTGAACCGCTGCCGCTTTCGCGCTTTCACGAAGAGGAACTGCGCCGCCAAGCGGCTGCACTGCTGGCGGGAGATGCTGATACGGCTGCGTTCGTAGCACTCGTGCTCGAACGCGTCTGCGGCTTCGCTCTTGGCAATGGCACTTGGCTGCGCGGCTCGGCCATAGGCCCCGAGTGGAGCCGGCGTACTCCTACCGGCGAAACTGCCAAGCCCCGTCACCTCTGGCGCGGCTCGCACGGGGCGATCTTGCCCGTGTTCATCGAAAGCGAAAAGCATGTAGGCATAGGCCGCGGCCGGCGCACCGCCAGCCAGGTCGTGCAATGGTTGCGCGCTGGCAACGAGCGCTTGGCCCTGTTGACCAACGGGCGACAGTGGCGGCTGATCTTCGCGGGACTCGACTTCGATGCATTCTGCGAATGGGACGCGGATCTTTGGTTCGAAGAGGGAGCCCTTTCGCCGCAGGTGCATGCCCTGCGCACGCTCATTTCGCCGCAAGCGTTCACGCCTCCCGCCGAGGGACAGCCTGCTCCGCTGCTTGCAGCCGTTTTGGATAGCCGCAAGGGGCAAGCCGAGCTCTCTGCTGCATTGGGCGAGCGGGTGCGCGAGGCCGTCGAGCTGCTTGTACAAGCGCATGGCGATGCGCTGCGCGAGCAATGCAAGGATGTCGACCCGGCGGACATGTACCGCGCTGCCGTACGCGTGGTGATGCGGCTGGTTGTCGTGCTGTTCGCCGAATCGCGCGACCTCTTGCCACGCGACAACGCGCTCTACCATGGAGCCTACGGCATAGGCGGCTTGCTTGAGGAATTGGAAAAGGCTGCGGCTCGCGGCGGCAATCGGCTTGCGCGTTCTCATGCTGCGTGGCCGCGCCTGCTTGCGCTCTTTCGCCTCGTGCACCAAGGCAGCCACCATCCGGCCTTGCCCGTTCCTGCTTACGGCGGCGAACTCTTCGAACCCGCCGCCGACGAGCACACAGATGGTCTGAACCGCGCCTTGCGTGTCTTCGAGTCCGCGGCTTTCGATAGCAGCCGTGCGATCGTGTCCGACCGCGAGGTGCACCACCTGCTCGAAAAGGTGAGCCGCACCCGCGTGCGCCTGCGTCAGGGTCGCCAGAACACCTGGGTGACGGTGCCGGTCGACTTCTCCGACCTGTCCAGCGAGTACATCGGCATCCTCTACGAGGGTCTGCTCGACTTCGAGCTGCGCACCGCGCCCGGCGGCGACCCGGTCATTTTTCTCGCCGTCGGCAATCAGCCCGCGCTGCCGCTTTCACGCCTGGAAGGCATGGACGACACGTCGCTCGCCGCTTTGCTCGAGAAGATGAAGGACACGAGCAAGAAGGGCGACGACGAGGGCAGTGAAGGGGAGGAGGCCGACGAGGACGCAGACGCAGAGGAAGATGAGGCAGAGGCAGCCGAAGACGACGAGGCCGAGGAGGGCGCCACCGCCGCCGATGCACAGTCCGCCTCCGGTGACACTGGCGACGACCGCCATGTCACCCGCACCCGCGCCGAGAGTTGGGCCCGCCGCGCCGTAGAGGCCGGCAAACTGACGCCGAAGCCGCGCGGCACCCTGACCCCCGACAAGCGCCGCGCCTACGACGAGGCTGTCTCGCGCAAGGCCCGCCAGCTCGTCATCCGCGTCGTGCTGCCCGGCGAGTGGTTCCTTGTGCGCTGGGGCGGCACGCGCAAGGGATCGGGCACCTTCTACACTCGCCCCGGCCTCGCGGTGCCCACGGTGCAGCGCACGCTGCGGCCACTGGCCTTTACTCCGCCTGCGAAGCCTGACGGCACACCCGACCACGACGCCCCGGCTCGCGACTGGCTGCCGCGCACTCCCGAAGAAATCCTCGCGCTCAAGACCTGCGATCCCGCCTGTGGATCCGGCACCTTCCCCGTCGCCTCGCTGCGCTACCTCACCGACGCGCTCTACGCCGCTGTGCACCATCATGGCCGCGTAGCCGATCGTGGCGACCGCTCGGTCGTCAGCCTGCTGGGTCCGCGCGCGGCGGGCTCCGACGATGTGGCAGCACTCGGCCACGAGATGGTGCCCTGCCGCCCGGACGACCCGAGCTTCGAGCCACGACTCA
>JBKDQQ010000201.1:0-11943 GCA_046341775.1 Planctomycetia bacterium
TGGGTGGCATGGCGAAACTACGTTCGCAGTCGCACCGTGAAGACCCCGGACGAGACCGCGGCCACGGCGGCGATGATCGCCAGGAGACCCATCGGACCGATGGAGTTGATCCGCGAGCGACTCGTCTGGGAATAGGCGCACCACTCTGCAAGCGAGGCGACCAATGCAGCGCGCGCGAAGCCCGACTCGCAGGACGGAGCATCGCCTCGTGCGCGAGGCCTACGCGCCGTATCAATCCAAAGTGAGTCACGCCGGACACGTGCCCTCGAAGGATCGTGACATGAATGGCAAGAGCCGAGGCCGGAAGGACAGGTTCACGCCCTAGGTTCTAAGGAACCTTCGTTTGATATCAGGAGGGATGGTCGGTTGGAGAAGCACCCACACCGAACTGGACCACCATCCTGTCAGGGAGATTCGGACTGGGCCCCAGCAATGCCGCAACTTGAAGTCGAGTGCTCCTGAGGCTATTGAGGACTTTCTGTCGATGCCCCCTCAACCCACCCCACCAATCCTCATGCGCTACGAAATTCGCTACTGCGTCGTTTGAAACTACAAGCCCCGTGCCGCGAGTCTCGCGGCAGCCATGGAAAGCCGGACGGGAGTCGCGGTGCATCTCATCCCAGGGGGGAAGGGCGAATTCACAGTGCTAGCTGGCGAGGCTGTACTGTGGGACAAGGGTGCGATGGGCAGGTTTCCGGAAGAACACGAAGTGCTGGACAAGCTGACGCGCAGCTAGCTGGCTAGTTGGTTGCGGGCCTAGAGCTGGGCGGGGGTGCGCGAGGAGACTCGGTTCGCCTCCTGCCACTGCCAGCGGGCGCCATTCCGTATGCTCTTCGGTTGGAGTCCATGCTGCCCCTGTTGCTCCTGATCTGCACGGGAGTCCTCTCCCACCACGGCGACAGACCGATGCTGGTCCGCCACGAGTCCGGTGCCGCTGCAAGCGTGCCGGAGGGAGCCGCCATCGCGCGCCTTGAGGGCGAGGTGCTGCGTTTGCGCAGCGCAAAGTTCCTGCTGGATCCCAAGCGTTTGGATCTTCTTCTCGAGAGGATCGCCGACGCTCGCTTGGAGTCGGAGTTGCGCCCCGAACTGACCAAGCGATGCGCCGCGGCGTTGCTTGACCTGTTGGGCGCATACTTGGGTGACGAGGAGGCGCCGGGACGCGAGACGCCAGAAGAACGCGTAGTCGATGCCGTGTTGGACTCGCTGCGTCCCAAGCTGGATGCAGACCTTTCGCGATGGCTGGCAAGCGAGGTATTGCCCGTCCAGAGCCTGCCTGTCGAACGCCGTCGGGCGGCCGCGCGACTCTTTCGAGATCGACCAGCCCCGATTGCCAAGTACGCGCTGGTCCTGACGGCGCGAGAGCAAGACCGAGTACTGGCGCTGATGAGCTTGGAGGCCTTGGCTGGCTGGAACGACGACCTGGTGCACGCCACTTTCGCCGAGACGGCTGCCGATGAGGAATCTCCTGATTTTCCAGCCAGATCGGCGCTAGTGGACAAACACTTCGGTGCGGTGCGCCTCACGGAGGGAGGCGCCGCGGAGCGTCGGCTCGCGGACATGGCCCAGGCGCGCATGCTCAGCCTCGACTGGAGGGAGGCGTCGCAGGCGATCGCCTGGACACAAGCACTGGGCGACAAGGCTTGTGTCCCCTACCTCATCACCTCGCTCGACGCGTGGACGGAGCGCGCCCTGCAAGGTGCCCAGTCGCTCCGGATCCGCCATGAACTGTCGAAGGCCCTGTCGAGTCGCCGCGGTGGCAATCTTGGTTTGGAACCCGGTCCCTGGAAAGCCTGGTGGAGCGGGGTGCAACAGGGACTCAGACCGACGCCGGGCGGGGCCAAGGTCGCAGGCACTGGCGCGAGCTTCTTCGGGGTGCGCCCGGAATCCGATCGAATTGTGTTTGTTCTGGACCGTTCAGGAAGCATGACGGAATCACTGACTCCGTCAGGATCCGAGCCTGGCTCCGAGAAAGGCGGGGCTCCAGGCGTCCGACGTTGGGACGAGGCGCAGCGACAGTTGCACGCATTCTTGCGGGATTCGCCCAAGGGCCTGAAATTCAACGTCGTTCTGTTCCACAGCTACGCCGACTCTTTCCGAGATGAGTTGGTGCCAGCCAACGCCGATCAACTAGAGGAGTTGCGCCTTTGGTTGGGTATCAACGCACCGGGCGGTGCGACCATGTTGCGGTCGGGCCTCGAGCGGGCACTGGACTTGGATTCCGCCCCAAGCGAGCGTGGGCAGACGAGTTCCTCGGTGACCCCGAAACCACTCCCCGAGTGTGATACCGTCGTCCTTCTCTGCGATGGGGAGACGAGCGAGGGCGGGACTTGGGTGCCGCACTTCCTTGACCATGTAGCCCCGAGACTGCGCGTGGTCCTCCACGGGGTTCAGGTGGGTGGCCAAAGCGATGGGGTACTGGAGGCATTGGCTCGGGGCACACGGGGGGGGTACGTGCAAGTGGGAGCTGGCCGCTGACCAGCTCAGGGCTAGCGTCTATTGCGAGTTGAGGGTCATACTGAAGGCACCCGCGAATCGGCTGCGCGCTCAACTCAAATGGCGGCGGCTGAATTGACATAAATAATTTCTTGACAACCATTTGCAGCCAATGATGGCGACGAGAGATCGTGGGCACGACCACAGCATGTACGCCCCTCCGAATCGACACCTCCAAAGAGATTGCAAATAAGCAACAACCATGCATTCGCATGGCATGGCTTCCTCATGCACTGACCCCACGGCCGCTCCAGGGCTGCCTCGGTGCGCCGCCTTCGGTGCGGGGCATTCGTCGTTGCATTACAGGCGAGCTCAGTGCTTCTCATCCAAGTGACGGGTGCCCATGAGCAAGCCCGCGCACCAACAGCCAACTGGACCACCACAGAATCGGAGCAGGATCGACGGTCGCGCGCCCCGCCCCCCGCGTCGCCCCCCCAGCACGGATCCCTCCACTCCCTCAACTCAACCCATCCGCCCGTGCTTGGACCCGGCTTACCCCGCCGCTACACTCCTCGCGCCAAATTCACGCCCGAGGCCGCGCCGCGACCGCGCCGTCCGTGCTTGAGTGCCAACCCTAGAACGTCCGTTCCGGCGCGCCCGGAAGGGATGCCCCCCACCCACGATGCTGACCGGCTACGCACCGATCCTCGTCCTACTGGCGTTGGCGATCGGATTCGCCCTCGTCAACCTGTTCGTGTCGGAACTCATGGGCCGGCGACGGGTCAACGTCGGCAAGGGCGATCCCTACGAGTGCGGCATGGAGCCGCAGGGGTCGGCCCGCATCCGCCTGTCGATCCATTTCTACCTCGTGGCCGTGCTCTTCATCCTGTTCGATGTCGAGTCGGTGTTCCTGGTGCTGTGGGCGGTGTCGGCCGAGCAGTTGAAGGCGGATGGCCTGGCCGTCCTGGTCCTGGTCGAGATCGCCGCCTTCGTGGCGATCCTGGGCTTGGCCTTGGCGTACGTCTGGCGCAAGGGAGGTCTGGAATGGGATCGCTGAAGGCGGCCGGCGCTCACGGCCACGACGAGTTCGGGTTCCTCGCGACGCGCGTGGACGAGCTGGTGAATTGGGGCCGCAAGAACAGCTTGTGGCCGATGCCGCTGGGCTTGTCGTGCTGCGGCATCGAGCTGATGGCCATGATCGGGCCGAAGTTCGACCTCGCGCGCTTCGGCGCGGAGGCGGCGCGCTTCAGCCCCCGCCAGTGCGACCTGATGATCGTCGCCGGCACGCTGACCTGGAAGATGGCCGAGGCGGCGCGCACGATCTACGACCAGATGCCCGACCCCAAGTGGGTCATCGCCATGGGTGTCTGCTCGAGCTCGGGCGGCATGTACGACAGCTACAGCGTCGTGCAGGGCGTCGATTCGATCCTCCCCGTGGACGTGTACGTCCCGGGCTGCCCGCCGCGGCCCGACGCGGTCATCGACGCGATCATGAAGCTGCAGAAGAAGATCGAGCGCGAGAAGCCGGTCGAGCTGCTGCTGTCCGGAGACGCGGTCGGCGAGTACGACGGCGGAACCCGGCGCTTCGTGCGCGCGCCGAACCACGGCATCCCGACCACGCGCAGCCACGAGTTCCTCGCCCCGGGCGAGTGGAAGGATCGCTGACCATGGCCGGCACCAACGAACGCGTGGCCGCCGCGCTGCAGGGACTCCAGCACGAGGCGTCCGTCGGCAAGGACGGGATGTGCGTGGTGCGCGTCGCCGCCGGCGACGCCAAGGAGTGCATCCGCCGCCTGAAGGAGCGCGCGGGCTTCGAGACCAACACCTTCGTCACGGGCGTGGACCGCTTCCCCAAGACGCCGCGCTACGAGTGCCATTGGCAGTTCATGTCGGTCGAGCACGCCGACCGCGTGCGCGTCTGCGCCCCCCTCGTGGGCGACGCGCCCGAGGTCGCGAGCATCGTCGACCTCTATCCGGGCGCCGCCTACGCGGAGCGCGAGTGCTTCGACATGTTCGGCATCGTGTTCCGGGGCCATGCGGGGTTGAAGCGCCTGCTGATGCCCGAGGAGTACGACCACTTCCCGCTGCGCAAGGACTTCCCCCACCACGGCATCGAGCCCGACCGCCTCTACCGCGAGTGGGATCGCCGCCGCCGCGAACGCGCGGCCGTGTCCGACCATTCGGAGATCGCCGACCAATGAGCACGACGCAGATGTTCGAGTACGCGCCGGGCGCCGTCGACCGCGACGACCCGCTGCACGGCGAGTTGATGGAACTCAACATGGGTCCGCAGCACCCCGCCACGCACGGCGTGCTGCGGATCAAGGTGGTGCTCGACGGCGAGACCATGAAGGAGATCGAGCCGGTGGTGGGCTACCTCCACCGCGGCAAGGAGAAGACCTGCGAGTCGCTCGGCTGGCGCAAGTTCTTCCCGCACACCGACCGCCTCGACTACGTGCAGCCGTTGCTGAACAACTGCGCGTACGCGCTGGCGCTCGAGAAGCTCGCCGGCCTCGAGGTGCCCGAGCGCGGCCAGCAGGTGCGCGTGCTCCTGATGGAGATGTCGCGCATCATGGCGCACCTGATCTACCTGGGCACGACCTCGATCGACCTGGGCGCGATCACGATGTTCTTCTTCACCTTCAAGGAGCGCGAGCGCGCCTACTCGCTCCTCGACGCCTACACCGGCCACCGCATGAACAACACCTACGTGCGGATCGGCGGGGTGTACGCGGACGTGGAGGAGTCGGTCGCGGCGGCCATCAAGGACTGGGTCGACGCCTTCCCGAAGGCGATCGACGAGTTCGAGAAGATGCTGACGGGCAACCGCATCTGGTACGACCGCAACCGCGACATCGGCGTGCTCACGAAGGAGCAGTGCCTCGCGTGGTCGCTGACCGGCCCGAACCTGCGCGGCTCGGGCTGCGCGTACGACCTGCGCCGCGCGACGCCCTACAGCGGCTACGAGCAGTACGACTTCGAGATCCCGATCGGCACCGTCGGCGACTGCTACGACCGCTACATGGTGCGCATCGAGGAGATGCGCCAATCGGTGCGCATCATCCAGCAGGCGCTGCAGAAGCTCGAGAAGAGCAAGGGCGGCGAGTTCCTGGCCGACGACCGCCGCTACGTGCTGCCGCCCAAGGCGACGGTGCACCAGTCGATGGAGGAGCTCATCCACCAGTTCAAGATCGTGACGGACATGGCCCTGCCCAGGGGCCAGGCGTACCACGCGGTCGAGAGCAGCAAGGGCGAACTGGGCTTCTTCGTCGAGAGCGACGGCACCAGCCACCCGGTGCGCTGCCACATCCGCGCGCCGGGCTTGATGAACGTGCAGGCGATCCCCGTGCTGATGAAGGATCGCCTGTTCTCCGACACGGTCTCGATCATCGGCTCGCTGGACTTCGTGATGGGCGAGGTGGACCGCTGATGGCACTGGAAGCGAACCTGGTCGCCGAGTTCGACGAGCTCGCGAAGAACTACCCCGAGAAGCGCGCGATCATGATGCTCGCGCTGCACCGCCTGCAGGACGCGCGGGGCTGGCTGTCCCCGGACTCCCTCGAGGACCTGGCCGGGTACCTCGGCATGGAGCCGGTCGAGGTGTACGGCGTCGCGTCGTTCTACCCGATGTACCGGCTGCGGCCGTGCGGCAAGCACGTCGTGTCGATCTGCCACAACATCAGCTGCGACCTGCGCGGCGCGCAGGACATCGTCGCCGCCGCCTGCGAGGCGACCGGCGCTCCGCTGCATGGCACCTCGCCCGACGGCAAGTTCACCGTGACCACGGTCGAGTGCGCCGGCGCCTGCGCCAACGCGCCCATGTTCGACCTCGACGGCACCTACCACGAGGACCTCACGCCCGAGAAGGCGAAGCAGATCCTGAGGAGCGTCAAGTGAGCCAGAGCGAACGCTACTTGTTGACGCGCGCCAAGCTCGAAGGCGCGCACCAGCTCGCCATCGCCGAGAAGCACGGCGCGTACGCTGCGCTGCGCAAGGTCCTCAAGGACGGCGTGCCGTACTCGACCGTCATCGACGAGGTGAAGAAGTCCGGCCTGCGCGGCCGCGGCGGCGCGGGCTTCTCGACCGGCATGAAGTGGACCTTCATGCCCGATCCCCAGAAGGATCCGCGCCCGCGCTACCTCGCGGTCAACGCCGACGAGTCCGAGCCCGGCACGTGCAAGGACCGCGTGCTCATGGAGCGCGACCCGCACGGCTTCGTCGAGGGCGTGCTGCTTTCCGCCTACGCGATCCGGGCGCAGGCCGCCTACATCTACGTGCGCGGCGAGTACCGCCTGCCGCACGACCGCGTAAAGGCGGCCATCGCCGAGGCGCGCGCGAAGAACCTCGTCGGCAGGAACATCCTCGGAAGCGACTTCAGCTGCGAGGTGCACATGCACCGCGGCGGCGGCGCGTACATCTGCGGCGAGGAGACGGGCTTGATGGAAAGCCTCGAGGGCAAGCGCGGCCACCCGCGCCCCAAGCCCCCCTTCCCCGCCATGTTCGGCCTGTGGGGCCAACCCACGACCGTCAACAACGTGGAGACGGTCTTCAACGTTCCGTTCATCATGGAGCGCGGCTCCGCCTGGTTCGCCGGGCTCGGCACGGCGAACTCCAAGGGCAACTTCCTGTGCGGCATCTCGGGCCACGTGGCCAAGCCCGGCGTCTACGAGTTCACCTTCGGCATCACCGCCAAGGAGATCCTCGAACAGCACGCCGGCGGAATGTGGAAGGGCCGCGGCCTGAAGGCGTGGTTCCCGGGCGGCAGCTCGTGCGCGCTGCTGACGGGCAAGGACGTCGACGTGGTGCTCGACCACGACTCGCTGCGCGCGCGCGGCTCGTCGCTCGGCACCGCGGCGATGATCATGATCGACGACCACACCTCGATGGCGCGCGTGATGGAGATCATCGCGCGGTTCTACGACCACGAGAGCTGCGGCCAATGCAGCCAGTGCCGCGAGGGCACGCAATGGCTGTCGCAGATCTTCCACCGCATCGCGCAAGGCAAGGGACAGCCCGACGACGTGGCCACCCTGGAGGCGCTGGCGAAGGGCATGGCGCCCGGCAAGACCATCTGCGCGCTTTCCGACGCGGCGGCCATCCCGACCCTGTCGGCGGTGCGTCTTTTCAAGGACGAACTCCTCGAGTGCGTGCGCCAGAAGCGCGATCCCCTCGCCCAGCCCACCCCCGCGTACGCCGTCGCCGGCGGACACCACTCCTGAGGTTGCCGACCGTGGTGAAGATCATCGTCAACGGCCGCGAAGTCGAGGCCGACCCGAAGAAGCCGCTCATCAAGGCCTGCCACGACAACGGCGTGGACGTGCCGATGTACTGCTACCACCCGGGCCTCGAGCCCGTGGGCAGCTGTCGCATCTGCCAGGTCGAGGTCAAGCAGGGCGAGGCTCCGGCGCGAGTCATGGTCGCCTGCCGCACGCAACCCGCCGAGGGCATGGTGGTCGACACCGAGAGCCCGAAGGCGCACGCGACGCGCAAGGAGTGCCTCGAGTTCCTGCTGAAGAACCACCCGCTCGACTGCCCGATCTGCGACAAGGCCGGCGAGTGCGACCTGCAGGACTACACCTACGCCGAAGGCCAGGCCGCGGGCCGCACGCACGAAGAGCGGCGCGAGCTCGACAAGCGCAAGTCGCTGGGCGACACGATCGTGCTCGACCAGGAACGCTGCATCCTGTGCAGCCGCTGCGTGCGCTTCTTCGAGGAGGTGCCCAAGCAGGCCCAGCTGACGGTGTCGAACCTCGGCTCGCGCTCGGTCATCGCCACGTTCATGGACCGCCCGCTGCAGGGCAAGTACCAGGGCAACATCGCCGACCTGTGCCCGGTCGGCGCGCTGACGCTGAAGAAGTTCCGCTTCCAGGCGCGCGTCTGGAACCTCGTCAAGATGGCCTCGACCTGCGGCGAGTGCAGCCGCGGCTGCTCGACCACCGTGGAAGTGCTGCGCGGAGCGGACGTGAAGCGCGTGCGCCCGCGCGAGAACGAGGCGGTCAACAAGTTCTGGATGTGCGACATCGGGCGCTTCGCGTTCGAGCGCCACAACCGCCCGGGCCGCATGGAAGGCGCGGCGCTGCGCGAAGGCGCCAAGCTCGTGCCCCATCCCGTCGAGGACGCGCTGACGCGCCTGCGCGACGAGCTCATGCGCGAGAAATCCGCGGCGTGGATCCTCTCGCCGTGGTGCACCATCGAGGAGGGCGAGCGCGCCAAGGCGCTGGCCGCGCGCCTCGGCCACCAGTTGTGCTTCGTGTCCCCCGCGCCGAACGGCGAGAAGGACGACCTCCTGCACACCGGCGATCCCTGCCCGAACCGCCGCGGCCTGTCCGACCTCGGCATCGCCGGGCTCGAGGCCGCCAAGGCCCTCGAAGCCGCCAAGGGCGCCAAGCTCGTCGTGCTGCTCGGCGAGCGCATCGTCGAGCTGCTCGGCGCGGGCGAGATCGCGCGCGTCGACGCCACGCGCACCGCCGTGCACCTCGTCGACGAGTTCGCCCTCGACGTGCCCTGCGTGCGCAGCGTCTTCGGCGCGGCCAACTGCGTCGAACGCGTCGGCACCTGGGCCAACGTCGACGGCGTGCGCGGACCGATCTCCGCCGTCAAGGCGCCGCCGATCGGCGCGCGCTCGCCCGCGAGGCTGATGGACGAGCTCGTGCGCCTGATGCCCAAGCTCCAGGAGAGCGCGCGATGATCGCCATGGTCGACTGGACCCAGCTCCTCGTCTGGGTCGTCAAGTGCGCCGTCATCTACCTGGGCCTCGTCAACGTCGGGGCCTTGATGACGCTGGCCGAGCGCAAGTTCTCGGCCTGGATGCAGTACCGGATCGGACCCAACCGCGTCGGTCCGTTCGGCCTTCTGCAGCCGCTGGCCGACGGCGTGAAGTTCATCTTCAAGGAGGAGCTCATGCCGAACGGCGCCAACAAGCTGCTGTTCCGCTTCGCTCCCGTCATCGCGGCGCTGCCGGCGATGATGACCGTGGCCGTCATCCCGTTCTCGTCCGACGTGATCATCGCCGGAGCGAACTACGGCCCGTTGTCGATCACCGACCTCGACATCGGCGTGCTTTACATCCTCGCCCTGGGCGGGTTGTCGGTGTACGGGATCATCATCGGAGGCTGGGCCAGCAACTCGAAGTACTCGCTGCTTGGCGGACTGCGCGCCTCGGCCCAGATGATCAGCTACGAGCTGACCCTGATCCTGACCATCCTCGCGGTGGTCGTGATGGCCGGCAGCCTCGACCTGCGCGCCATCGTCGCGGCGCAGTCCGACGTGCGCGACTGGAACATCTGGTACCAGCCGCTGGCGTTCATCATGTTCGTGGTGGCGACCTTCGCCGAGACCAACCGCCACCCCTTCGACTTCGCCGAGTGCGAGCCGGAGCTGGTCGCCGGCTTCCACACCGAGTACAGCTCGATGAAGTTCGCGCTGTTCTTCATCGGCGAGTACTCGGCCATGACGGTCATGGCCTGCCTGACCACGACGCTGTTCCTCGGCGGCTACTCGGTGCCGTTCCTGCCGGACGCGCACTGGCTGCTCGGGCTCGCGGCGTTCCTCGCCAAGGCCGGCTTCTTCCTGTTCCTGTTCATCTGGGTGCGCTGGACCCTGCCGCGCTTCCGCTTCGACCAGCTGATGGCGATCGGATGGAAGGTGTTCCTGCCCCTCGCCCTGGTCAACCTGCTCGCGACCGGCATCGTGCTGGCGCTGAAGTGACGCGGAGTCCCTCGCCATGGTCATCGTCAAGCGCAAGGAACTGACCCTCGCCGAGAAGCTGTACCTCCCCGAGGTGCTGCGCGGCCTGTCGGTCACGTTCCGCAAGATGTTCGAGAAGCCGATCACGCGGCAGTACCCCGAGGAGCCCCTCGAGAAGACCGAGGTGACGCGCGGGCAGCCGCGCCTCGTCGTCAACGAGGACGACTCCATCGCCTGCGTGTCGTGCGGCCTGTGCGAAGCCGCCTGCCCCGCCTACGCGATCACGATCGACGGCGGCGAGACCGACCGCGCCATCGAGCGCGAACCCAAGCGGTTCGACATCGACATGCTGCGCTGCATCCTGTGCGGGTTCTGCGAAGAGGCCTGCCCCAAGGACGCCATCTTCATGAGCGACGAGCTGGAGCTCGCCGACTACTCGCGCGAGGCGCTCGTCTACAACATCGAGAAGCTCAAGCGTCCCAAGGCCGCGCTGCAGGGCCGCATCGACTACGTCAAGAAGATCAACACGCGATGGCAAACGCACTCTTCTACCTGATGTCCATCGGCGCGGTCGCCGCGGCCCTGGGCACGGTGCTGGCGAAGAACCCGATCCAGTGCGTGCTGTCGCTGCTGGCGAGCTTCTTCTGCCTGGCGACCATCTACCTGCTGGCGGGATTCCAGTTCCTCGCAGCGGCGCAGATCCTCGTCTACGCCGGCGCGATCCTGGTGCTGTTCCTGTTCGTGATCATGCTGCTCAACCTCGGCAACCCGGGGACCGACGACGCGACCGACACCGCCATGTTCCGCAAGAAGGGCGCGTTCGTCGGCGTGCTGGTCGCCGCCGCGACCATGGCCGCGGGCGCGATGGCGGTCACCGCCGGCGAGCTGCCCGAGGCCGCGCAAGCCCTGCCTGAGGACGGCATCGACCGCATTCCCGCCCTCGCGGGCGAGATGTTCGGCCGCTACCTGCTGCCATTCGAGGCGATCTCCATCCTCCTGCTCGCCACCGCCGTGGCGGTGGTCGTGCTGGCCAAGCGCGACCGCAAGGACGCGCCGCGGAAGGGAGCCTGATCCGCCATGACGGTCCCGAACGAACACCTCTTCGTCCTGTCCGCGATCCTGTTCGCCATCGGCACGGCCGGGTTCTTCCTGCGCCGCAACGTGATCGTGGTGCTGATGAGCGTCGAGCTGATGCTCAACGCCGCGAACCTCGCGTTCCTCGCCGCCAGCCGCATGCACACGCTGCAGGCGGGCGCCTCCCAGGCGAGCCTGGAAGGCCCGATGTTCGCCATCTTCGTGATCGTCGTCGCCGCCGTCGAAGCGGCCGTCGGCCTCGCGCTCGTCATCGCCCTCTACAGAAACCAGCAGACCGTCGACCTCGAGCAGGTCTCGGCGCTCAAGAACTGAGGACCGACGCCGACCATGTTGGACCCGCAAAGCCCCCTCGTCCCCGCGCCGGACGCGGCCCACGACTGGCTCTGGCTCATCCCCGCCCTGCCGCTCGCGGCCTCCGCGCTGTGCGGCGTGCTGCATTACATCGAGGCCAGGAAGCGCCTGCCCAAGCCCGCCGCCGGCGGGCACGGGCACCACGCAGCGCACGCCCACGCAGCGCACGCCCACGACGAACACCAGGGCGACGCGCACCACGACGACGGCCACGGCGACCACGGCCACGCCAAGACGCCCGCGGGCGTCGCCGCGCTGGCGCCGGTGCTCGCCATCGCGTCGCGGGGGGCCGCGGTCGCGCGGTCGCGGGAGGGCGTCTTCCTGCGGCGCGCCGCAGGCGCGCCCGGCGCCCTCCGCGCCGCGAACGGGGCGGGGAGC
>JBKDQQ010000202.1:0-3395 GCA_046341775.1 Planctomycetia bacterium
CCGCTCGGGTACTCGTGGGTCATCCCCGGCAGGATGCGGAAGCGGTACTCGCGCGGTCCGGGACCGGGCAACGCAGTCGTGCTCCACAAGAACTGCGTGTAGCTCGCGTTCTCGATGGTCGTGAACGGCGCCGTGTTCAGTCCCAGCGCGTCGGTGTAGAGCATCAACGGATCCCACATGCAGGGCGTCGCGACGACATCGACCACTGCGCGCGGCAGCAGGTCGCCGGGGTTCAGGTCGCCCAGCAGCACGCAGTTCTCGCGCTTCTTGTCGTCCACCGTGCCCACGACCTCGAAGTGCGGCCGGAAGTCGAAGCCGTTCGTCGGGTGGTACTGCGGCGCAAGTCCACCACCAACACCGATGCCGCCCGCCGAAGTCGTAGCGGCGAAGATGTCCGCCAGATCGACATGGATCTTCGTCTTGACGAACGCGCCGCCGTTCGAGAAGCCCGTGGCGTAGACGCGCGTGCAATCGATGTTCAGGTTCGTCGCCAGCGTGTTGTAGATCTCGCGGATGAAGACCGTGTCGTCCGCCAGCGGCAGCTCGGACGGATCGACGACGTTCGCGGCGACTTCCTCCGTGTGCCACTTCGTGCGCGTCGTTCCATCGAGCAGCAGGTAGGGCAGCGCTTCTGCATACACCACGATGAAGTCGAGCATCTCCGAAGCCTGGTTCCAGGTCGTGTTCGTCAACGCGATCTGCGCCGTCTGGCCGGTGCCGTGCAGCATGAAGACGACCGGGTACGGCGCGTGCTGGGTCGAGTACGTGCTCGGCACCCGCACCAAGTAGCGACGCAGGTCCGGGTCCGCGGTCGTGATCATCGAGTTCGGCGTGGCGTTGCCGGGCGTCCAGCTCAGCGAGTGGCTGGGGCCGACGGGCGCGCACGGCGAGTAGGGCACGGCCGCCGGGGCGTTCGGCTTCGGCGCGGTGCGCTGGGCCGAGGTGTTCGCGTGGCCGAGCAGGCCGAGGGCGAGGACGCAGAGGATCGTGATGGGCTTCATGGCGGGTCTTGCCGAGGAGGGGGTCGGTGAGCACCGGGGCCCATGACTGACAGCGGTCAGCCAACCGGGGAGGGAGTGCTCGCCATGTTGGGACTCTTCCCGCTTTCTCGTGGATTGGAAAGGGCGAGAAAGAAGGCATCTGGTTACACAAACCGGCGCAAATTCTTAATGAATAGGAGATTATGAGCATGTTGCATAGTCGTGGCTCGAAGATCGCTCGCCGCCATGCACGGCGAAATTGACTGCGGGATGGCACTCGGCGACGGGGTGCTGATCACGGGGGGGCGGGACGCGAGGGGGGGTGGCGGGGGGCACGGGCGTGCTCCCCTGAATCAAGGCCGGGGGCTAGGCCGACGCCGTGCGATCTTTCCCGGATTCGGTGAAGCTCGCGCACCCAGCCCGCCACCAACGGTCGTCATGAACCAGAATCCCAGCCTCGACGACCTGGATCGACTCCTCACGAACACAGCAGGCCGCTTGGCCGACCCGCGTCGCCCGCGGCCGCTAGGTTGGAGCAGCCGCCTGCGCCGTGCATGGGACCGGCATCGCGCGTGGGTGAAGGCGCTCTGCTACGGCGGCCCTGCGATCTACCTGCTTTCGCAGGGTTCCTACAGGTCGACGATCACCTTCGTGGTCTTGCTCTTGCTCTATTGGCTTCCCGACCATCTCGAGCAACGCAAACGCGTCGAAGCGCTCGACTCCGACGAGGACTTCCTCGCTGGCGAGCGCGCGTTCCTCGTCCGGCGTCGGAGGAAGGAGCTGATCTTCACGTGGCTCGCGTTCGCCTTCGCGGCACTGATGTGCGTCACGGCGATCTTCGGCAAGTATCCGCTGGCGGCAGGAGCGGTCGCAGCCTTCGTGGTGTGCATCGTGGCTCTCCGCCGGGTGTTGTTCATGCCCGGCCTCAAGCGCGAGTTGGCAGATCTCGGCGTCGAGCCCGAGAGCCGAGGGACGGAGAGCGCATTGACGGCCTTCTTCGTCCTGCTGGCGATGTTCATCGTGCCGGTGGCCATGCTGTACCGCGGGTTGCGCGCTGCGTGGAGGAAGCTGCGTGGCCTTCCGCCCGAGCCGGACGAGGACGCCGACGATTCAGAGGCGGACGACTCCGACACGGGAGGCCGCGCATGAGCGCCATCGAAGCACAAGCCCAATGGGTGCTCGCCCTGCGCACGGGAACGCGCGAGGAGCGCGAGCGCACCCTGCAGGAGCTCGCCTCGGCCTACGGTGCGCCGCTGTTCCAGATGTGCCTGCGGATCACGTGCCACCAAGCCGACGCCGAAGACGCGGTGCAGGAGACATGGATCGACGTCGATCGCGGCATCGCGGGCTTCCGGAGCGAGTCGAAGCTCTCGACATGGCTGTTCCGCATCGCGATCCGTCACGCGATGCGCATCCGCAACCGCCGCCGTCCGGAGTCCGCGACGGCCTTGGAGGACTCCGTCGACCCGGGCGAGGGCGCGGATCCCCTTCGGCGGCTCGCGGAGTTGGATGCCGTGCGCAAGCTGCTCGCGGCCATCGCGGCGCTGCCGCTCGAACAACGCGTGGTGCTGGGTCTCGCGACGGGTGATGGTCTGCCGCACGCCGAGATCGCCGCCATCCTCGGTGTCCCCGAAGGCACCGTGGGCTCGCGGCTGCATTCGGCGCGCGCGAACCTGAAGCAGCGACTTGGCCTCGAGAACTGAAGCGGCGACTTGCGGCGTGGCCCCTCGCGGGCGCTCGAGGCCGCGAGTCGCGCCGCGGCCGACTCAGGGTTGCCAAGTCGTCGAGAGGCCGTTCGTCAGGTTGAACGTGCTGGCTGTGCAGAACACAGCCGCGTTGCGGTACCACGCCTGGTAGTGGCGCACCTGTCCCGCCTGCGCGATGCCGCCGCGCACCGAGATGGCGGCATCGCCCGCGCGCGGATGGCTCGCGATTCCGCTGCTCGAGGTGCTGGTGCCGAGGCGCACGAGGATGCCGCTCGCGCAACGCAGGCCGTCGCCGAAGGTCGCCGCCGTCTGTTGCGTGCCTTGGAAGAACAGCACGGGCGTGTTGGGCAGGCCGGACGATTGGAGCACGAAGGTGTCGTTGGCGAGGCGCGCGGCGCCGAAGCCCCGCAGCAAGGCGCCATCGGGGTTGACGGAGCTCGCACAACCTCGTCCGGCGGCGCCATTGTTGCCGCAGGGGCAGGCGACCCCGCTGCCGTCGCCGAAGCAGTACGACGACAGGAAGGAGGGCGTGGTGCGGTACGCGACCACGTTCGTGCCGACACCCGCGACGACGAGCGTGCCATCGCCGGCGATGGCGGGGGCGCCGATGTTGTTGTTCGGGACGGCCACGGTCCAACGCTGGGGCAAGTCGGCGTCGAAGCTCCAGAAGCGCCCGTTCGGGAAGCCGCCGTTCGACACGTACACCTTG
>JBKDQQ010000203.1:0-16950 GCA_046341775.1 Planctomycetia bacterium
CTGCGGGATGGCGCGACCTTGGTCGAAGATCCCGAGGAGATCCTCGCGGAATTGGCGGGCCATCCTGCGGCGCTTGCCGAACGCAAGCCGCGCTTCGAAGACCTATCGGGCATCGAACGCACCCTTGCGTCGCTGCTGCAGGGCGAAACACTCTCGACGGCCGAACTGGTCGAACGGGCACGCGTCGACACGTTGCAGGTCTTGGCCACGATGGTCGAGTTGGAACTGCGCGGAGTGGTCGTGCGCGCCCCGGGTGGACTGTGGAGGCTCGTGTCATGAGCTCCTTGCTCCTTGAGACGACCGCGGCCGCGCGACGGCGCCAAGACGCCGCTCCGTCAAGGCTTGAACAGTCCACGCATGCGGAACCTCCGCTCATCGGGTGCGGGACGGTCGCGACGGATCGGACACGCTGCTTCCACACGGCGCTGGCCCTCGGGACGATGCGAACCGCCCCGCATAGGCCAGCCCTAGTTCGAGCTCGCCAAGGTGGCTTCCGCGACCACCATGGCGACGGTCAAGAGCGCGACACCGCCGGCGAACATGAGGAAGCGCCGGGGCAACTGGCGCGCCAACGCGCCGTCTTCCTGTTCCGAGTACATCCCCGACAAGACCACGATCGCCGCCGTGATGGCGACGAACAAGGCGATGTGCACCACCGGATCCTTCACTGCCCACCTCCCATGGTTTGGCCGCCGCCGATGATCGTCGGAGCTCCGGTGGTCTTGGACTTGGGTTCGGCTTCGACATCCACTCCGAACAAGCGATCGGACTCGGCACCTTGCACGTCGAGCAGCGCGAGCACGTTCAACAGCCCCGCCACGGCGCCGAAGCACAGCCCCGCGTCGTTGTACGGGACATGGCCGCGCACGAGGGCATGACCATGGATCCACTCCAGCACGAGGACCGGACCACCGGCGAGGAACTGGCCCGCCCAGTAGTAGAAATGGCGCTCGCGATCGAGGTTGGCGCCCTGCGCGAGCCCGCTTGCCAGCACGACCATGCCCGTGATGAGCATGAAGACGAGCACGCCGCGCCGACGGCGACCTTGGAGCCAATGTCCGAGGCCCGGAAGTACCCATCCAGCCAGCACGAGCAGAGCCGGTCGGGTGCCCATCATGGCGCCCTGCGCGGGGCTGCGAGCATCCATGTTCGCCTTGACCATCAGGCACGCGTTGAGCAACCCCGATACGGAGGTGCACCAAACGCCGGCGTGGAGCGTCTCGGGGAACGGGCGTGGCAGGCCGGTCCCATAGCCGTGCGCCTTCATGTGCCAAATCGATCCGAGGATGTTCGCCGCCTCGGGAGCAAGCAGCCCCGCCAGGGGCGAGCGCAAATCGACCTGCAGCAACTCGAACAGCATCCCGTCGGACAGCTGCAATCCCAACGCGTACAAGCCCATCACGACCACGAATCCGACCAGCGCGACAACCGGTCGCCCGAGGTAAAGGTGCCCGGCGCCGGGGATCAGCCAGGTCAGGGCCGTGGCGACGTTGGGATTGGCGCGAGGTTCGGCGTGGTTCATGGGCGCAGGCGCGAGTGTTGTACCCGCCCGTCAGGCGGGCCGCCATCGGAACGGTGCGTGGATTGCTCCCGCCGCGGTGGCGAGCGAGGGCGGGCCTGCGGAACGTGCCGTAGGCCGGGCAGGTGCGAGGCGAGATGGGCACGAAACGGCGGCCGCACCGAACGGCCTGCCACCTCCGCCGGCCTGGCTCGAATCCGTTCGTCCGGCCTGCGGCTCGTCGCGCGAAGTCGACGCGCGCCCCTCGCGCTCGCGCGCGAGCATGGAGCCTGCCCGGATGCCCACGGCGGCAATCGCTCCAGCTCGGGCTGTGCGATAGCCGGGGCCTGCTCGCGAACCAAGTGGGGTTTCGGGAGTTCGCCGCAGGACCGAGGCTCGCAATCCCTAGAATCGACGCGCGAAATCCACGAGCGAAATCCACGCGCGCAATCCGCGCCCCAAGATCCACGCGCATGATCCGCGCACGCCGCCCGCGCGCGAACGAAGTGGCTGGACCGGCTGCCCGCCCCATCGCACAGCGACTCGACAGCATGAGACACCACGAGCACACCTTGCGCGTCCGGTATGGCGAGACGGACCAGATGGGCGTCGTGCACCACGCGAATTACGTGCTTTACGCCGAGGAGGCGCGCACCGAGTTGATGCGCCAAGTCGGGGCGTCGTACGCGCAGATGGAGCGCGATGGCTTGGCGCTGCCCGTGCGCTCGCTGCAGCTGCGCTTCCGCTCGCCCGCGTACTACGAAGATCTGCTGGTGCTGCGCACGCATGTGGCGCGGCTACGCGCAGCTTCGGTGACCTTCCACACCGAAATGCACCGCCAAGACGGGACGCACCTCGCGACCGTGGAGGTCGAATTGGCTTGTGTCACACTGGCTGCCCAACCTCGCAAGCCCGTGGCCTTGCCCGAACCGCTGCGTGCCATCCTCGAGCCCTACGCCGCCTCACCCGCCTGAGTGGCGCGCGCCAGAGCGAAATTGGCGACGCGCGCACGCTATTGGATCGTGCGTGAACGATGGCTGTCGACAAGCGTGCCATGTTCTTCAGCACCAAGTTGGTCGGAGCGGAGCTTGCCTGTGCAAGTCTCGCCTGTGCGGATCTCGCTGAATGGCAATCGCTCGGTGAACTTCGTCTGATTGAACGTCGTCCCCGTGGACGCTGAATGAACCTGTGACCCTCCAATACGCCGGTCATGCGCTGACTGACGAGTGAACCGTCTCCTCTGCCTACGCCGCATGGAAGGGGCGGGCACGATAGAGCTTGGCGCCTCAATACTCGGCGCCTGAAGACTCTGCGCCTGAGGACTTGGCGCCTCAGGACTTGGGAAAGCAAGAACTGGCGCCGTGCGTTGCCGACGGGAAACGAACTAGGAGTCTTTGGGCTCGTCTGCGCGGATCGCGCGCAGGACATGCAAGGCGCCCGTGCGGACGTTCGCGCCCACCGGAACATCTGCGCCCGAGGCCATGCCACGCGGCAACGGAGCTGGCAGGGTGTCCAACAGTCGATCGCGGCAGGTCGGGCAGACGGCGCCGTTCTTCAGGCGGTTGAAGTGGCGCCCATCGAAGGCCAAGCCGCAGGTGAAGCACAACGGATCGGGTTCGACGCTCATGGAATGGTTGTCGGCCCGCCGCAGCATGCGCTTGAGCATGGTCTGGATGCGGGATCGGGCCACAGTGCGGGCTGTGGGACAGAACGGCGGGTGCTCGACCGTCAGCTCCTGCGGCGTGGAGCTTGGTGCCCGCGAATGCCCTACCGCGGAATGCCTCGCAGACAGGGGCTCTTGCCGACGCCCATCGCCGCTGCGCCTTGGAAAGGCCGCCTAGGAGGCTTTCCAGCCATGCGTTGGCCATGGAACGGACATCCGTCGCGCAGGCCGGAGGTGCGCGTGCCCTGAATTCGGCGAGGCAGGGCCATAGGACGAGAAGGCAGCAGCTAAAAGCGGATTTACAAATCCTCTTATCGACCGCCACGGCTCCAGCTCGAACCCTCCCGTGGACGAGAGAATTCTCGAGGGCGGAGGTGGTGCGGAAGACTCGCCAGCCTTACATTGTTTGGCCTCGACGGGGCGCCAAGGCGTTCCTCGGGGGGACTGCCGCTGGGTTCACCCCCGGCGCCACGTCGTCAAATAGCACCCAAAGCATGCGGATTGCCAGAGCCTCCGCAGCCAGATGATCCAACTGACCACGTGATCCAACTGACCAAGCGCACCGAGTACGGCTTGATCGCCCTCGTCCACCTCGCGGACAAGGGTGGCGCCTTCGTGTCGGTGCGCGAGATCGCCGACCACTACCCGGTGCCCAAGCGACTGTTGGCCGAAGTCCTCAAGGACCTGTCGCGCGCGGAACTGGTCGAATCGGCACGCGGCAAGGACGGCGGGTACGCCCTGCGCCGCGCGCCCGAGCAAATCACCTTGGCCCACGTCGTGGCTGCGCTCGAGGGACGCCCGAGCGTGTCGTCCTGCGAAGCCACCCACGCGCCGGCAGAGCTCGAGCACGCGCTTGCGCCCGCCGAGACCGGCGCGCCCAAGTCGTCCGCCTGCGGTCTGGAACCCGTCTGCCCGATCCGCTCGCCGCTGCATCGCGTGCGCGACGGCATCTGGGGATTGATGGAGCGCACCACCCTGCGCTCGCTGGTCGAACCCTCGCGCCTCGTGCCCCTGTCGCAGCCAACCGCGACCGTCGCCATCACGCGCCCCACCGGCACCTGAACCACCACGCGCACACCACCATGAAGCTGCCGCTCTACTTCGACTACCAGGCCACGACCCCGCTCGATCCGCGCGTGCTCGAGGCCATGCTCCCCTACTTCACGGAGCACTACGGCAACGCCGCCAGCCGCAGCCACGCCTTCGGCTGGCAGGCGGAGGAGGCGGTCGAGCAAGCGCGCGAACGCATCGGCGAGCTGCTCGGAGCCTCGGGCAAGGAGATCGTCCTCACCTCGGGCGCGACGGAATCGCTGAACCTCGCCATCAAGGGCGTCGCGCAGATGTACGGCGAGAAGGGCCGCCACATCGTGACGAGCCTCGTCGAACACAAGGCGGTGCTCGACACCTGCAAGCACCTCGAGAAGGAGGGCTTCGAGGTCACCTACCTGCAACCGACGAAGAGCGGCCGCGTCGAACTCGAAGCCGTGCGCGCCGCCTTGCGCCCCGACACGATCCTCGTGTGCCTGATGTGGGCCAACAACGAAGTCGGCACGATCAACCCGATCCGCGAGATCGGCGCGCTGTGCAAGGAGAAGGGCGTGCTCTTCTGCACCGACGCCACGCAAGCCGCCGGCAAGGTGCCCATCGACGTCGATGCCGACCATGTCGATCTGCTCGCGCTCTCGGGCCACAAGATGTACGGGCCCAAGGGCGTGGGCGCGCTCTACGTGCGCCGCAAGAACCCGCGCGTGCGCCTCGTGGCGCAGATGGACGGCGGCGGGCACGAACGCGGCATGCGCTCGGGCACCTTGAACGTGCCAGGCATCGCGGGTCTCGGCGAGGCCTGCCGGATCGCCAAGCTCGAGATGGAGAAGGACCGCGCCCACACACAAGGCCTGCGCGACCAGTTCGAGGCGCGGGTGATGCGAGCACTCGACTTCGTGACCGTCAACGGCGACGTGCGCCATCGCCTGCCGAACAACTCCAACCTCTCGTTCAGCTACGTCGAGGGCGAATCGCTCATCATGGGGATCAAGGACATCGCAGTGTCCTCGGGCTCGGCGTGCACATCCGCCAGCCTCGAGCCCAGCCACGTGCTGCGCGCCATGGGCGTGGGCGACGAGCTGGCGCACAGCTCGATCCGCTTCGGGTTCGGCCGGACCACCACGCAGGAGCAGGTCGACTTCGCGGTCGACCAGCTCGTCGGCGCGGTCAAGCGCCTGCGCGAACTGTCGCCGCTCTACGAGATGGTCCAGGAGGGCATCGACCTCTCGACCGTGAACTGGCAAGGCGGTCACTGAGGATCGTCGGACGGACCGAGGATCGTCGAACAAAGGATGCGCGCGGCTGCAGGCTCGCGGAACAAAAGGCTCGCGGAACAAGAGACTCGCGGAACAAGAGACTCGCAAGGACGACCAACCATGGCATACAGCGACAAGGTCATCGACCACTACAACAACCCCCGCAACGTCGGCTCGCTCGACAAGCAGAAGCACAGCGTGGGCACCGGCGTCGTCGGAGCGCCGGAGTGCGGCGACGTGATGAAGCTGCAGATCGAGGTCGAGGGCGACCGCATCGTCGACGCGAAGTTCAAGACCTTCGGCTGCGGCTCGGCGATCGCCAGCAGCTCGCTGGCGACCGAATGGATCAAGGGCAAGACGATCGACGAGGCGATGGCCATCAAGAACACGCAGATCGTCGAGGAGCTGTCGCTGCCGCCGGTGAAGATCCACTGCAGCGTGCTGGCCGAGGACGCCATCAAGTCCGCCATCGCGGATTGGAAGGCGAAGCAGAAGGAGGAGGCCAAGTGATCACGCTGACCGAGCTGGCCCAGAAGGAGATCCGCCGGATCATCACCGAGCAGAACCTGCCGCCGGAGACCGCGCTGCGCGTGGGCGTCAAGGGTGGCGGCTGCTCGGGCTTCTCCTACACGCTGGGCTTCGACGACAAGGTCAGCGAAGTCGACCAGGTGTCGGAGGTCGAAGGCGTGCGGGTCGTGTGCGACCCCAAGAGCTTCCTCTACTTGAACGGCACGCAGATCGACTTCGAGGACAACCTGATGGGGCGCGGCTTCAAGTTCGGCAACCCGAACGCGGCCAAGTCCTGCGGTTGCGGCGAGAGCTTCTCGGTCTGAGTCGATGGGCGCGCGTTGCACCACTTGCGGCGCCGCCTTGGAGCTGCCGTGCGCCTGCACGGCGTGCGGGGCGTTGCAACCGCTCGCGGCGGAGCGCGATCCCTGGGCCGAGCTGGGCTTCCAGCCCCGCATCGACATGGACGAGGCCGCGTTGAGGAAGCGGCTCCTCTCCGCGTCGCGCCTCGTGCATCCCGACTTCCACGGCGCCGACGAGTCGATGCGCGCGCTGGCGGAGGCGCACAGCGCTCGCCTGAACCGCGCCCACGCCGTCCTCGCCGACGAAGCGCGACGAGCCGACGCGCTGGTCGGGTTGCTCGGCGGCCCCGACGAGTCGTCCTCGCGCGAGATGCCGCGCGAGTTCCTGCTCGAAGTGCTCGAATGGAACGAGGCGCTCGAGGAGGCGCGCGCCGCGCGCGCGTGGAGCGGCCGCATCGCGCTCCTGCGCGACGAACTGGCCGCGCGGCGCGGCGCCGAGCTGGCCGCGGTGCGCGGGCTCCTCGATCCGGCGCCCGCGCACGGCGACGCGCGTCTCCAGCACGTCCGCTCCAGGCTCAACGCCGTGCGCTACCTCGACCGCGCGCTCGGCGAGCTCGAGGCTCTGCGACTCTCGGCCACGCGCGCCTGACACGCCGCGCACCACACGCACCCCCCCATGGGCTACATCGAACTCAATGTCCTCAACCAACCCGTCGCGCCCAGGCAGCAAGGCGCGCTGGGGATCGACCTCGGCACGACCCATTCGCTGGCGGCGATCTGGAAGGACGGCCGGCCCCAGGTGCTGCGCGTCGAGGGCGAGAGCGCGCTCGTGCCGAGCGTGGTGCACTTCCCGCGCGAAGGCGCGCCTGTCGTCGGGCAGGCGGCGCGCGAGCAGGCGATCGCCGCGCCGCGGGACACGCTGTTCTCGATCAAGCGCTTCATGGGCCGCGGCTTGAAGGATGTGGCGCAGGAGCTCGCCACGCTGCCCTACGCGGCGACGGAGACCGCCACCGGATTGATCCAGCTCGAGGTGCACGGACGGAAGTACACGCCCGAGCAGCTCTCGGCGCTCGTCCTGAGGAAGGTGCACGAGACCGCCAGTCGCGCGCTGGGCGAGACGGCGCCGACGCGCGTGGTGGTCACCGTACCCGCGTACTTCGACGACACGCAACGGCAGGCCACGCGCGACGCCGCGCGCCTGGCGGGGCTCGAGGTGCTGCGCATCGTCAACGAGCCCACGGCCGCCAGCCTCGCCTACGGCCTGGACCAGCGCGACAAGGGCGCGGTCGTCGTGTACGACCTCGGCGGGGGCACGTTCGACGTGACCGTCCTATCGATCGAGGAAGGCGTGTTCCGCGTGCTGTCCACCGCCGGCGACACGCACCTCGGCGGGGACGACTTCGACGCCGCGCTGGTCGCCTTGGCGCGCGCCGAGATCGCCGCGGCCCACGGCGCGGAGGTGCTCGAGGACGCCGGCTGCCAGCAGGCGCTGCGCCTCGCCTGCGAGCGCTGCAAGATCGAGCTCTCCTCGGCGCCGCGCGCGGAGATCCACCTCGTGCTGCCCGAGCAGCGCGTCGCCTGGCGCCGCGAAGTCTCGCGCGAGGAGTTCGAGGCGCTCGTCGCGCCTCTCGTCGAGCGCACCATGGCCGCGTGCAGGCAGGCCTTGTCCGACGCCAAGTTGCCGCCGGAGCGGATCGACGAGGTCGTGCTGGTCGGAGGCAGCTCGCGCATCCCCGTGGTGCGCGCGCGCGTCGAGGCCTTCTTCGGCCGCAAGCCGCACACCGAGCTGAATCCGGACGAGGTCGTCGCGCTGGGCGCGGCCGTGCAGGCCCACATCCTCGTCGGCGGCAAGCGCGACGTGCTGCTGCTCGACGTGACGCCGCTTTCCCTGGGCGTGGAGACGATGGGTGGCGCGGTCTCGAAGATCATCCAGCGCAACTCGACCGTGCCCTGCTCGGCGACCGAGGGCTTCACCACCTACGCCGACGACCAGACCGGCATCGACTTCCACATCGTGCAGGGCGAGCGCGAGCTGGCCTCCGACTGCCGCAGCCTCGGGCGGTTCAAGCTGCGCGGCATCCCGCCGATGCCGGCGGGCATGGCGAAGGTCGGCGTGCGCTTCCACATCGACGCGGACGGGGTGCTGACCGTCACCGCCAAGGAGGAGCGCAGCGGCGCCAGCGCCTCCATCGACGTGCAACCCATGCACGGCCTCACCGACGCGGAGGTCGAGGGCATGCTGGCGAGTTCCTTCGAGCACGCCAAGGACGACTTCGAGGCGCGACGCGCCGCCGACCTCGCCACGGAGATCGGCACGATGGCGCGCGCCGTCGAGAAGAACCTCAACGCCGCGCGCGCCGGGCTCGACAAGGAGTCGCTGCTGGACCTCGAGGAGGCGCTGGCGCGCGCCAAGGCGGCGGCGCTCGGCGCCGACGCGCGGGCGATGCAGAAGGCGCGCGACGAGTTCGAGCGCGCCTCGCTGCCTTTGGCGGCGTTGCTGATGAACAATGTGGCGCAGAAGGCCTTGATGGGCCGTTCGCTCGACGAGGTCTGAGCGACGCTTCGACCGCGCGCGCCGGCCCATGTCGCCGACCGCGCGCGTCGAGCCCTCGGGCATTCAGTGCCTGGCCTTGCCTTGCGCGGCCACGGCGTGCGTCGCGGCGGCGATCTCGGAGTCGCTGGCGAGATAGCGGCTCGACAAGGGCTTCAGGTCGGCGTCGAGCTCGTAGACGAGCGGGATGCCCGTGGGCACGTTCAACCCGACGAGCTTCTGCTCGTCCATGCGCTCGAAGTGCTGGATCAGGGCGCGCAGCGAGTTGCCGTGCGCCGCCACGAGCACGCGTTCGCCGCGCTTGATCGCCGGGGCGATCTCGGCCTCGAAGCAGGGCACCACGCGCGCGATGGTGTCCTTCAGCGACTCGGCCAAGGGACGCTCCGCGTCCGACAAGTGGCGGTAGCGCGGGTCGTTGGCGGGGTTGCGCGGGTCGTCGCGCGCGAAGGGCGGCGGCGGGATGTCGAAGCTGCGACGCCAGACGAGCACCTGGGCTTCGCCATGCAACGCGGCGGTCTCGGCCTTGTCCAGCCCGGTCAGGGCGCCGTAGTGGCGCTCGTTGAGGCGCCAGTCGTTGCGCACGGGGATCCAGCACTGGTCCAGCTCCTGCAGCGCGTGCCACAATGTGGTGATGGCGCGCTTCAAGTAGCTCGTGTGCGCGCGATCGAACTGAAAGCCCGCGGCCTTCAGGCGACGCCCGGCCTCGCGCGCCTCCTCGACGCCCTTCTCCGACAGGGGCACGTCGCGCCATCCTGTGAAGCGGTTTTCTCGGTTCCACTGGCTCTCGCCGTGGCGCAGCAGCACGAGCTTGTGCATGGTCGGTTCGGGTGGTCGCGGGTGTTCTCGTTCAGCCGGCCAGCACGCCATCGGCATGCTGGAGCACGACGCCCAGGGCGACCTGCGCGCGGGCGCGCAGCGTCTCGCCGCGCGCCAGGCGCTCCTCCACCCAGGGCTTGTCCTTGATGGAACCGGCGTTGACGCGCACGTTCAACCACGCCGCCTCCAATCCCGCCCGCGCGGCCAACGCGCCGCTCGCCAGGTCGGTGGCGAGGTTCTTGTTCGAACCCGGCACGGTGGCGGCCATGCACTCCAGCACCTCGCAGCCGCGCTCCATGGTCTCGAGCGGCGTCTCCAGCGCGCCCTTGGACGCGGCTTGGATGGCCGCCGCGCGCTCCGCCTTGCGGGCCTCGTCGTCCTTGGGCAACTTGAAGGCGCACGACAACGCGTCGTAGCTGCGCGCATCCAGCTCGACGAGCTCGAGGCAGCGACGCCGCGCGCGCTCGGCGAGATCAGCGCGCTGCTCCATGGAAGGCGCGACGGCCGCGTAGGCCTCGCCGGTGGAGAAGCGCGCGACCATCGCGAGCAGGGCCGCGGCGTCCGCGATCCATGCGGCCGCCGCCGATCCGCCCCCGGGCGTGGCGCTGCGTTCGGCGAGGCGTTGCGTGAACTGGTCGAGCGTGAGATCGAACAAGGCGGGCTGCATCGGCGGCAGATCCTAGGAATCCCCTGGCTCCATTGAGTGTTTACTGATTGGTAAACATACGGATACACAGTCCATTCATCATCATTACTATTTGCCTTCATTGCACTTAGAAACACCACACAGGCAAGGAAGGCACTCCCTTGGCAGCCTCATCTAGATTCTCTCCCGCCTTTGCTGTCCTCCAGGATTCAGGGGCGCTCACAACTTCGACGCCCCGTCCGATCGCCGCCGCGCGCACGCGCGACGCGCGCCCCGGACATCCCCTCCAGGACGCACGACGACGCTTGAAGGTCGCCTTCGTCACTCCCGAACTCCACTCGCTGGTCCGCCTCACCGGGCTGGCGGAGGTCTCGGAAGCACTGCCTCGCGCATTGCGCCAAGCCGGCGCCGACGTGCGCGTGTTCCTGCCTTGGACCCGCGACCTGCAGGACCGCGCGCTGCAGGACCTGCACACGGTCGGCGAGGTGCGCGTCAAGGACGGGCAATCCCGCACCTCGGCCACGATCCTCACCGGCCACATCGGCGACCTGCCCGTGGTGCTGGTCGACCACCCCCAACTGCTGCGCACGAAGAGCGTGTACAGCGACCAGGAAGGTCCGCACCAGGACAACTGGCGGCGCTTCACCGTGTTCTGCCGCGCGGTGCTCGAGAGCTTCCCCCTGCTCTCCTTCGAGCCGGATGTGGTGCATTGCCTCGACTGGACGACCGGCATCCTGCCCGTGGTCAAGGAGCTCGAGTACACGCAGAAGGGCCTCGACCATCCCGCGGCGCGCGCCGGGACGTACTTCTCGGTGCACTCGACCGCGCGCCAAGGCACCTTCGAGCGCGACGTGCTGCCGAAGATGGGCTTGCCGGCCAGCGTGTTCCAGCACGCGCGCGGCGTGGAGCTCGGCGGCAAGGTCAGCTTCCTCAAGGCTGGCGCGGAGTTCGCGACCCTGGTGGGCACGTTCTCCCCCGCGATGAGCGAGCGACTGCTGCGCCAGGCGAGCGGCGATCGCCTCGAGGACACCTTCAAGCGGCGCGCGGCCGACAAGGACCTCTTCGGCGTCCTCAACGGCATCGACTACAAGGCGTGGGATCCCAGCAACGATCCGTTGCTGCCGCAGATGTACTCCGCCAAGGACAAGGACCTCGACGGCAAGCGCAAGTGCAAGGCCTCGCTGCAGTCCAGCCTGAAGCTCGACAACGGACCGCGCCGCATGGTCGCGGCCGTCGTGGGCCGCTTCGACGCCGACAGCGGCTTCGACATCCTCGCGGAGGTGCTGACCGCCATCCTCGAGCGCGGCGTGCAAGTCGTCCTGCTCGGCACGGGCCGGAGCGAGATCATCGAGCGCGTGAAGACGATGGAGTCGACCTTCGTCGGTTGCTGCCGCCTGATCGAGGGCTTCAACGCCAACGCGCTGCATCCTCTGCTCGGCGCGGCCGACGCGATGATCCTCCCCTCGCACTTCAACGCCAGCAACAGCTTGTGCGCGATCGGCATGCGCTACGGGGTCGTGCCCGTGGCCTACGCCAACAGCGGACTCGAGGACACGATCGTCGACTGCGACGGCTCCAATCGCGCGCCGACCGGGTTCCTGTTCAAGGGCTACAGCGGCGACAGCCTGCTCGACGGACTCGACGCCGCGCGCAAGGCCTACAAGGACGCCGAGGAGTGGAAGGCGCTCGCGCTGCGCTGCATGAAGCAGGACTTCTCGTGGACCGCCACCGCGGAGAAGTACCTCGAGATCTACAAGAAGGCCTCGCAGCGCGGGAAGAAGGGCGCCAAGAAGAGCGCCGCGGAGGGCTGAGGTGCGCACGGTCGGCATCGACCTCGGCGGAACGAACATCAAGGCCGGCGTCGTCGACGAGGCGGGGCGCATCCTCGAGCGCCGCTCGATCCCGACCGGACTCGCCGACGGAGCCGAGCTCGTGCTCGACCGCATGGCGCGGCTCGCGCGCGACCTCGGGCTCGACGGCGTGGTGGGCGTCGGTTCGCCCGGCCTGATCGACCACGCGGGCGGACGCATCCTCGAGTGCCCGAACCTCAAGGACCTGCAGGAGGTCCCGATGCGCGCGGAACTCGCGCGCCGGCTCGGGTTGCCCGCCGAAGGCGTGGCGCTGGAGAACGACGCCAACGTCGCCGCGCTGGGCGAGCACTGGCTCGGCGCGGGACGCGGCGTCGACGATGTGCTCGTCGTGACCTTGGGCACGGGCGTGGGCGGCGGACTGGTCCTCGGCGGCAGGCTCTACTCGGGGCCCGGGGGCATGGCGGGCGAGATCGGCCACGTGGTCGTCGACCCGCGCGGTCCGCGCTGCGGGTGCGGCCGCCTCGGCTGCCTCGAGACGCTCGCCTCGGCCACGGCGGCCGCCAAGCGCGCCGCCGAGAAGCACCTGCCGCGCGAAGCGCCCGGCGACCTCGAACGCCTCGCCGCGAACGCCCGGCACGGCGCCGCCGCGGAGCGCGAGTTGCTGCTCGAGATCGGCCGCGACCTCGGACGCGGCCTCGGCGCGGCCCTCTCCCTGCTGGACCTGCGCACCTTCGTGCTGGGAGGCGGCTTCGGCGCGGCCGCGGACCTGCTCGAGCCGGGCGTGCGCCAGGGACTCGAGGAACGCAGCTACGGCCGACGCATCGCCAGCGTGCGCATCCTGCCCGCGGGCCTCGGCTCCGACGCCGGGTGGATCGGCGCCGCGCGCCTCGCCATGACGCGGCGTGCTAGCGCTTGATCGCGCGCGGGCCGGTGCGCGACACCGGCGACCGCGAGCGGCGCATCGCCGGCGCGAATCGCTATCCTTGCCCCGCGCAGAGGTCCGCCGCATGAACGCCACGAACATCGCCGATCCCATCCTGTCGGTGGAGCGCCTGGTCAAGCGCTACCGGAGCGGCTTGTTCGGCCAAGAGGTGCGCGCCCTCGATGGCGTGACCATCTCGGTCGGACGCGGCAGCGTCTTCGGACTGCTCGGACCCAACGGCGCCGGCAAGTCGACGCTGGTCAAGGTGCTGCTCGGACTCGTGCGCGGGCACGATGGCGAGGCGAGCCTGTTCGGCCTGCCGCCCGGAGACGCGCGCTCGCGGCGCCGGGTCGGGTTCCTGCCGGAGGCGCATCGCATGCCGGGCTACCTGACCGGGCGCGAGCTCCTGCGCATCTACGGAATGATGTCGGGCTGCACCCGGGAGGAGGTCGAGGCGCGCGTGCCCGCGCTGCTCGAAAGGGTCGGCATGACGCAGGCGGCCGACCGCAAGGTGGCCGGCTACAGCAAGGGCATGCAGCAACGCATCGGCCTCGCGCAGGCGCTGGTGCACGACCCCGAACTGCTCTTCCTCGACGAACCGACCGACGGCGTCGATCCCGTCGGCCGCATGGCCATCCGCGAGCTGGTGGCCGAGCTCAAGTCGCAAGGCAAGACGATCTTCATCAACTCGCACCTCCTGCTGGAGGTCGAGCTGATGTGCGACCGCATCGTGATCATGGACAAGGGGCGCATCGTGCGCGAAGGCTCGATCGCCGACCTCACGCCGCGCACGGGCGTGGTGAGGTTCGAGTTCGCCGCGCCGGTCGACGCGCAAGCCTTCGCGGGCATCGGCGGCAACCTGCGCCTCGACGGCGTCGCCGCCGAACTGCACCTCGACGAGCACGAAGTCGACGCCTGCGTCGACCGCCTGCGCGCGCACGGCGCCTCGATCCGGTCCATGACCCCGCGCAAGTTGAGCCTCGAGGAGTCGTTCCTCGGCGCCGTGCAGGAGCGCCGCCCATGAAGCCCACGACCCGCGCGCTGCTCGAGGACGCCTGGCGGCAGATCCTCGACAACACGGTCTTCCGCATCCTCGTGGTCGTCACGCTCCTGATGGTGCTGCCGACCTTCCTCGTGGCGGCGACACCGGAGGGCATCGACGTGCTCTTCGGCATGTGGAAGCTCGACTACGGCGATTTGGGCGGGGAGTTCGGGCGGCTCGACGGCGAGGCGCTCTCGCGCGGCTTCGTGCGGCGCATGCAGGAGTTCATCGTGCAGGGCGTCGCCGGCACGGTCGGCGTGTTCTTCTGCATCGCCGCCACGGCCTTCTTCGTGCCGCGCATGCTCGAGAAGGGAGCCGCGGACGTGGTGTTCTCGCGGCCGATCTCGCGCGCCACCTTGCTCTTCTCGCGTTGGCTGGCCGGCGTGCTGTTCGTGGCCGTGCTGTCGTTCCTGCTGGTCGGCGGCATGCACCTCGGCTTCCTCCTGCGCTCCGGCCACAGCGATCCGGGCTTCCTCGCCAGCGCGCTGACGCTGACCTACCTGTTCGCCATCCTGCATTGCCTGTCGACCATGGTCGCCGTGCTCACGCGCTCGAGCGTCGCGGCCATCCTCGTGACCGTGGTGTTCTTCCCCATGAACAGCTGCGTGCAGGGAGGGTGGGTCGCCAAGGAGGCCTTCCTCGCCGCGCAGGAGGCCAAGGCGGCGGAGGGCGAGGATGTGGAGGTCGTCGGCGAGAAGATCCTCTTCCTTTCGCGGCTGCTGGACGGGCTGCACTGGGTGCTGCCGAAGACCAACGACGCAGACGCCCTGGCGGCGAGCCTGCGCACCGCGGTGCTCGGCGCCGACCATGTCGTGCGCGACGCGCCGACGGACCTGCTCGTGGCCGAGGACTTCCAGGGCGCGACCCTCTCCGAACCCACGACCGACCTGCGCGCCACGCCAGCGGTCTGGCGCGTGGCGCGGGCGGATGGCCAGGACCACGCGCGCGTGGAGCTGAAGCGTGTGGAGCGCCCGACGACGCGCGAACAGAAGAACGGGCGCGAGCGCGTGCGCAGGCAGACCGCGCGCCAGGCCGCGGACCAGCTCCAGGACGCCTTGTCGGGCCAATCGACGCGCCGCGAGACGCGCTCGATCGGCACGGGGCTCGGGATCGAGCTCGTCGCGTGGCGGGAAGCAGGCGCGGACGGAGCGGAACGCGAGCGCGCCTTCCTCGCCGATGGCGGTTGGATGTACGAGGTGGACATGTCCACGCGCGCCAACTGGTTCGACGAGCCCGAGCGCGAGCGACGCCGCAAGGAGTTCCTCGAGGGCCTGTCGTTCGACCGCGCCAGCCCGGAACTCGACCCGCAAGCCTGGCGCGAACGGCAGTTCGGCTGGACCGCGCCGGTCGCGCACAACGCCTTCGCCTCGATCGGCTCGACCCTCGCCTTCTGCGCGGCGCTGATGGCGATCGCCTTGTGGCGCCTGCGTCGCATGGACTTCTAGCGCGGGCGATGGACGCTGTCGTCGCCAGCCTGGTCGAACCGCTGCGCGCCCTGTTGGGTCCGCGCGGAGTCCTCGATGCGCGCGCCGCGCGCACTCCCTACGAGTGCGACGGCTTGGCGTTCGTGCGCGAACTGCCCGAGCTGGTGCTGCTGCCGCGCGACACCGCGCAATGCGCCGCCGCGATGGCGTTGCTGGCGCGGGCCGGCGTGCCGGTGGTGGCGCGCGGCGCCGGCACGGGCCTCTCGGGCGGCGCGACACCGGTGCGCGGCGGGGTGCTGGTCGGCACGGCCCGCATGCGCGACGTGCTCTCCATCGACGCGCCGAATCGCCGCGCTCGCGTGCAAGCGGGCGTGGTCAACGTCGACCTCTCGCACGCCTGCCGGAGCCACGGGCTGCACTACGCGCCGGACCCTTCGAGCCAGAAGGCCTGCACCATCGGCGGCAACGTGGCCGAGAACTCCGGCGGCCCGCACTGCTTCAAGCACGGCACCACGACCAGGCACATCCACGGGCTGGTGATCGTGCAGCACGACGGGAGCATCCTCGACCTCTCGCGCGAAGGATTGGAACCCGAAGGACTCGACCTCGTCGGGCTCTTCACGGGCAGCGAAGGCACCTTCGGCATCGCCACCGAGGCGACCGTGGCGCTCGTGCCGACGCCGGAGGTGGTCGAGACCGCCCTCGCGATCCACGCCAGCCTCGACGACGCCTGCGAGGCGGTGTCCGAGATGATCGCGCGCCGCGTCGAGCCGTCCGCCATCGAGATCCTCGACAAGCTGACCATCGAGGCGGTCGAGAACTCGGTGCTGGCGGCGGGCTACCCGAAGGACGCGGAGGCGGTGCTGCTCGTCGAGGCGGAGGGCTGCGACGCCGAGGTGCGCGCCACCATGGACGACGTGGAGCGCATCGCGCGCGGCCACGCAGCGAGCGACGTGCGCCGAGCGCGCGACGCGGCGCAAAGGGCGAAGCTCTGGGCCGGACGCAAGGGCGCCTACGGCGCCATGGGGCGCGTGGCCCCGGACCTGTACGTGTCCGACGCGGTGGTGCCGCGCCACCGCCTGCGCGAGCTCGTGCGCGCGGTGACGGAGATCTGCCACGCGCGCCGGCTCAAGGTCGCCAACGTGTTCCACGCGGGCGACGGCAACCTGCATCCGAACATCAGCTACGACCGCCGCGACGCCGGCGAGCTCGCGCGCGTGCTCGAGGCGGGCGACGAGATCATGAAGGTCTGCATCGCCGCGGGTGGCTCGCTGACGGGCGAGCATGGCGTCGGGCTCGAGAAGATCGGCGGCATGGAATGGCTGTACACGCGCGAGGAGTTGGCGGCCCAATGCCGCGTGCGCGCGGCGTGGGACCCGGACCTGCGCATGAATCCCGGCAAGACGATCCCGCTGCGCGCCTGCATGGAGACGCGCACTCGCGACCAGGTGCGGCCATGACGGGCGCG
>JBKDQQ010000204.1:0-2069 GCA_046341775.1 Planctomycetia bacterium
GCGGCGCGCCCGTCCGGAAGGGACGAGCGCGCCGCGCTGGTGCGGCTCGTGGCCCGCCTGCGCGGGCCAAGCCGGTGGTCAGTCGACGCGCACGTCGACCTCGTAGACCTCGATGGCGTTCTGCCCGATGGCGGCGATGCCTTCGATGCGCAGCTCGATGATCGCCGCGTCGCTCTCGATGGCCTCCTGCAGCTCGGCCATCGAAGACACGTCGCCCTCGTAGATCGTCTCCTCGTAGAAGCGCAGTTCAGCGTCGAGCAGCACCGATCCGCCGAAGGGACTGTCGAACTCGTCCATGAAGGCGACCACCGAGTACACGCCCTCGTCGAGCGTGCCGATCATCGCGGATGCCGTGGCACGTCCAGGTTGGATGCGCGCCTCGCTCGCATCGACCACGGCGCCCGCCGGCCCGCCGGAGAGCAACCCGCTGGCCCGGACGCGTTGCCCCACTTGGATCGCCTCGGGCGAGGCGCTCGGTTCCGTGCCGGTGTCGAGCCAGATGTAGGCGTCCTGCTCGAGTTGGATGGTCAGCGGATTGACGACGGCGCCGCCGAGGATCAGCGGCGAATTGGGCGGCAGCGTGATCTGGAACGACCCTCCGAGCAGCAGGTCGTCGATGTTCGACACGGTGCCCTCGTACTCGGCGCCTTCTTGTTCGAGCTCGACGCGCGCGGCCGTCCAGGGACCGCCGACGGGGAAGCTGGCGAAGCGCAGGTCGACCTCCGCGCCCGCGACCACGCTGGCCGCGGTGGTGGCCCCGCCGTCCGCGAAGCCGAAGTAGGTCTGCACGTCCCACGCGACCGTGAACGACGCCGGGATCGAGCCGCCGAAGGCGCCGGCGACGAGGCTGTAGCCCTTGTCGACCTCGGCGACGACGATCTCCATCGTGCTGGCGCCCAGGTCGATCGATTGGACGATCGCGTCGATGCGCACCACGCTATCGCCCCCGCCGATGCCGCCGTCGAGCTCGACGCGCGTGGCGTCGATGGTGCCTGCCGCGGTCATCGCGCCATGCACTTCGATGAACGTGGCGTCCGGGACGATGGCCGCGTAGAAGCTCGCCAAGTCCAAGACCGCGCCCTCGTCGTCCTGCAGCAGGTCGCCGGGCTCGAGCTGGACTTGCAGCGTGCCCAGCAGCACGGCGCGATCGTCGTCGCTCCACGCTTCGATCGAGAGCAGGTCGTTGACCTGGTCGACGCCCTTCACGCGCCCGACGATGGAATCGATCTGGATCGGCGTGGCGGGATCGTCGTCGCCGGTGGCGATGCCCTCCGGATCCAGGTCGTAGTCGAATCCGCCGGTGCCGTCGGCGAGCGAAGCGGCCAGGTCGAAGTCGACCACCACGCGCTGGTATCCCGCCGCGGCGAACACGACCGGCGCCGCGAAGGCCGCCGCCAGACGGTCGTCCATGACTTGCACGCTGGCCGGTGCGCCATCGAGCAGGCGCGCATCCACGCCGAGCGGGTCGTAGCGCAGCTCGATGCCGTGCCATGTGCCCGCCGGCACCGGCTTCGACACCAGCCACGCCAGTTGCGTGGCGGCCGAGAGGAGGTTCACGCGCATCGAACCGTTCAGCAGGTTCTCGGAGCGCTCGCCCGCTCCGTCGTAGAGGCGCACCTCCTGGACGAGGATGTTGAAGGACAGCAACTCGTCGACCGGCGCGTCCGTCAGCAGGATGTCGGCCGAGGTGGTGGCGCCGCCCGTTCCGCCACCTCCGCTTCCGCCGCCGCAGCCGGCGGCAAGCGCCAGCAAGGAGCCCGTCAGTCCCAACGCGCGCATGGAGTTCATCATGCTCGTGGCTTCGGATGCACGGGCGTCGAAGCTGAAGCGGATTCGCGCGCGATCGGCGCCTTGGAGCGCGAATCGCCATGCCGGAAAGGGCTTCCGACCGCCGCGCGCTCAGTTCCGCCTCGGCGCCGCGGCGGGCAGGACCTTGGTGCGCACCGATCGTTCGTACAAATAGCGCTTCTCCTCGGTGACTCCGTCCGCGGCGTACACCACCCATTCGCCGTCCTGGAAGGAGTCGCGGTACCGCCCGCGGCTCTCGAGGCTGCCGTCCTCGCGCCAGG
>JBKDQQ010000205.1:0-10262 GCA_046341775.1 Planctomycetia bacterium
TGGGTGGCATGGCGAAACTACGTTCGCAGTCGCACCGTGAAGACCCCGGACGAGACCGCGGCCACGGCGGCGATGATCGCCAGGAGACCCATCGGACCGATGGAGTTGATCCGCGAGCGACTCGTCTGGGAATAGGCGCACTACTCTGCAAGCGAGGCGACGCCTTGAAGCGAGACTCAGGCGGGTCCGACTGGCGACGAGGAACCAACACCCATCTGGACCACCATCTCGTGGGCGAGTTGGATGGCCAGTCTCTCCAACTCCCTCATCCCCCTCGCACTCCCCTCCGCCAGCAACACCAAATCCTCCTGCTCCGGCGAAAAATCCCGCTCATCCAAGCTCGCCCAAGGCCTGGTCCGCACCTTGACCCGCACGGGGCGTCCATCCACTTGCACCGTCACCGACTGGCGCGCGCATTCAAGTCGCTGCCAGGGCATGGAGCGCACGCCGAGCGTGGGGGTCCAATCCAAGTAGACCCGCTCGAGCGTGTCTCGATCCGGCTCCTTGGCGAGCGCGCACAGGACGACTCCAGGCCGGCCCTTCTTCATCGTGACGGGCGCGCACCACGCATCCAGCGCGCCGGCTGCGAGCAAGCGTTGCAAGGCCAAGCCGACTTCCTCGCCTGTGGCATCATCGAGGTTCGATTCCAGGAGCCACACGCGTGCGCGAGCCGGGGTCGACGCGGACGCACCGATGCCGACTCCGACCTCGCCCAGTTGCACGCGCACCAGATTGGGTGGACCTTCGGTCGGGTCCTTGTGGCCGGCGCCATAGCCGACCGACTGCGCGATGAAGGCCCCGGGATCGCCGAAGTTCTCCACCAGCTCCACCAGCAAGGCGGCTCCGGTGGGAGTCAGGCGTTCCCCGCCTCCGCCTTCGATGCGGGACGGCCGGCCACGCAGCAGTTCGGCGACCGCGGGAGCGGGCACGGGCATCAAGCCATGAGCGCACTTGACGACTCCGGTCCCGGTGACGGGGGCTTGGGAGAGCACACGTTCGATGCCCAACCACTCCAAGGCTTGCATGGCCAGGACGACGTCGACGATCGTGTCGATGGCGCCGACTTCGTGGAAGTGGATCTCCTCGGGAGCGCAACCGTGCACGCGGCCTTCGGCCACGGCGATGCGGACGAACACTGCATCCGCGCGCGAACGCACTCGTTCCGAAAGCCCGGCGCTGGCCAGCAAGGCGCGGATCTCGCGCAACCCGCGGTGGACCTTGGATTCGTCGGTGCGAGGCACGACGTCGAGCATGGTGCCGGATAGGTTCTGGCGCCACGCCACTCGGGCCTCCAAGGTGCACAGATCGCCGAGTTGCTCGCGCACGAAGGCGCGCATGCGATCCAGCGTCATTCGCTCGTCCTTCAGGTCGAGCAACGCGGCAAGGAACATGTCGCCGGCCAGGCCGGAGAACGGCTCGATGTAGAGGGTCGCCATGCAGCAGCACATCCACCACCGACGTGGTGGCTGCGCGGACGAGACTCTACTCGATGGCCGCACCCAAACGGACGATCCATGCCGAGGACCAATGGGACCGCCGCGGAGCGTCTTGCTGCCGGTGCACGCACCCCGGTCATCAAGCCCCGGTCATCAAGCCCCGGTCCTCAAGCCCCGGTGCTCGAGACTCGGTGCTCGAGACTCGGTGCTCAAGCGTGGCTGCTGAAGCGCACGCGCTCGATCCCAGGTGCTGCGGGCCGAGTGCTCGCGCCTGGAGGCTGCGACTCGTCGCTGGCGCCGTCACCATGGTCATGCTCGGCGCCACTGGTGGCTCCCCGGGAGCGGGAGGCGCGTGCGACGACCAGCGCGCCGCACCACGCGGCGCCCATGTCGTGGCGGCCCGCGGCGCAAGCGCGGAGGGTGGCGCCAGAGGTCCAGACATCGTCGACCAGCCAAACTCGGCGTCCGCGCACCAGGCGACGCGACCACGCGGCGGGCCAGGCTGGCGCGAAGGCGCCGTGGACGTTGTCCTCGCGCGACAGAAGGCCGGTGGCGCCTTGCGGAGCGGTCGCCCGCGCACGACGCAGGACGGAACGGACGGCGTGGAAGCCGGGAGGAGCCGCGGCGGCGACGCCGTCGGCGAGCAGACGCGCCTGGTCGTAGCCGCGTTCGAGCCGGCGCGCGGGGTGCAACGGGACGGGAACGAGAATATCGCCACGGCGCGGCTCGCCTTCGTCGGGCGCGCCGGCATCGCCCTGAATGCCGGCTTCGCCCTGAATGCCGGCATCGCCCATGGTGCCGGCATCGCCCAGGGTGCCGGCGGCGACGAGCCGCGCTCGGGCCGTGGAGCACACATGCAGCAAGGCGCCCAGATGCGGCGCGAGTCCAGGGCGTCCACCGTGCTTGAAGGCGAGCACGAGTTCCCGCAGCAACGGATCGTCGTAATCCCCCACGCTGTGCGCGCGTTGGATGCGGACGCCTCGGCGTCGTGCGCGCTCGCGCCTGCAGGCACCGCAGAGCGCGCAGGCCGCCAACGCTGGCGGCAGGAGGGCGGCGCACAGTCGGCAGCGCGCATGGGCATCGATTTGCAGGCGGTGCTCGTCGCAACCCAAGCCATCGGCGAGGCCCGGCGCGCCGCACACGAGGCAAGCATGGCCGAACAAGGCTTCGATCCAAGTCGACTCGTCGCCTTCGTGGATAGCATGGCCCGAATGCCCCCCTGCGCCGCCATGGACGCGGCGCTCGACGGCGTTCGCTGGTCGATGTCCTTCGTCGCGCTCCATGCGGTGCCTCCACCTGCATGGACGCTCGCAGCGGTCCGACTGTGGCAGGCCGAGGAGGCGCGACTGGCCGCGGCCGGGCCGCACGCCGCGCTCAGAAGTCGGAATCCTCGGGCGGGCCGGCCGGCGGGCCGTAGGAACGTCGTGACGCGTAGGGCAATCCGATGGCGCCGCGCACGCGCTCCGCGTAGCTCTCGAGAGTGTCGTCGGGCGAAGAATCCACGTCCCACAGCTCGCCCAGCTCGCGCGCCAGCTCGGGATCGGCGTACAGATCGACGCGCGTCGCGAGCAAGGACTCCTTGACGTGGCGACGACACGCGGAACTCGCATGCCACCATCCCAGCGCTAGCAACCCGAGCTGCACGAGCACCACGATCGGCAACCAGGCGTAGGCGGACAGCGCGTCGGGCGAGGGCGCCTGATGGCGGCCGACCCACTCGCAGGCGAACCCCGCGACGATGTCGAGGAAGCCGACCCCCACCTGCACGCGCAGCACGATGGCCTCGCGCAGGCCGACGAGGCGCAGGCGACGCGGGGCCAGGCGCTCGGCCACCAGCTGGCGCGAAGAGCGCGCGAGCAGCGCCACGGCGAGCAGCAGGCCGCCCGCGATCTGCAGGGTCGAACCCAGGTCGAGGAAGTCGGGGAGCATCGGGCGGCGTCGGCATTGTGCGGCGCGAGCGCCCGCTTGTCTGCCCTGTCGCCGCGCGAAGCGCCGCGCGCGCCTTTATCGCGGTCCTCCCCGCCAGTATCCTCCCCCTCATGTCGCCTGCACGAGACCCCGCCACCATGCAGGCGTTGCGCGACGCCGCGGCCTTGGCGCGCCTCGACCTGGAGGAGGCCGAAGCGGAAGCCCTGTGCGCCGACGTCGCGCGCATCCTCGAGCAGTTCGAACTGCTGCAGCAAGTCGACACGCATGGTTGCGAGCCGATGGTCGCGCCCATCGAGGCGCGCGGGACGCTGCGCGAGGGAGAGCCCGGCGAGTCGCTGCCGCGCGCGGAACTGCTCGCGCTGGCGCCGCAGGCGGACGGCGAGCACTACGTCGTGAAGAAGGCCATCGGGGGTGATCCGTGAGCACGCCCTCCCGCGCCTGGCACGCCTTGGACGCCGTCGAATTGGCCGACCAGCACGCGCGCGGCGCGCGTTCGGTGGTGGCGACCATCGACGACTGCCTGCGACGCATCGAGGTCGCCAACGGCCGCCTCAACGCCTTCCTCGCGCTGGACGCGGAGGGCGCGCGCGAGCGAGCGGCGCGATTGGAGGCCGCCACGCGCGCCGGCGCGAGGCCAGGCCGGCTGCATGGCGTGCCCATCGCCATCAAGGCCAACCAGGCGCGGCGCGGACTCGAGACGAACTGCGCCTCGCGCATGCTCGCAGGCTGGCGAGCACCCTACACCGCCACCGCCGTCGAGCGGCTGGAGGCCGAAGGCGCCATCGTGGTCGGAGCCACGAACATGGACGAGTACGCCATGGGCTCGACCGGCGAACACTCCGCCTTCGGGGCGACCCGCAATCCATGGTCGCTCGCGCATGCGCCCGGCGGCTCCTCGTCGGGATCGGCCGCCGCGGTGGCGGCGCGGCTCGTGCCGCTGGCCTTGGGCTCCGACACGGGCGGTTCGGTGCGGCAACCGGCGGCGTGGTGCGGCGTCGCGGGGTTGAAGCCCACTTGGGGGCGGATCTCGCGCCACGGACTCGTGGCCTTCGCCTCGTCGCTCGACTGCATCGCGCCCTTGGCGCGCTGCGTCGACGACCTCGAGCTGGCGCTCGGCATCATGGCCGGCGCCGATCCGCGCGACGCCAGCTGCCTGCCGGAACCCGCGCCGGCGCGCGTGGCGCTCGAAGGACTCGCGGGCTTGCGCCTCGGCGTCGTGGCGGAATGGAGCGCGGCCCTCGAACCCGGCCCCGCCCGGGAGCTGCACGGATCCAATCTGCGCGCCTTGCGCGCCGCGGGCGCCGAGCTGGTGGATGTGTCGCTGGCCACGACGCGCCACGCGATCGCCTGCTACTACATCGTGGCCGCGGTCGAGGCGGCATCGAACCTCTCGCGCTACGACGGTTCGCGCTACGGACTGCGCGCGGACGAAGGCGCGCGCACCTTGGCGGCGAGCATGTCGAAGACGCGTCGCGCCGGCTTCGGTCCGGAGGTCCAACGCCGCATCGTGCTCGGCACGTGGGCGCACTCGGCCGGTTGGTCGGCGCGTTGGCACCAGCAGGCCGCGCGCGTGCGCACCAAGGTGGCGCGCGAGTTCGCCGGCGCATTCGAACAGTGCGACCTGCTGGTCGGACCCACCGCGCCCACGCCTGCGCTGCGCCTCGGCGCGCACGCCTCGGATCCGTCGGCGATGTACGCTTGCGACGCGCTCACGACGCCCGTGTCGCTGGCCGGGCTGCCGGCGGCGAACATTCCTGCCGGACTGGTCGAAGTCGACGGGATCCGCCTGCCTTTCGGGCTGCAATTCGTCGGTCCGCTGGAAGCCGACATGCTGGTGCTGGCCGCCTCGCGCGTCGCCGAGCGAGTCGCCTGTCCCGAGCGGCTCGTCGCGCCCGACACGGAGGGCTTGGCGTGAGCGACGCGCGTGGTTGGATCTCCCCGTCGACGGGCACGCCCTGGTTCGTGGTCGTCGGACTCGAGGTGCATTGCCAGCTCGCGGCGCCGACCAAGTTGTTCTGCGCCTGCCGGCCGCAGTTCGGCGCGGAACCGAACACGCGCGTGTGCGCGGTGTGCAGCGCGCAACCCGGCGCCCTGCCGACGGCCTCCAAGGACGCCCTGCGCCTCGCCGTGCGCGCGGGACTCGCCTTGTCGTGCGAGATCGCGCCGCGCACGCGTTTCGCGCGCAAGCACTACTTCTACTGCGATCTGCCGAAGGGCTACCAGATCAGCCAAGACGAGTCGCCCTTCTGCCGCGGCGGAGGCTTGACGCTCGGCTCCGGCCGGCGCGTGCGATTGCAGCGCATCCATCTCGAGGAGGATGCCGGCAAGGCGATCCACGACCGCGGAACGGACACGCTGGTCGACCTCAACCGCGCCGGCATCCCGCTGATCGAGTCGGTGACCGAAGCGGACATCGCCTCCGCCGACGAGGCGGTCGAGTTCCTCGAGGCGCTCAAGGAGATCCTGCAGCACGCGGGCGTTTCCAACTGCGACATGGAGAAGGGCGAACTGCGCTGCGACGTGAACATCTCCGTGCACCGTGCGGGCGAGCCGTGGGGCGCCAAGGTCGAGGTGAAGAACCTCAACTCGTTCCGCTTCGTGCATGCCGCCATCGAGCACGAGATCGCGCGCCAGGTGGCGGCGCTCGAATCAGGCGATCCCGCGCGTCGGATCGTGCAGGAGACGCGCCTCTGGGATCCCGACAAGCACGCCACGCGCTCGATGCGCCGCAAGGAGGGCGCGGCCGACTACCGCTACCTGCCCGAGCCGGACCTGCCCGAGGTCGAGCTCGACGCCGCCTTCGTCGAAGGCGAGCGCGCGCGACTCGCGCCGCCGCCCGCCGAACGGCGCGCGCGCTGGATGGGCGAATGGCGCGTGGCGGCCAAGGACGCGGCGGCGCTGGCGGCGACGCGCCGCCTGGCGGATTGGTTCGAAGCAGTCGTGCGCGCGGGAGCTCCCGGAAAGGAGGCGGCGAGCTTCGTGCTCAACGAGTTGCCCAAGGCGCTGGCCGAGGCAGGCGCGCAGGGCGGCGTGGAGGACCTCGGCGCCGAGTTGGAGTCGAGCCAGTTGCTGCCGAGGCACGTGGCCGAGCTCCTGCGGCTCGCGGCCGCGGGAGAGATCGGCAACGCCGGCGCTCGCGCCATCCTCGCCGCGTTGGCGCGCTCCGGCGGTGAGGCGGGCGCGCTCGTCGACGCGCTCGGGGTGCGCCTCGTGCGCGACACGGCCCAAGTCGAGGCGTGGTGCCGCGAGGCGCTCGTGGGCCGCGACAAGGTCGTGGCCGATGTGCGCGCCGGCAAGGACGCGGCGGTCAATGCGCTGCTCGGGCCGGTGCTCAAGCTGGCCGGCGGCAAGGCCGACGCGTCCTTCGTGCGCGAGACGCTCCTGCGCCTGATCCGCGAGGGCTGAGGCGAGCGCGGGGAGCGACGATCCGCTCGGCGCGTGCCGATTTCACGGCCGTGGCGGGGATCGACGCCGGACGGAATCCGCCGCGGGATCCGGCCGGTTCGCGGAGCCCGTGCAGTTCGCGCATCGCCGCTCCCTCCAAGCGCTCCCTGCTCGCACCACTGCCTCGCGTACCTGCTTCGCGTACCTGCCTCGGACCGCTGCCGAACCGATTCCGACCAAAGCCAGGGGCGCCGCGACTCGCCGTCGCGACGCCCCTAGGTGTTCCTGCGGACCAGGGTCCTGCCGCACCCTCGTAGGCGCGGTGCCTGTCGCGCCTTCCGGTGCGCGGACCGCGAGGCACTCGCCGTCCGCAGGGCGGACGGTCGGTCCCCGACGCATCCGCGTACCGACCTACTCCTTCTTGGCCTCGGCCGGCTCGAGCGTCCAGTTCATGTCGCCCTTGGCCTTGCCCGACATGTTGACCGACATGCTCTGGCCGCCTTGCTCCATGTTCATCTCCATGGACATGTCCATCTCGGCGCTGGCCTCCATCTCGTAGGCGTGGAGGCGGTTCTCGGCGAGGTTCCACCACAAGGTGCCTTCGCCCTTCATCCCCATGCCCATGTTGAAGGTCAGGTCCATCGGCGGGACCTCCTCGCCGCCTTGCGCCTCGACCACCTCCTGGATCATGTCCGAAAGGTCCATCGTCATCTTGCCGTCGAAGACGAAGGAGACTTCGCCGACCTTGGCGCCATCCTTCTCGGCCACGCCCTTGAAGGTGCAGGTGACCTTGAAGCTCTCGGCGGCCTTCTCGAACTGGGACTGCATCTCCTCGAGCAGGCCCGACATGTCGGGACCATCGGCCTCCTCGCCGCCGACGCTCACCATGCCGCCGGGCAGGAAGAGCGGACCGAGATCCTTGGCCGGCACTTCCCAGCTGTCGCCTTCGTCGAGTTCCTTGCCGGGCAGCAAGCACAGGAGGTCCATGTCGGCCTCGAGTTCCTCGATGAGCGCCACTTCGCCCTCGCCGCCCTCGTAGGCCTTGGCGTAGGCGCCCTCCTTCTCGTCCCAGGTGAACTTGATCGTCTTGCCTTCGATCGCCTTCATCTCGGCGTTCGAGTTCGACTCCTCGCCCACCTCGACATCCATGTCGAGCGCGTCGTAGGTGCGCAGCAACTCGACCGGACGGCCGTCCTTCGTGGCGGCGTAGACGTCGGTGACCGTGGTGGCCATGGTCACGAGCAGGCCCTGCGCCGTGAGCTGTTCGGTCGCCTCGGGCGGCAGCGGTTGGCCGTTGAAGTCGCCGGAGATGTCCTCGATCGAGATGTCGGCCTCGATCGTCAGCGTCTTCTTCGACTCGGCACCGCCCTTGGGTGCGAAGGCCAGCTTTGTCGCCGGAAGGGCGAAGGCCAGGGCGACGGGGACGGCGAAGCAGGCGACGAGGGCCGCGCGAGACAGTTGCATGGGTAGGGTGGTCCTTGTTGGAGGGGGCGCGAGACGGCGGGTCCGCGGGTGGGGAGGATAGCACGGGCGACCGGGCTGATGGCGGCCGCGGCCGGGCTGATGGCGGCCGCGACCGGGCTGATGGCGGCCGCGACCTAGGGGATGTCGTGCACGGCCGGAGCCGCGCGCGGGGACCTCGTGGTCCGATCCACCTGCTACGCGCGGACCTGGACGGGATTCGGGGCCGCAGGCAATAACCGCGTCAAACCGCGCTTCGAGGCGCCGCGCCTCGCGTCCCGGACGCGCCGCCCGCGCCTCATGCCGATTCCCCGGCCGGACGGCCGCGCCGGATCGCGCAGCCGGCAGCGATCGCGCCCTGCGCCGCTACTCCCACTCGATGGTGGCGGGCGGCTTGCTCGAGATGTCGAGCACGACGCGGTTGATGCCGCGCACCTCGTTGATGATGCGGTTGGAGATGCGCGCGAGGAGTTCGCGGTCGAGGTAGTGCCAGTCGGCGGTCATGCCGTCGGCGCTCTCGACGATGCGCAGCGCGCAGCAGCTCTCGTAGGTGCGCGCGTCCCCCATCACGCCCACGGACTTCACCGGCAGCAACGCCGCGAAGTACTGCCACAGGCCCTTGTGCGCGCCCGCCTTCTCGATCTCGCTGGTGACGATGTGGTCGGCCTTCTTGAGCACTTCGCAGCGCTCGGGAGTGACCTCGCCGACGATGCGCACGGCGAGCCCCGGGCCGGGGAACGGCTGGCGGTCGACGATCTTCGCGTCGAGGCCCATGTGGCGGCCGATGGCGCGCACCTCGTCCTTGAACAGCTCGCGCAGCGGCTCGACCAAGGTCATGTCGAGGTCCTTCGGCAGTCCGCCCACGTTGTGGTGCGACTTGATCACGGCCGTGTTGCCGCCGTGGGCCGCCACGGACTCGATCACGTCGGGATAAAGCGTGCCTTGCCCGAGGTACTTGGCGTGAGTGAAGCGCCTGGCCTGCTCGCGGAACACGTCGACGAAGTCGCGGCCGATCAGCTTGCGCTTCTGCTCGGGATCGACGACTCCAGCCAGGCTGTCGAGGAAGCGCCGCGACGCGTCCACGACCGTGAGGTCGATCTTGAAGTGCTCGCGGAAGGTGCGCTCGACGACTTCGCGCTCGCCCAGGCGCAGCAGCCCGTTGTCGACGAAGATGCAGTGCAGGCGCGGACCGATGGCCTTGTGCACGAGCAGCGCGGCCACCGAGCTGTCCACGCCGCCCGAGAGGCCGAGCACGACCTCGCCCTCGTCGCCGACGATCTCGCGCACGCGCGCGATCTCGCGCTCGACGATGCCGCCCGGGTTCCAGTCGCCCTCGAAGCGGCACACCTTGTACAGGAAATTTGACAGGATCTCCGCGCCGCGCAGCGAGTGGCTGACCTCGGGGTGGAACTGCACGGCGTACAAGCCGCGCGCGGCGTCGCGCACCGCCGCGTACGGGCAGGTGTCCGTGGAGGCGAGCACCTCGAATCCGACGGGCAGGCGCGCGACCTGGTCGCCGTGGCTCATCCACACCACGGTGCGTCCGTCGAAGCCCTCGAACAATCCCTCGGCCTTCTCGACCAGCATCGAGGCGCGACCGAACTCGCGGTGGTCGGCCGCCCGGACCTCCCCGCCGAGCGTCTGGCTCATCCACTGCATGCCGTAGCAGATGCCGAGCACCGGCACGCCGAGCGAAAGCAGTTCGGCCGGGATCTTCGGCGCGTCGGGCGCGTAGACCGAGGCGGGGCCGCCCGACAGCACGACGCCGCCCAGGTCCATGGAGCGCGCCTTCTCCAAAGCCACGCGCGGCGGCGCGATCTCGCACCACACTCCGGCTTCGCGCACGCGGCGCGCGATGAGCTGCGCGTATTGCGTGCCCAGGTCGACGATGAGGACGCCCTTCGGCTGTCGGATGGCGGTCATGGCGCTCAGTCGCCGTGGAAGTAGTTGGGCGATTCCTTGGTGATCGTCACGTCGTGCGGGTGGCTCTCCTTGACGCCCGCCGCCGTGATGCGCACGAAGCGCGCGCGCTCCCACAGGAGCGGGATGGTC
>JBKDQQ010000206.1:0-21913 GCA_046341775.1 Planctomycetia bacterium
CGCCCAGGGCGAGCAGGAGTTCGCGCACCGCGCGTTCGGCGCGCGGCAGATCGACCGCGGGCGCGCAGGCTTCTTCGTGCGACGGAAGGCCGCGCACATCGTCATCGCCATCGTGGTGGCAGCCGGCGTGGGCGTTGCGGATAGCGATCATCGTGTGGCCTCCTCGATTGGACTCGGCGCTGCGCGCCCGTGCTTGCGACGTGCGACTCGCCCCATTCGCGGGGGACGCCGCTTGGCTAGTGGGGCCAAACCGGCGTTCGACCTCCGCTGGTCGCTTACGCCGCCGATGCCGCGATCGGATGCGCGCGGGAAGTAGGCGGCGTCCCTGCGCTCGTCGCGCTCGGCGAGGAATCTCGGCCAGGGGATCCCGGCGAGGGATCCCCGGCGAAACCGCGCGACGACCGGCGGAATCCTGCATCGGGCCCTGAACCTCGCGGCGAAAGCCCAAGTGGCTTGGATCCGTGCAAATCGGTCGCGGCGGTCCGAAAGGACTTCGCTTTCCGTCGCGGCCCCGGCCTTCCGTTCCCACCCCCGACCACCACTCCAAGGTCCCATCCCATGCGCAGCCAGCTCACTCCCCGCCAAGTCGCCTTGGCCATCGGCGTCAGCGAAGCCTCCCTCAAGCGTTGGTGCGACCGCGGATTGCTGCCCTCCGTGCGCACCGTCGGCGGCCACCGTCGCCTGCCCATCCACGGCGTGCTCCAATTCCTGCGCGACCGCGGCCAAGCCGTGACGCGGCCCGAGTTGCTGGGCTTGCCGCCCTCCACGGGGCATGGGCCGCTCGTCTACGACCGCGCGCGCGCCGAGATGCGCCAAGCGCTGCTCGAGGGCGACGAAGAAGCCTTCCGCAGACTCGGCTACGACTTGTGGCTGGGCGGCAACCGGCTGTGCGAGATCATGGAGAAGGCCATCGCGCCCGCCTTCGGGGATCTCGGCGCCGAAGTCGAGCACGGCCGCGCGGAGATCTTTGAGGAGCGTCGCGCGATCGAGATCTGCACGCGCTTCCTGCACGAGATGCGCCTGTTGCTGCCGCCGCCCGAACCCGACGCCCCGCTGGCCATTGGCGGCACGGCCGAGGGCGATCCCTACACGCTGGCCACGGCGATGGTCGAACTGGCGCTGCGCGAGTGCGGGTGGAAGGCCGAGAGCTACGGCACGGGCAACCCGTTGCGCACGCTCAAGGCCGCCATCGAGACCGTGCGTCCGCGCATGTTCTGGCTGTCCATCTCGGACGTGCCGCAGCGCGAGAGCTTCGTGCGCGACTTCCGATTGCTGCATGACGCGGCGCTGTCGCGCGGCGTGGCGCTGGTGCTCGGCGGGCGCGGCGTCGACCACGACCTGCGCGCGCGCCTCACCTGGGCCTTCTGCGCCGACAGCCTCGTCTCGCTGGTCGCCTTCGCGGAACGGTTGCGCGAGGCGTCGAAGCCCTCGCGCATCTGACGGCGGAATCCGCGCGTCGCCACGCGCGAGGGGGAGCTACCCCTCGTCCTCTTCCTCGGCCTGGCGCGCGGCGATCTCCGCCGCGTCGAGCAGCCGCACGCCGAGGATCGCGACCTCGAACGCCACGCTGCGGCCGGCCAGCGGATGGTTGGCGTCCAGCACGATGGCCTCGGGGGAGATCTCGACCACGCGCATGTCGATGCTCTCGCCGGGCAAGTCGCGTCCTTCGTCGTCCTGCACCTGCACCGCGACGACATCGCCAGGCACGATCTCGCGATCGGGCGGGAAGGACTCGCGCGGCACCGCCACGATCGCCTCGGGATCGTGGCTCCCGTACGCTTCGCCGGGGCCCAGCTCGACGCGCTTCGTGGCGCCCGCCGCGAGCCCTTCCAGCGCGCGCTCCAAGGCCTCCGGCACCTCGCCGTGGCCGTGGAGGTACTCCATCGGCGCGCCGGGCTCGGACTCGTCGACCAGCTCTCCGTCGGGACCGTAGAGCTTGTAGTCGAGCTGGACCAGCGTGCCGTGGCGGATGTTCAAGTGCGTCGGTCGTCCCTGTGCGGAAGGAGGGGATGCTGGATGCGCGCCGGACTCAAGCTCCGGCGGGCGCGGACTCGGGGCGCTGGAAGACCAGCGCGCCCTGCAACGCGTGCGGCGCATCGCCGTTCTTCTTGTCGCGCGTGAGGTAGGTGTAGCCGTGCAGACCCGCCTCGTAGCGGCGGTACAGCAAGGCCGACTCCTCGAAGGTGATGCGTTCCTCCTCGAGGGACTTCTCCACGCTGCGCCGCAGGTTCGCCAGCAGGTCCGACTCGAAGTACTCGACGTACTCGAGCACGTCCTGCACGCGCTCGCCGCGCAGCACGTGCGTCAGGCGCGGACGCCCGGCGTCGTCGAGGTCCACGTGCACGACGTTCGTGTCGCCGAACAGGTTGTGCATGTCGCCGAGGATCTCCTGGTACGCGCCGACCAGGAAGAAGCCGAGGTAGTAGGGCTCGTTGTGCTTGAGAGGATGCAGCTCGAGCGTGCGCTTGACGTCGCGCAGGTCGATGAAGCGGTCGACCTTGCCGTCCGAGTCGCAGGTGATGTCGGCGAGGATGGCGCGGCGCGTCGGCTGCTCGTTGTGGCGGTGCAGCGGCAGCACGGGGAACAACTGGTGGATGGCCCAGCTGTCGGGCAGCGATTGGAACAGCGAGAAGTTGAGGAAGTACGTGTCCGCCATGTCGCGCTCGAGCCCGGCGAGGTCGTCGGGGACGTAGTCGAGCGTGCGGGTGATGCGCAGGATCTTCTCGCAGGTGCGCCAGAAGTAGTCCTCGACGCGCGCGCGCTCCTCCATGGAGATCTGGCCCACGTTGAAGAGCACCATCGCCTCGTCGCGGATCTGGACCGCGTCGTGGTAGCTCTCCTGGTAGTTCTTGGCGGTGACGTTGTCGTGCACCGAGTGGAAGTTGCGCACGAGCTCGTGCTCGTCGTCCGCGGGGCGCGGCGGCTGGCCCTCCTCGGTGAAGTCGGTCGTGCCGAGCACCTCGGTCACCAGCACCGCGTGGTGCGCCGACAAGGCGCGTCCCGACTCGGTGACGATGGTGGGCTGCGGGATCTCGGCCTCGGAGCAGGCCTGCTGGAGGTGGTACACGACGTCGCGCGCGTACTCCTGCATCGAGTAGTTCATCGACGACTCGAAGCTCGTGGAGCTGCCGTCGTAGTCGACGCCGAGGCCGCCGCCGCAGTCGAAGTACTGGATCGGGCAGCCCATCTTGTGCAGGCCGACCAGCGTGTGCGTCGCCTCGCGCAGCGCGTTCTTCAGCGAGCGGATCTCGGGGATCTGCGAACCGAGGTGGAAGTGGAGCAGCTTGACGCAGTCGGCCATGCCCTCCTTCTTCATGCGCTCGACCACCTGCACCATCTCGCGCGTGGTGAGGCCGAACTTGGAGCGGTCGCCGCCGGACTCCTGCCAGCGTCCGGCCCCCTTGCCCGACAGCTTGCTGCGCATGCCGATCGAGGGCTTGATGTCGAGGCGGCGCGACACCGCGAGGATCGTGTCGATCTCGCTGTACTTCTCGACCACGAGGATCGGCGTGATGCCGAGCTTGGTCGAGAGCAGCGCCATCTCGATGTACTCCTCGTCCTTGTAGCCGTTGCAGATCATCAGGCTCGAGTGGCCCGCGAGCAGCGCGATCACGGCGATCAGCTCGGGCTTCGAGCCGACCTCGAGGCCCATGTTGTGGTTCTTGCCCTCGGACAGCAGCGCCTCGACCACGTGGCGCTCCTGGTTCACCTTGATGGGGAACACGCCGCGGTAGGGGGCTTCGTAGCCGAACTCCTTGCGCGCGTTGTTGAAGGCCTCGTTCATGGCGCGCACGCGCGCGCGCAGGATGCCGTCGAAGCGCAGCAGGATCGGCGTGTTCACGCCGCGGCGCAGGATCTGCCCCAGCAGCTCGTACATGTCGATGCCGGGGCGGTGGGGGCTGTCGGCGCCCTCGGGGCGCACTTCGACGTTGCCCGCCTCGTTCACGCGGAAGAATCCGCAGCCCCACTTCTGGACGTTGTAGAGATTGTCGCTGTCGGCGTGGGTCCACTTGGCCATCGAAGGCTCTGACTCCGGCTTGGTCGCGTCTGGTCGCAGTTGGATCGGACGGGGAAGACTCGCCGCGATTGTAGTGGAGGAGCCCGCGAGCGGATCCGCGAATCGTCCTTTTCGCCCCCGCCCGCGCAGGAGCTCGTCGCGACGCGCTTCAGCGCACGCGGATCTCGACCACCACTTCGCGCTCGCCGCGGATGCCGCCGCGCACGCCGCGGATCGACTCGAGCGTCCACTCGAAGCGCAGGTCGGCGCCGGGTCGCGCGGCTTCGGCCGCCCGCAAGGCGGCATCGAGGGCCTCTTGCACGTCTCCCTCCGACGACGAACCGCCCACGATCGTTCCATCCGCCCCGGTCGCCGCGGCTCCGCGTCCCTCGTCGGCGGACGCGCTCGGCGCCTCCTGCGCGGCGCGCGCGGCGAACTCCGCCAAGGCCGCCTCCAGCTCGAGCATGCGCGCCTCCTGCCGCCGCGTCGAGGCGTGCAGCGCGACCGCCACGACCACGAGAGCCGCGGAGGCGACGACCGGCAGCCAGCGCGCGGCCGGGCGGGACGCGGACGCGCTCACGCGGGGACCTTGGCCGCCGAGGGCGGATTGCGGAGCGGGCAGCGCGCTTCGCCGGCGACGAGCGCGAGGCGGTCGAAGAGCTCCTGCGGGTCCTTCATGTGCAACCACGACTCGCGCGTCGGTTGGCACAAGTCCCCGGCCGTCCAATGCACCAGCAGCTGCTTCAACCTCCCGGCGACGCCCTTCTTGGATGGTTCGCCGGTGGCGAACAGCGCGTCGGCGTAGTCGAGCAGGAAGCGCGCGGCGTCGGCCGCCGTCGTCTCGGCGCCGTGGAAGATCCATGGATCGCCGAGCGCGGCGCGCCCGACCATGGCGTGCGCGCAACCCGTCTCGCGCCGCAGCCGCTCGAGGTCGGCGTGGCTCGCGACGCCGCCGTTGCCGCACACCGGGATGGAGACGGCCGACACTGCGCGCGCGATGCGCGTCCAGTCGACTTCGTCGCAGTACGCCTCCGCCCGCGTGCGGCAGTGGATCGTCAGCATCCACGCCCCGCCGGCCTCGACCGCGCGCGCCAGTTCCTCGACGCGCGTGGCGTCGTCGAAGCCGGCGCGGATCTTGCCCGTCACCGGATGCCCGGGGATGGCGCGCGCCACCGCCGCCACCGTGCGCTCGAGCTGGCGCGGATCCTTGAGGGCGGCCGAGCCCGCGCAGCCGCGCAAGGCGCCCTTCGCCGGGCAGCCGAAGTTGAGGTCGACGACCGCCGCGCCCGCCTCGACCGCGTGGACGGCGCTGCGCGCGAGGCACTCGAGGTCGCTGCCCATCAACTGCAGCGACACGGGCTGCGCGAAGCGGCGCGGCCCGAGGTGGCGTCGCATCACCTTGACGGGCACCGGCGTGTCGACGACGCGCACGAACTCGGTGCACGCGCCGCCCAGGGCGTGCGGCGGGTTGCGCGCGAGGACGAGGTCGCGGAAGGAGGGCGCCGTGACGCCTTCCATGGGGGCGAGCAGCCAAGGGCCGGTGAAGGGCAGCGTGCGAGCCACGGTGTGTCGCGGCTAGGCTACCATGGCGCACGGACTGCGATGGATCCCGCACGCTGGCGCAAGGTGAGCGACTTGATGGAGCGCGCGCAGTCGTTGACGCGCCGCTCGCGCCGCAGCCTGCTGGAGGCCGAATGCGCCGGGGATCCCGCGCTGCTCGCGGAGGTCGAATCGCTGCTCGCGGCGGACGCCTCCGCCACCGGGTTCCTGTCGGAGAAGGTCGGCGCCGCGGCGGTCCAGCGCATCGCGCCCCTGCACCACGTCCCGCTCGAGGGGCGCGAGATCTCCGGCTTCCGCGTCCTGCGCCTGGTGGGCCGCGGCGGCATGGGCGTGGTCTACGAGGCCGAGCAGCGCTCGCCGCGTCGGCGCGTGGCCTTGAAGCTGCTCGAGCACGGCATCGGTTCCTCGGGCCGGCGCGGCATCCGCTCGGAGGCCGAGGTGCTGGCGCGCTTGACGCACGAGAACATCGCGCGCGTCCACGCCGCCGGCGCCACCGACATCGAGTTCTCGCCCGGCGAGGTGCGCGGCGTGGCGTGGATCGCCATGGAGTACGTCGAGGACGCGCGCAACTTCATCGCGGCCTGCGAGGACCTGCCGCTCGCACGCAAGCTCGAGCTCGCCGTCCAGGTCTGCGACGCGGTGCATCACGGCCACGAACGCGGCGTGATCCACCGCGACCTCAAGCCCTCCAACGTGCTGGTGGGCCTCGAGGGCAAGCCCAAGGTGATCGACTTCGGCGTGGCGCGCGCGGTGGGCGCGAGCGAATCGCTGCATTCGCGCCAAGGCGACCTGATCGGCACGCTGCAATACATGAGTCCCGAGCAGGTCGAGGGGCGCGTGGCCGACATCGACGTGCGCACCGACGTCTACGCCCTGGGCCTGCTGCTCTACGAGGCGTGCGTGGGCCGTCGTCCGCTGCCGGTGGCGGACATGACCTTGCCGCAGGCCGCGCGCGTCATCGCCGAGGAGGCGCCGCCCGATCCCGCCTCGATCTCGCCGGGCTTCCCGCGCGAGCTGGGTTGGGTGCTCCTCAAGGCGCTCGAGAAGGACAAGGCGCTGCGCTACGCCGGCGCCGACGACCTCGCCGAGGACCTGCGCCGCTTCCTCGCCGGCGAGGCGCTGGTGGCCGCGCCGCCCGACTGGACCTACAGGCTGAGGAAGCAGGTGCGCAAGCACCGCGTCGCCTTCGTCGCCGGCACGATCGTGCTGCTGGCGCTGTTCCTCGGCATCTCGGGCGCCACGGCGGGCCTGCTGCGCGCGCGCGAGGCGGAGCGCGACGCCCTGCAGGCGGCGGCGGCTTCGCGGCGCGCGGAGCGCGTCGCCGTCCAGGCCGAGGAGGTGGCCGAGCGCAGGCTGGTCGAGGTCGAGGAGGCGCGCAAGGAGGCCGAGTGGCGCAACTACCTCGCCGGCATCAGCGCCGCCGACGGCGCGTTGGCCACGCGCCACGCCAAGGCCGCCATCGAGCACCTCGACCAGCTGCCCCTCGGCGTGCGCGGTTGGGAGTGGCACATGCTGCGCAACCGCGCCGACCGCAGCTCGCGCTCGTTCCCGCACGGCGTTTCCAGCCTGGTGAGCGCGACGGCCGACCGCCACGCGCGGCTCCTCGCCGTGCTCTCCGGCGAAGGCCTCCTGCGCGTGATGAACGGCCGCGGCGAGGAGCTCGACTGCCTCGAACTCGACGCCATGGGCTGGCGCGTGTCGTTCAGCGACGACGGCCGCTGGCTGGCCTTCGGCGACGTGGCCGGCAGGTTGAACATCCGCGGACTCGACGGTGTCGTGCGCTCGATCGCGCTGGCACCGGGAGGAGCGCGCCGCAACGTGACCGACCTGTGCTGGCTGGACGAGGATCGCGTCTACGCGCTCGTGCAGGACGAGGGCCTGCATCTCGTCGACGCCCGCACGATGGAGGCGCGCCTCGTGCGCGCCTTCCCGCCCGGCGTGTTCCTCGCCAGTCCCGCGGTGTCGCCCGATCGCGCCCTTCTCGCCTACGGCGCGGGCGACGGTGTGTGGCTGCAATCGACGCAAGGCGGCGAGCCCCGACGCGTGCTCGCGTGCAAGCTCGACTGGGCGCAGAAGGGCGTGGCCGCCCTCGAGTTCGCCGCCGATGGTCGGCGGCTGGTCGTCTCGACCTACGTGGGCGGCGCGCAGGTCGTCGATCTCGACACGCTCGAGGTCGCGCCCATCGAGCTGCCCGACCGGCGCGAAGTGCTGCGCATCCAGCGCCATCCCGATCCCGACCTCGTCGTGATGAGCGGCTACTCGCCTTCGCCCATGCTCGTGTCGCTGGGTGCGAGGCGCGTGCTGGACGAGGTCGACGGCGCGCTGCGTCCCGTGGTCGGCGTGGCCTACAGCGACGCGGGGCTGTGGACCTTCGCCGACGACGGCGTCGCGCGCCTCTACGATTGGTCCGAGGCCGGAGCGCGGCGCGCCTTGCGCACCACGCTCGGCATCACCTTCGTGGACTCGAGCCGCCACGGGCCGCTCGTGGCGACGACGCCCACCTCCGAGGGCGGCGGGTTCGAGCTGCACGACCTGCAGCGCATGACGACCGTCTGGACGCACCGCGGAGTCGCGCGCGACGTGCGCTTCGCGTCCGACGGCGAGCACCTCCTGGTGCGCGGCAACGCGGGCTTCGAGTCGTGGTCGCTCGCCGGCCCCGAGCGCGTGGCCGAGTTCGCGCCCGCGATCGGCGTGGGCGCGTGGTCGATGCATCCGAAGGAGCCGCTCGTGTTCGTGGCCGGCGCGCGCCGCGCCCGTCCCGCGCAAGTCGGGCCGGAGCTGGTCGCGCCCACGGGCGCCATCCACGCCTTGCCGGGCGGCGAGCTCGTGCGCGAGTTCGCGCTGCCGTTCGAGCCGCAGGCCTGCGATTGGAGCGTCGACGGGCGCTCGATCGCCCTCGCCGGGGCGGGGCGCGCGGTGCTGCTCGACGCGGAGGACGGATCGCCACTGCACGCCACGCGCGACCTCGACCTGCACGACTACGGCCGCTCGTCGACGCAACAAGCGCTGGCCTGCGGTACGGACGGCATCTACATCTCCTCGCGGACCGACGCCGGCACCGTGGTGCGCCGCTTCGACACGCGTCTCGCCGCGCCCGGCCCGCGCATGGCGCTGCAAGGCCACGCGAGCAGGATCTGTCCGTTGCCCGGCGCGGGACGCGTGCTGCTGTGCGGCAACGACGACCTGTTCCGCCTCTACGACCCGCGCAGCGGACGGCAGATCCTCGGCTTGCGCGGCCAGACGAACTGGGTCTCCTCGGCCACGTGGAACGAGGCGGCGCGCGCCGCCTGCACGATCGAGGATCGCGTCTCGCTGGTGGCGTGGAGCGCGGCCCCGGCCGCCGAGCGCGCCGAGGCGCGCGCGGCGTGGCGCGCTCGACTGGCGGCCATGCGCGCAGCGCACGGCGCCTTGCTCGACCCCGGGTTGTCGTCCTCCGACTTCCGCACGGCGCTGGCCCAGCGTTCGTTCGCCTCGCCCGAGGACAAGCAGGCGCTCTTCGTCCTGCGCATGGAGGCGCGTTCGCAGGTGCGATGACGAGGCGCAGCACGCTGTACGCGGTGGTCGCGCTCGTCGTGCTCGCCGTGGGCTGGTTCGCCTGCGGCTCGCGTCCGCGCGGCGCGCCCACGCCCGCGGTCGAGGCGCTGCCCGAGTTGGAGGGCCTCGGCGAAGTCGAGCCGCCGTCCGCGGCCGGGCTCGCGGCGCCGCGGCTCGAGGAGGAGTCCTTCGAGCTCGAAGCCGCGTCGTCCTTCGACGCCGCGCGCGAAAGCGTGGTGCAAGCGCCTCTCGCGGCCGGGATCCCCGAGCCTCGCATCGAGCGCGCGATCGTCGCCCGCCTGCTCGACGAGGCCACCGGCGAGGCGTTGCCCCGTTGCAAGGTGGCGGTGCTGCAAGGCGAACGCCGCGTCGAGGCGGAGAGCGACGAAGAGGGGCTCGTGGCGTTCAAGGCCGCGTTCGAACCGGGTGCGCTCGTCGTGCTGGCCCACGATGGCCGCAAGCCGAGGGAGGGGCTGGCGCGCGAGCACGCCTTCGACGGGACGCAGGACCCGCAGTGGTGGCGCGTCCCCGCCGGGCCGACGGCGCGGCTGTCGTGGACGCCGCGCGAGATGCCCGCCAAGGAGCTTTCGGCGCGGCTGCACTGGAAGGTGGTCGAGGCCGAGACCGGTCGCGAGCGCGGCGAGGCCGGCGAAGTGCTGCCCTTGCGCGAACCCCTGTCGTCGGATGCGTCGAGTTCGCCTTGGGTGCGCTTCGCGCCGCTCTTCGACGCGGGCGCGCGCGTCGAGCGCGTGGGACTCGCCTCCAAGGACGGTTGCTGGGTCGGTTCGGCGCCCATGTCGCAGGCCACGGGCCGCGTCGGTCGCCTGCACATCGACCTCGAGGCGCGTTCGGCCCTCGAGGTGCGCGTGACGAGCCTCGGCGAGGCGTTGCAGCAGGCCGTGGTCGCGCTCGAATTCGACGACGGCCGGAAGGAGGAGAAGCGCGTCGACGAGCGTGGAGTCGCGCGTTGGCGCTTCCTGCGCCCCGGCATCGTCAAGCTGCGCGCGCGGCACCTCGCCGTCGCCGACCTCGAAGTCGTCGTCGCGCTGGCGCCGGGCAAGCCGCTCGTGCAGGCGCTCGAGTGCTCGCGATTGCCGGCAGTGGGGGACATCGCCGGCGCGTTGCGATCGCAGAGCGGCGCCTACGCGGCCAACGCGACGCTCGTGCTGCGCGACGAGGCGCGGCCCGGCCTCTCGTTGCGCGCCAAGGCGCTCTGGCGCGACACGGCCAAGCCTGGCGCGGCGCGACCGCGCAACGAGGGCGAGTACCGCTTCGCCTCGCTGCCGGCGGGCGCTTGGACCGTCTCCATCGAGGAATCCGACGCGTACGACTGGCAACCGCGCTCGAGGAAGTGCGCCGCCGGCGACGAGTCCGTCGACTTCCTCGTCAAGGACGGCGTGCCCGTGGCCGACTTCCGCTTCGAGCCGCGCAGCGCCACCTCGGGCAGCCCCCTCGAGCGGTTCCATCTCGTGCTCGAGACGCACGAGGGCCCGCGCGATCTGTGGGCGCGCCACGGCGAGGTCGTGCTGCGCGACTGGCCGCTGGAGAAGACCTTCCGCTGGCGCATCGACGCGCCGGATCATCGTCCGGAACGCGGCGATTCCCGCGCGGCCACCATGCCCGCGGGGCGCGAGCGCGAGCGCGTGCTGGCGCCCGCGCCGCAGTACGGTTGGGGCGAATGGGTGCGAGTCGTCTCCACGCGGCGCAACCAGCCGATCAAGGACGCGGTGCTCGTCGTCGACGGCCGCGAAGTGGCGCGCACGAACCAGGACGGCTGGGCGCGACTGCGCCTGCCTGGTCCGCCGCGGAGCCTCGAGGCGCGCCACCCCGGCCACGCCATGGCGCGGCCGCCCGACCTGCGATCGGCGCGCGAGAGGCGCTGGTCGCACATCGTCGTGTCGCTGCGTCCGGCGAAGTGAGCGCGGGTAGCGTCGCGCGCGCTTTGCATGCGCGCGGACTTTGGTGGATGATCGCCGGCATGGACGAGCCCTGGACGCGTTGGAGCAGCATCCGCATCGAGGAACGGGCCGCGCGGCTGGCCCAGGTCGTGCGCGAGACGCCGCTCGTGCGGCTGCCCTCGCCGGATCCGCGCGTGTCGTTGCGCGGCAAGCTCGAGAACCGCCAGGAGACCGGTTCCTTCAAGGCGCGCGGCGCGTGGAACCAGGTCGACCAGTTGACGCCGGCGCAGCGCGCGCTCGGCGTGGTCTGCGCCTCGTCGGGCAACCACGGCAAGGCCTTGGCGTGGGCCGCGCGCCGTGCCGGCGTGCCGGCGGTCGTGTGCATGCCGAAGAACGCCTATCCGAACAAGATCGAGGCCTGCCGCGCCGAGGGCGCGACCGTCGTGTTGTCCGACACGCGCGAAGCCGCCGACCTCGAGTGCCAGGCGCGCGTCGCCGCGGGCATGGTGCTCGTGCATCCCTACGACGCCGAGCGCACGGTGGAAGGCGCCGGTTCGGCGGGCGTCGAGATCGCGCGCCAGGCGCCGGACGCCGAGGTGGTCGTCGTGTGCGTGGGCGGCGGCGGACTCGTCTCCGGCGTGTCGTTGGCGCTGCGCCGCGCGTTCGGGCGCCGCATCGTCGTGCTGGGCGCCGAGCCCGAGGGCGCGCCGTCCCTCGCGTTGGGCATGGCGGCGGGAGCGCCCGTGCGGATCGAGGTGCGCAGCAAGGTGCAGGGATTGACGCCGAGCCATTCCGGGCAGCTCAACATCGACATCGCGCGCGCCTGCCTCGACGGCGTCGTGCAGTTGCCGGACGCGGAGATCCTCGCCGCGCAGGAAGAACTCGTGCGCTTCGGCGAGGTGGTGGAGCCCGCCGGCGCCGCCGCCTGCGCGGTCGTGCGCTCCGGGCGCCTTCCGTCAAGTTTGCTTGACGGGAGGTCCGCCGCCGATCCCTTGCGCGTGGTCGTGGTCGTCTCGGGCGGCAATCCCGATCCGGAGCAGTTGGCGTCCGTGCGCGCCAAGGTCGCGGGCGGGGCATGAAGCGCCTCGTCCTGGCGCGCCCGCAAGGGCCGCGCAACGTCGGCATGGTGGCGCGAATCGCCGCCAACTTCGGCCCGTGCGAGGTCGTGCTGGTGTCGCCCTTGAAGCCTTCCATGCTCGTGCATCCCGACTTCGAGCAGATGAGCCACGGGGTCGAAGGCGCGAAGGAGAAGATCCGTGTCGCGTCGACGTTGAAGGAGGCGCTGGCCGATTGCACGGCGAGCATCGGCTTCACCGCGCGCGCCTACGACCATCGCACGCGGCGCGACTGGCGCGCGGCGCAGCCCGCGATCCTCGAGCTGGCCGATGATCCCGACCACAAGGTGGCGCTGGTGTTCGGCAACGAGGAGACCGGATTGACGCGCGACGAGACCGACCTTTGCGGCGAGCTCGTGCACATCGCCACCAGCGCCGAGCACGGCTCCTTGAACCTCGCCGTGGCCACCGCCGTGGTGTTGTCGGGGCTGCACACCGGCCGCGGCGCCCGCGCGGCCGAGCGCGGCTCGAAGCCCATCGGCGGCGAGGCGCGCGAGTTCCTCAAGGCCGCGCTCAAGCACGCCTTCGGCGAACGCGTGGCGTTGACCGAGGCCGCGCGCGACGACATCGTCGCCTCGATCGACCGCGTGTTCTCGCGCGCCGCGCTCGACGATCGCGACGCGCGCGCGTGGCATCTGATGGCGCGTGCGTTGGGTTCCACCCTCACGCCCAAGGACTTGGGGCTCTCGGTCTCCACCAAGCGCGGTCGCCGCCTCGAAGCCCGCGACCAGGCTCGGCGGCGGCAGGACGGGCAGCCTGGCGCGGCGGAACCCTCCGGCGCGCCGCAGCGGGACCCCGACGCACCCTGAAGCGGCGCCCGCGGGCGACGAAGGGGGGGCGTGGTGCCCCTCGGCGCCCCGAATCAGGAGCCCTGCAGCAGGGGCCCCTGCCGCGCGAGCACGGTTCGCATCCGAACGCGAGCGACCTTCGAGAAGTGCCGGTTGCGCAAGGGCGCCTCCGCGCCCAAGATCCTCGGCCCGCGCCCTCCGCCCCGGCCCAACAGCCGCGCCCAACCCGGCCGGCGACCACGACCACCCACGACGCAGACATGGTTCGACTCGATCGCATCTACACGAAGGGCGGCGACCACGGCCAGACGAGCCTCGGCGACGGAACGCGCGTCGACAAGCACCACCTGCGCGTGTGCGCCTACGGCACCGTCGACGAGCTGTCCGCCGTGCTCGGCTTGTTGGTGGCCCACGGCGTGGAGGAACCGCACCGCGGCGACATCCTGCGCATCCAGAACGAGCTCTTCGACGTGGGCGCCGACTTGTGCGTCCCCGGCGAGGCGGGCGCGCGCCTGCGCATCGTCCCCGGATACGCCGAACACCTCGAGGCGCTGATCGACCGCGAGAACGCCAAGCTGCAACCGCTGAAGAGCTTCATCCTCCCGGGAGGCACGCGCCCGTCCGCGTGGACGCATCTCGCCCGCACCGTGTGCCGCCGCGGCGAGCGCGAAGTCGTGGCCCTCGCCGCGCGCGACGACGAACGCGAGCGCGTGAACCCCGAGGTGCTGAAGTACCTCAATCGCCTGTCCGACTACCTGTTCGTGCTGGGCCGCGTCCTCAACGACCGCGGCGCGGGCGATGTCCTGTGGCAACCGGGCCGCTCGCAGGGGCAACAGCCCGACCCGGCCTGAGAGCACCGACCAGGCCCCTCGCCGCGGCCCCGCCCTTCCGCGATTGGCTCCCGTCCTCGCCCGCCGCTACTTCGTCTCCGGCCGCGTCCAAGGCGTGGCCTTCCGGCACCACACCAAGCTCGAAGCCCGCGCCCTGGGCCTCGACGGCCTGGTCCGCAACCTCGCCGACGGTCGCGTCGAGTGCATCGCCCGCGGCCCCGCCTCGGCCCTGCAGCAACTCGAGGCCTTCCTGCGCCGCGGTCCAGCCGGAGCGCGGGTCGCGGAAGTCGAGGTGCGGGAGGAGCCGGTCGACGATGCGCGCTTCGCGGGGGGGCTCTTGGCGATGGGGGATTTGGAGGGGGGGAGGCGGTTCGTGGTCGACTTGGACTGATGCTGGCCCCGTTCATTGTGCGCGCCCAGGATCGTGGTCGAGCGGGACGCGACCCTTGATCCGCGCGCCCGTGGCGCAATGGTGCATCGCGCGTCGCAACCTGGTGCTGCGCGCGTCGATCACCTGGCCGCGAAGGCGCCGGTCCTGCGGAGGCTCGCGACCGTCACTTGCGCGGCGGCGACCGCGCAGGTGCTCGGGCATGGACCACCCGGGGATCGCCTTCGATGGCTAGTTGGTTCCTGTCTCGTTCGCAGTTGCTCTGCTTGCGTTCGTCTCCTTGGTGTCGGCGCGTGTGGTTGATGTGCCGCGTCGTGCGTGGCCGGCCACGCGCGTTGCGCACGTGCGGGACCCCGCCTCGATGTGCGTGCTTCCGAGCGTGCTTCAGGGCGTGGTGGAGCGCATGGCGCGTGGGCCAGTGCAGGGCCGCGGCCTGCCGCGCGGGCCGTGGACGCGTGCGGCGGCGTCGAGGACACCCGGTGTGGCGCCCGGCCTCGGTCTGGTCGTCTCGCGCGCAGCCCTCCACGAGTAGAGACGCTCGCGGCCACCCCGCTCGCAGCATCCAACCGGCATTTCGTGCCGTGATTTGGCTTCCTGCCATCCAAGTCGCGCACAATCATCGGGGCCAGCATCCATCCCATGCTCCGCCCCCTCCCCGCCACCCTCGCCGCGCTCCTGGCCGCCTGCCAATCGACGCCCACCGTGCCGCAGGTCGTTCGCGGCCCCGCGCCCACGCGAGTCAACGGCCCGATCGTGCAGCAGTTCCTGTCACCGCGCCCGCGCGCGGCCCAGACCCAGGAGGCCGGCACGCTCGGGACGTCCGCCTTCAGCTCCTACGCCAGCGTGCACGAGGTGGGGACCGACGGGGTGCAGTCGGCGAGCTTCGATGGGGAGTTGTGGCGCACGGGCCTGTTCCTGCGCTACGGGATCGACAAGCGCAGCGAGGTCGAGGTCGAGTTGCCGGTCCTGTGGACTTCGTCGGGGTTCCTCGACGGGCCGATCGAGGTGTGGCATGCGGTCTTCGGGCTCACCAACGGGGGGCGCGAGGATCGGCCGGAGGACGATTGGGAGATGAGGCTCGAGTCCGACGGGGTCGTGGCCTTCGAGATGGACCCCGACGAGTTCGGGGTGTGCGACATCCCGGTGCTGTGGACCTACCGCCTGTACGAGGAGACGCCGGAGCGTCCGGCGCTGGCCATGCGCGCCGGACTCGAATTGCCGGTGGGATCGGTCAACCAGGGCTTCGGCAACGGCGGACTCGACGCGTCCATCGGGATCGTCGGGCAGAAGAGCCGCGGCGATTGGACCTTCCTCGGCGGCGTCGACTACATCGCCGTGTCCACGCCTTCGGGCTTCGAGGACGCGGGCTTGGACGCGCCCGACCGCGTCCAGGGTTGGTTCTCGTGCGAGTTGCGACACGACGAGCGCACCTCTTGGCTCGCGGCCTTGCGGTACGCGCCTCCCGCCACGCGCGACGTGGAGCTCGACGAGGTCGGACGATTCAACCTCGACCTCGACCTCGGCGTGGCGTTCGAGCTGACGCGCGACGTCCGCCTCGTGGCGGGCTTCAGCGAGGACGTCTGGACCGGTTCGGGCGTGGACCTGACCGGTTGGATCGGCGTGTGGTCCGCGCGCTGACCCGCGCCGCGGTCAATCGAGCGGCACGTCGCGCCGCGCATCGCGGGCCTTCTCGCCGCGCCACCAGATGGTCGCGCGCCGTCCTTCGCCGCGCAGGTAGAAGCGCACGCGCACCTCGCCTCGCCCCGGGATCCCTTGCTCGAGCCGGAGCACCGCGGGCTCGCGTTCCGCCAGCTCGATGCGGTCCGGGCGGAAGCGGTCGCCGCGCACGCCCGCGGCCAGCACCTCCACGTCCTTGCCCTCGAGCGAGATCGAGTCCATCAGGCCGATCCTGCGCTTGGCGGCCTGCGCGGTGCGCGTCGGGATGGCGCGCTTGTTGCGCACCACCACGTCGAGCGCCTTCAACCCGTCGCCGAGGTCGAGCAGCTGCGGCTCCTCGATCGACACCTCGGGCATGGCCTCGGCGTGCGCGATGCAGAACAGCGCGTTCCTGTGGAGCATCTCCTCGATCAGGAAGCTCGGCGGCACGCGTCCCGTGTCCTTGCGCCAACCACCGACCTCCACCGCGCCGTGCACGGGGTGGTCGACCGGGCGCCAATCGACGAAGCCCGCCCCGGAGAGCAGGTTGTCGTCGAACCAGCGGCGCTGCTTGTCGCCGCCGGCGAGCGGGCCGCTCGCGACCTTGGAGCGCTCGGGATGCATCTGGTCGTCGTTCCACAACTCGTTCGTGAACGAGATGATCCCGAGCCCCTCGTAGGTCCAAGTCACGAAGCCGCCGTACACCGTGTACAGGTCCTTCCAGATGACCATGTAGCGGTAGAACGGCAGCATCAGCTCGCCTTCGCGGCCCAGTTCGTCGTACACGCGCACGTCGGCGGGCTCGTACGAGCCGAAGCCTTCCGCCCCGGGGCCGCGCAGGATCATGCCGCCCATGTTGTGGAAGCTCTGCACGGCGGCGATGCCCGGCTTGGCGGCGATCCACTCGGCGATGGCTCGCGTCTCGGGCCAGTGGAGCGGGTAGGGGCCCGCACCGCGCTGCACGTGCTCGGGCTCCCACATGGACGGCCACGCGCGGTTCATGTCGTATCCCCCGACGCCGTCCTCGTCCACGCGGCCATCGCCGTCGTCGTCGAAGCCTTCGGAACCCAAGAGGATCCAATCGCCGCGACGGCCCTCGTCGTTGGGCGGCACGGGGATCATCACGCGCGGGTCGTCGGGATCGAGGCGATGGGTGCCTTGGCCAGGCATGTGCTTGCGCATCTGCGCGATGTGCCCGTCGCCGTCGAGGTCGTTCGGACCGTCCTCGTCGAGGCGTCCGTCGTCGTCGTCGTCCGTGGGCATCGCGCCCGTGCGCGACGAACTGGCGTTGTGCGCGTCCTTGAACCAGCGTGCGCGACCGTCGGGGTTGACCATCGGCAGGAGATGGAAGCTCGCTCGCTTCAAGAGCGCCGCCACCTCGGGGTTCGACTCCGAGTTCTCCAGCAAGTACCACGCGAGGTAGACGACCGCTTCCGCGCCTTGCACCTCGTTGCCGTGGATGTTGCCGTCGACCCACATCGCCGGCTTGTCCTCCAGGGGGCCGCTCGACTCGTCGCCCAGGATCCACAACCGCAGAGGGCGGCCTTCGACCGAGGAGCCGAGGGCGTGCTCGCGCATCAGCTTGGGCCATTGCGCCGCGAGGCGCGCCATCAACGAGTCGATCTCGACGTCGTCGTAGAAGCGGTTCCACGCGATCTCCACGCGCGGCCTGTAGCCCGTGGGCAACCCGGGGAAGCCCTGCAGGGGCGGACGCGCCTCCTGCGGCCGGGCGGCGAGCGCGAGCAGTGCGCACGCGAAGGCGTCGATCATCATCGTGCTTGCTCCATCTCCACGCGTGTCGCGACGAACTGCGGTCCTTCGATCTCCACCACGAGGTCCTCGGCGTCGATGCCGCGCACGAGCCAGGTCAACTCGGCCTTGCCGCCGGATCCGTCGAGGTCGACCTGCGCTTCGGCGGGTCCCGCGAGGCGCGTCGCTTCGGACGGCAGGTCCAGGCGCACGCGCAGCGGACGCACGCCGCCGGTGCGGCGCGCCATGCGGGAGCGCGTCGCGAGCAGCGCGTCGTTGCGCAGCTCCAACTCCACCTCCAGCAGGCCGGCGCCGAGGTCCTTGGCCGCGAAGCGCGCCACGCGCGGGCGCGGCAGCTCCGCGAGCAGCGCGGCGAGGAAGCGCTCCTGTTCGACGGCGATGCGCGCGCGATCCGCTTGCGGCGGCTCGACCAGCGCGTAGGGCGCGAAGCCGCCCACTTCGATCCGCCCGAGGTCGGGGTGCTGGAACGCCCGCCACGGCACGAAGCGCGACGATTCCTTCTCCCGGTCGATCCAACGCAGCCGCTTGGCGTCGTCCCCGGGCTCGGGCAGGTCGGGCGGCGGCTCGGGCGCGCCCTCGACCCTCGGCGCCTCCGCGTCGAGCGGCATGCTCCACAAGTTGGCGTTGAACGACCACAGTCCGCGCTGCGACTGCACCCACGCCTGGAACGTGCCGGCGTCGGATCCCGCGCTGCGTCCAGTGAATTTGACAGAAGAGCGCTTCACCAAGAGGGCCATCGCGTCGGCGTCCTCCGCAGGGATGCCCTCCGATGGCGATGGGCTGCGACGCGGCCACTCGTCGCGCACCTTGGGCCGCTCGGCGCAGTTGTCAAGCTCTCCGTACGCCACGACCGCGACGATCTCGGGGTGCGCGAGGACGAAGTCGCACAGCGCGCGCGACTCGCGCAAGGAGGTCGGCCACGCGCCGGACTCGAGGTCGTGCTCGCGCCAGCCCTGCGGGAAGTTGCGGTTGAGCACCACGTCGAGCAGGGGATCCTCGCCCGCGAGCTCGTCGCGATCGCCGTCGCGGCCCTCCGGCATCAAGCGGTGGGTGCCGATCTCGCCCTTGGACGCGTCCCTCCTGCGCATGGCGCGCGGATCGCGCGGATCGACGAGCCACTCGCCGTCGGGATCGGGCACGCGCATGCGCAGCACCAGCCCGTCGCCATCGACGTCCCCCGGCGCGTCCTCGCCCTCGGCCCCGTCGCGGTCGTCGTCGCCGCCGCGCGCGATGGCGCGCGTCTCGGCGAGCGGGACCGCGAAGCGCGCCTCGCAGGCGTCCGGATCGGCGCGCGGCACGATGTACAGCGTGGCTTGCGCCAGCATCCTCCGCGTGTTCGCGTCCTTGCTCGCCAGCAGCCCGCGCGCCGCCTCGAGCGCGACGCCGCTGGTCCAGGCCAGCGGCCCGTCCAGCCCCGCGACCACGAGCACCGCAGGGCGCCCCGGCTTCAACTCGCCGCGTGCGATCCGCACGATGTCCACGCGCCGTCCTGCCGCGGATTCGACCAGCGGCAGGATCGTGGCCTCTCGCGGGTGCTCGCTGGCGAGGCGGGCGCAGGCGGCTTGCAGCTCGCGCTGGTCGAGCAGGGCGCCGCTGGCCGCGTCCGGAACGGGCGACTGCGGTGGCAGCAGGAGGAACAGGGCCAGGAAGGGGGTCATCGGCGCAGAGCCTAGCAGCGATGCTGGCCCCTTTCATTGTGCGCGCCCGCGGCGACGCGGCACCGCGGGGCGCCCTTGGCGTCGCGTGCGAGCAGCGCGGCGGTTGCAGCCACGCTGCTCGCATCCGGCCGGGTGGCCCGCACAGGTGCCTTGCTTGCTCGTGGTGGTCCTTGCCTCGGGTGTGGCTCCTGCGCCGCGCGGCTGTTGGTGGTGGCTCGCGCGGGGGGCTCGCGCTGGTGGGAGGGGGGCCTGCATGCGCCGTCTCGGGGCCGACATGCGCCGCCGCGGTCACGATGCCGCTCGGAAGGGCCCGCGCCGCGCCCGGCGGGGTCCTGGACCACCGGGCCGAGGGCCGGGCCGGTGCAGGCGCCTTCCCATCTGGAAGGACGTTCGCCGAGACGGGTCCTGCAGCACCCTGGTGGCGATTCCGCCATCACATCGCGCACAACGAACGGGGCCAGCATCCCTCAGCGCGCAAGGAACTCCTCGATCTCCCCCGCCCGCGCCTCCCCGTCCGCCATCCCCAACTCCACCAAGCGCGACAAGTAGTCGTGCTGGAACATCACCAACGACAGCAGGTCGTTCGAACGCGTCTCCTTGGTGCCGAGGCCGCGGGTCAGGAAGCGGAAGGCGGGGGGGAGCTTGGGTTCGTGGTCGTTGGCGAGCTTGCCGAGGTCGCGCGAGGGGCGCAGGACGAGGAGGTCGATCGGGCGCAGGCCGACGCGTTGGTCGGAGGGGAGGCGCGCGACGAGTTCGTTGGTGCGTTCGAGCTGCAGGGCGTCGCCGTCGAACTGGTCGAGGAAGATCGAGTTGAACAGGGCGCCTGCGACCTGCGCGGTGGGCGGGTAGTCCTCGACCATGGGTTGGGAGCGTTCGCCGCGCGTCCGCGTGCAGCGCGTGGAGATGGCGATGATCTTGGTGGCGCCCAGGTGCACCGCGGGCGAGAGCGGAGCCGTCAGGCGCATGCCGCCATCGCCGTACCAATGCGCGCCCACGCGCACCGCCGGGAAGAAGATCGGCAGCGAGGCCGAGGCCATGATGTGCTCGACGGTCAAGGTGCAGGGCACGCAGACGCGTTGCGCGCGCTCCCACGGCTTGAACTCGCGTCCCTGCACCCAGGTCACCGACTCTCCGGTCGAGTAGGAGGCGCCGGTCAACGCCACGGCGCGCAGCTTGCCGGATTCGATGTTCGGCGCGATTCGCTCGAGCACCCCGCCTTCGCCGCCGACGAGGCTCGCGAGCAGGCCGCGCAGCGGTTGCGTGTCGACGAATCCCTGCGCGGTGCTCGCGCGTCGCGCGCCGCCCGACACCAGCTTCAATCCGGTGCGCAGCACGCGCCCCGACAGCGACCACGCGTCGACGCGGAAGATGTTCTCCACCTTCAGCGAGCGCCACAGCTCGACGAGCTCCTCCATCGTCTGGCCGTACTCGTCGCACGAGGAGGCCATCCACGCCGCGTTGATGGCGCCCGCCGAGACGCCCGCGATGATCGGCACGCGCAGGCGCGGATGCCGGCGTCCGATGGCGTGCAGCAGCCCCGCCTGGTAGGCGGCGCGCGCACCACCGCCGCTCATCACCACCGCCAGTTGGGCGTCTGCGGACATCCGGCATGAAGGTAGCGGTCCACGCGAGGCGCTACCATGCCGACCACCATGGAGACGCGGGAAGCGACCATCGCCGGGAAGCGTGCGAGCGGCGCGACGCTGGAGCTCGCCTGCCCGCTGTGCGGCCCGTGCGGCAGCGAGCCGCGCCTGGAGCTCTCGCGCGCGGGCCGCGCCTGGCGCCTGCGGCGCTGCAACTACTGCAACCTCGTCTTCTTGGCCGAGAGGCCGCGCGCGTGGCGCGAGGAGGCGGCCTCCCGGCCCGCGCCCGGCGTGCCGTCCTCCAGCGCGCTCGCCGAGGCGCGCGGCGACGTGGAGGCCGCGCGGGCCGTCGGGCTGGGCGAGCCGCGGCGCGTGCTGCTGGCTGGCGGCGACCCGGCGGCGCTCGATCCGTGGCGCGCGACCTGGCCCGCGCTCGACGCGCGGGTCGCCAGCGACGACCCGCGCGTCGGCGAGGCTGCGCGCGCGCGCGGCCTGCCGGTCGTGGAGGCGCGCCTCGAGGATCTCGCCGGCCCGGCGGGCGAACGCCTGCGCGAGCACGGCTCCTTCGACGCCATCGTGTGCCCCGACGCGCTCGACGAGCGCGACGATCCGCGCGCCAGCCTCGCCGCGCTGCGTTCGCTGGCGCGCGACGGCGCCGTGCTCGTCGTGCGCGGCGTGGACTGCGGCGGAGCGCAGGAGCGCCGCTTCCGCCACGGCGCGTGGCACGCCTACGAGCCGCCGCGGCGAGCCCACCTGTTCAACCCGTTCAACCTCGCGCGGCTCGCCGGCGGCGAGGGCTTCGACAAGAAGCTGGTGCAGGCGCTGCCGGACGCGCCGGGCTGGATCCGCTCGTGGCGCGCGGAGTTGGCGTCGCGCGGCGCGGCGGCCGACGTCGTCGAGCTCCTGCGCGACGACCATCCGGTGCTGCTCGCGTGGTTCGGCTTCCTCGATCGGCGCGCGGCGCGCCGCGGTCGGCGCACGAGTCGCTTGCGTCTCGTGGCGGCGGCGCGTCCGGGGCCCGCGCCGGGCGCGGGCAACTCGTTCGCGCCCGCGGCCCGCGCGCCGGCGCGTTGAAAAGTCGCATCCTGGATGCGACTTTTCAGCCCCGCGCGACCAGCTGCAGCGACATGTGGCGG
>JBKDQQ010000207.1:0-2332 GCA_046341775.1 Planctomycetia bacterium
CAGGTCTACTTCACGATGCGCTTGGTGCAGGGCGAAGACTACGCGCGCGTCATCGACCATGTCAGGAGCGCCCGCGAGGGTTGGACCCAGACGCGCGCCTTGGGCGTGCTGGTCAAGGTTTGCGACGCGATGAGCTACGCGCACGACCACGGAGTCGTGCACCGCGACTTGAAACCGGCCAACATCATGGTCGGCAAGTACGGCGAGACGTACGTCATGGACTGGGGTCTGGCGCGCATCACGGCGTCTGTTGCCGTTCGCCAAGACGCGCCCACGCCCGCAGACAAGGCGCCGAGCGCGAGCGACGACCCGTTGCGCACGCGCGCGGGCGAGGTGCTCGGCACGCCGTCCTACATGGCGCCCGAACAAGCGCGCGGCGAGTTGGAGCGCGTCGGCCCGCGCGCGGACATCTACTCGGTGGGCGCGATGCTGTACCACTTGCTGGCATGCGCCCGCGTGTCGGCGCCCTTCGTGCCGCTGGGGCAGTCTCCCCTGCAGAACGAGGTGCTGAGGCGCCTTTTGGCCGGTCCGCCACCGGCCTTGGACGGGCTCGCCGGGGATGCGGCGTCCGAGCTCGTCTCCATCGCCGAAAAGGCCATGGCGCGCGACCCGGAACGGCGCTACGCGACGATGAAGGAGCTCGCCGCCGACCTGCAGGCCTACATGGAGGGTCGAGTAGTGGCGGCGCACGAGCGGGGCGCCTTCGCGTGGGTGCGCAAATGGGTGGGCCGCAACAAGGCACTGGCCGCGTCCATGTGCCTGGCCTTGGCCGCGCTGGTCGCCGGCACGCTGGTTTCCCTGAGTTGGGCCCGCAAGGCCCAGGACAACGAGCAGGCCGCGCTGCACGCGAACGGCGAATTGCGCCTGCGCAATCGCGAACTTGGGGCGCAGGCGCGCGAGTTGCGCCTGCGCGGGCTGCATCAGGACATCGAGCGCTTCCACGCCGAGGCCCGCGCCATCGGCTCCGGCGAGCTGCTCGTGCAAGGAGCGGGCGCGTGGTGGCTGGAGCGCGCGCGGGATCTCGTCCACGGCGTCGACCAGCCAGGTGCGCAATGGCGTCCTGGCTTGCGGGACGTGGAGGACTTCCTGGCGGAGCTGCGCTCCGACCCGGGCTTGTCGCCGTACGGCGAGGAAGAGCGCGAGCGGGACTTTGAATCCCATCCTTCCCGCGACGTGCTCGCGGCGATCGAGGAGCAGTTGGCGGCCTTCGAGTCGGGCGCATCGCCCGCCACCGCGGCGCTGGCTGCCGATGTGCTGTGGCGACGACGCATGCTCGGCCGGGAGTCGTGGCCGACGGAGGAGGAGGCGCTGCGCGAGGACTGGGCCAAGCAGGCGGCCGAAGACGCGGCCTCGCAGGAGCGCGAGGCGCTCTCGAGCCTCGGCATGGCTGGCGCGCGGCGGCACGGACGCGAGATGGAGGCTCTGTTGCGCGCGCGGCGGGCGCTTGAGTCGTCCTCGAATGCCGAGCGCGAGCAGCGCGCGGCCACGCACGCCTTGGCTTGCGCCATGTCCGGGCGCCTCGACGAGGCGCGCGCCATGCTCGCAGAGTTGGCGGCCGATGCGCCGTCGAAGCCCGTCGAAGCCCAGGCGGGGGTCCTCGACCGGACGCGCGCGCACATCGACGCTTGGAGCGGCGTGGAACTCGTCGAACGCGCCACCGAACTCGCGCTCGACGAGTCGCGGCTCGAGCGCCTCCTAGCGGCGGACGAGGCGCGCCGCGCGCAACTCGCCCGCGGCGTCGAGGCCTTGCGCGCGCGCTGCGGCGAGCGTCGCACTTGGCGCTACGCGAGCGCCCAGGAGCAGTGGAGGCACGACCAGTTGGCGCAGGTGCGCGAGAGTCTGGCTGCGTTGGGCCAACTCCTGCAGGCGGCCGAGCACTCGTTGGAGGATCCGGATGCGGGCGCGCGCTGGGACGAGGCCTTGGCCGCCATCGCGCGTTCACCGCGCTACTCGCAGGTCCAGTGGCCGGGCGGAGCATTGACACCGCAGTTGGGCCTGGTGCCGTTGGGCGAGAATCCAGCCACCGGCCTGTGGGAATTCCTGCATCATCAGAGTGGCCCGCCTCCCGCGCCAGGACCTGATGGGGGCGCGACGCGCGATCGTCAAGGAAATTGGACACAGGCGAACGACACCGGGATCGTGTTCGTCCTCTTGCCTGGTGGTCGCATGCGCGAGGAAGAGGGCATCAAGCCGAAGCTCTCGTACCTCCACCACGAGTTCAAGCTGATCGACTTCGCGCCGTTCTTCCTGTCGATCCACGAGACGACCCAGGCCCAATGGGATCGCTTGTCGGAGCGGCCGCTCCTGCACTCGGCGCCGCACCGTCCACTGC
>JBKDQQ010000208.1:0-9992 GCA_046341775.1 Planctomycetia bacterium
GCCTGGCTCGACGCTTGGCTCGTCGCGCGCCAGGACACGCCCGCGCGCGGCGCCGAGGCCTTGCGCCGCTGGTTGCTCTCCGCGCGCGGCTCGGTGCTGGTCGAGCCGGCGCGGGTGGCCGAGGCCGAGCTCGACCTGGCGATCCTGGCGTTGTCGTCCGAGCGGACCGACGAGGCCGCGACCCTGCTCGCCGACCTCGACGCCTGGCGCGTCGACCTCGCGCGCCTCCAGGCTGCGCGCGCCGCCTTGCACGAGTCCGTCGACGACCCGCAGGCGGCCATGGCGGCCGCGCAAGCCGCCTCGGTCGCCGATCCATCCGACCTGCTGCCGCTCGTGCAGCAGGCGATCCTGTGCGAGGGACCGCTCGGCGACCCCGCCAAGGCTGAGGCGCTCTGGCGCACGATCCACGAGCGCAGCGACGCCTCGCGCGAGTTGCTGGATGTCCTGCGTGCCTTGCGCGCGCGAGTGCGCTGGGAGCGACTCGAGGCGCAACGCCTCGGACGCGGTGGCTAGGCGGCGGCCGTCGAGGGTCCGGCGGAAGGAGCGACGATGAAGTGCGTGGTGCAGCGCGTGTTGTCCGCCCGTGTCGTGGTGGGGGGCGAGGAGGTGGGCGCCATCGCCCAGGGAGCCTTGGTCTTCGCTTGCGTCGAGAAGGGGGACGGCGAGGCGCAAGCGGACTGGTTGGGCGATCGGCTGGCCCACTTGCGCTGCTTCGAGGACGAGGCGGGCAAGATGAACCTGTCGGCCCTCGATTTGGGGTTGCCGCTGCTCGTCGTGAGCCAGTTCACCCTGGCCGCGGACAACAAGAAGGGCCGCCGTCCGTCCTTCGACAGGGCCGCCCCGCCGCTCGAGGCGCGCGCCTTGCTCGAACGCCTTGTTAGGAATTTGGAAAATAGGGGCTTGCGCGTTGCGCAGGGCCGCTTCGGCGCGGACATGCGCGTGGAGCTCGTCAACGATGGTCCAGTTACGCTCCTCCTCGATTCGGGAGGTGCGTCACAAGTAGCGACTTGACGGGATGATAGGTAGGGGGGAGAATGAGGGACCGCGGTCGCAACGGCCACCGGTCCTCGCTCGTCAGCTTTGAGCCTCACCCTCGTCGATCCATGAAGCAGGAACCTGAAACCATCACGAAAAAGGAACTGGTCAACCGGATCGCCGACCGCACCGGGCAGACCAAGGTCGTGGTGAAGGACATCGTCCAGATGTTCTTGGACGAGATCATCGAGGAACTGGCGACCGGCAACCGCCTCGAGTTCCGCGAATTCGGGGTGTTCGAGGTCCGCGATCGCGCCGCCCGCCGCGCGCAGAACCCGCGCACCCTCCAAAAGGTCGCTGTGCCGGCCAAGAAGGTCGTCAAGTTCAAGGTCGGCCGTTCGATGCGCGAGAAGGTCTGCGAGGAGCGTGAAGAACCGGTCAAGCCGGTCGCCAAGGCCGCCGCGACTCCGAAGCTGGTCGCGAAGCCGGTCGCCCCGCTCATTCCGCCGGCCACGCCGCCGGCGCCGCCGAAGCCCGACAGCATCTTCTGATGATGCTGGTCCCGTTCATTGTGCGCGGGACGGCTGGCGAAATCGGCTGGCCTGCGACCGCCGGCATGCTGCCGAGCGTTCATTGCCAGTACGGCCATTGAGTTCCACCAAGCCTCGGGTAGGTGGAATGCGCCGTTCCTCGGCCTGAAAAGCGGGGTGCCCGGACCAGAGGGCCCGCTTCACAGGCTTGGCGCAGGGTCAGGTCGTGCACCGCGTCGCCCAGGTAGGAGCGCGACCTTCGAGGACCGTCCAGCCGTTCGCACGAGACTGCGCTGAAGGCCCTTGGTCACGGCCACGCCGCGATGACCGGCCTGCGCGTCGGCGACCCTGTCCGCAGGGACTTTCCGCGCGCCTTGCCTTCCGGCTCGACACGTCCCTTCAGATCTTGGACGGTCGGGTATTCGGGTGTCGCAGCAGCTGAGGGTCGAATTTGCGGCCGACTTGCACGAGTGCCGCGCCAGGGCGCGAGTGCGCGCGCACAATGAAAGGGGCCAGCATCAAGCCCGCGCCGCCGCCGCGAGCGCCTGCGTGCAATCGGCGACGAGGTCTTCGATGTGCTCGAGGCCGACCGACATGCGCACCAAGCCGTCGGCGAGGCCTTGGGCGCGGCGCGTCTCGGCGGGGATGGAGGCGTGCGTCATGCTCGCCGGCACCTCGACGAGGCTCTCGACGCCGCCGAGCGATTCGGCCAGCGTGAAGACCTTGCAGGCCGAGGCGAAGGCGTCGGCTTGCGCCACTGTGCCCTTCAATTCGAAGCACAACATGCCGCCCGCGGCCTTCATCTGGCGCTTGGCGAGAGCGTGCTGCGGGTGCGAGGCGAGGCCCGGGTAGACGACGCGGGCCACCTGCGGGTGGCGCTCCAGCCACTGGGCCAGTTGCGTGGCGTTCTGCACGTGGCGATCCATGCGCACGGCGAGCGTCTTGATGCCGCGCAGCACGAGGAAGCAGTCCAACGGGCCGGGCGTGCCGCCCACCGCGTTCTGGAAGAAGGCCAGTTCGTCGCGCAGCTTCTCGTCGTTCACCACGAGCGCGCCAGCGACCACGTCGGAGTGGCCGCCGAGGTACTTCGTCAGGCTGTGCAGCACGACATCCGCGCCGAGCTCGAGCGGGCGCTGGAGGTACGGCGTGGCGAAGGTGTTGTCGACGATCGTCAGCTTGCCGTGCTTCCTCGCGATCGCCGCCGCGGCCTCGATGTCGCTCACGCGCAGCAGCGGGTTGGTCGGCGTCTCGAGGTAGACGTACTTCGTCGCCGGCTCGATGGCGGCCTCGAGCGCCGCGAGGTCGGTCGTGTCGACGTAGGTGAAGCGGATGCCGTAGCGCGCGAACACGCGCTGGAAGATGCGGTAGGTGCCGCCGTAGAGGTCGTTGCCCGCCACGACATGGTCGCCGGGCACCAGCCGGTCGAGCAGCGCGTTGGTCGCCGCGAGCCCCGAGCTGAAGCACAGCGCGTGGGCGCCGTGCTCGATGCTGGCGAGGCACTCCTGCAGCACGGTGCGCGTCGGGTTGCTCGTGCGCGAGTACTCGTAGCCGCCGCGCGGCTTGGCCGGCGCGTCCTGCTTGTAGGTGCTGGTCAGGTAGACCGGCGGCATGACCGAGCCGCAGTGCTCGTCCGGCTCCCAGCCGGCGTGGATGGCGCGAGTCTCGAAGCGGTGCGTGCGGTCCTGGCTCATGGTGGATCATCGGCCGCGCGTCGGGCGGCGTTGGGCGCCGTCCGCCGCCGCGCCGACGAGGCGCTGGCGGCGCCCGTGGCGCCAAGGTGCGGCGCGAGTCTAGAGGTCGGGCGCGCGCCCTTCTAGAATCGCGCGCGATGCGAGCCGCACTTCCGCGACGCTTGGCCGCCACGCTGGGGGTGCTCGCCGGCTTCGCGCACTACGCCACCCACGCGCACCATCCCGACGGCGGCCATGTCGCGCCGGGGCTTGGTTGGGACGAGTCGATGCACCTGGCGCAACCGGCGGCGCGCCTCGCGCTCCACCTGCGCCTCGGCGACCCTGCGGGCTTCTTCGACGCCCTGCATGATTGCGCCCAGTACCCGCCGCTCGCGCCGCTCGCGACAGGCTTGTTCGAGTGCCTGTTCGGCGTCTCCGACGACTTGGCGCGCTTCGTCGGGTCGATCTGTCTCGCGCTGGCGGTGTGGGGCGCGATCCGCGCCGGCGAGTTGCTCGCGGGTTGGCGCGCGGGCCTCGTCGCCGGCGCCGTCGTGGCGCTTTCGCCGCTCGCCGCGAGCTACGCGGGCACCTTGTTCCTCGAAGTCCCGTTCCTCGCCGTGTGCGCGTGGGCCTTGGCGCGCGTGGTCGCGCACCAGCCGCACAACGATCCCGGCGCGCCATCGTGCCTGCCGACCGGACTGCTCGTCGCGGCCCTGCCCTTCACCAAGTGGAACTACGGCTTCCTCGCGGCCGCGGCGCTGTGGCTCGCGCTCGCCTGGAAGGAGCGAGGCGGCTCGCCCTTCCATCGCGCGCGGCGGCTCGCGCTGCTCTTCGGCCCGGGAACGCTGCTCTTCGCGTGGTGGTTCGGGCTGCCCTTGCCCGATGGCGCGGCGCGCGCGCAGGAACATCGCGAAGCCGTGCTCGCGTTCCTCGGCGGCAACACGCAGCTCGCCGCGACGCCGTGGGCGCTGCGCGTGCTGTACGCGGGCTGCGAGCTGTTCGCGCGCCCCTCGAGCGCCGCGTGCATGCTCGTGCTCGTCGCCTGCGCCGCGCGCGCGCGACATTCCGCTCCGTGCTGGCTGCTCGCCGCCGCGCTCGTGCCGACCATCGCGGCGCATCCCTTCCATCTCGATCGGTTCCAATTGGCGTGGCTGGCGCCCTTGGCGCCCTTGTGCGGCGCGGGCTTCGAGGCGGCCTGGTCGCGCGTTCGCTGGGCGTCGTGCGCGCTGCTGCTGCCGTTCGTGCTGCCCGGCGCGGCGTGGGAACGGGCTCGCCTGGCGCAGGTCCTCGGTCTCTTGTCCGACAAGCCCGAGGTGCGCGCGCACCAGATCGCGACGCTCGAGACGCGCGCCAACCGCTGGTCGGGGCGCGTGGCGCCCACGGCGGGCCTGCCCTTGGCCGAGCAACGCCGCGTGGCGGCCGCCATCGCCAACGCGGTCGGGGCCGACGCGCGCATCGGCTGGATCGGCGTCTCCAGCGAACTGTCGCCCGGGGCGTTGAACCTGCGCCTCCTCGAGGAAGGACGATCCGAGGGACGCTTCGTGGCGGCGGCCGAGGAGGCCATCGACCTTGACTACTTCGGGCCGGCGCGCGCGGTGGGGGACGAGGAGTTGGCGCGCTTCCGCGAGCGCTTCGACGTGGTGATCTGGAGCGAGCCGATCGACTTCAAGGAGCGCGCCGACCGCGCTTGGCTCGCGCCGATCGCCGCGCGCGTGCCGGCGCTGCTCCCGGGGGAGTGGCTGGGCGAAGACGGCGTGCTGGCGCGGTTCGAGGTCGAGCGTCCGCTGCGACCGCCGACCTCGGTTACGATTCGGGGCTGGCGCCTCCAGCGCTGAACCAGTCCGACATGCAAGCCACGCAACGCACCCGTCCATGGCCGCGCAGCACCTGAAGGGGGCGCTCGCCGCCGCCATGCAGCCGCGCGCCAAGCAACGCGCCGAGCGGCTCGAGCGCCATGCGGCGCGCGCGCTCGATTGGGACCAGGTGAGGCCCTTGTACGAGCGGCTCGCGCCCACCGCCTTGTCGCTGCGCATGTTGCGCGAGTTGGCGCCCATGGGCGACGAGCAGGCGCGCGGCGCGTGCGCGCGGGCCGAGGAGGCCATCCTCCTGTGCGGCCACGGCGCCGAGCCGCCGCTCGCCGGCGCGGGCGATCCGCTGCCGGCCCTCGTGCACGTGCACACGGCCGGACGTCCGCTCGCCGAGGAGGAACTGGCCGCGTTGCTCGCCTACTTCGCGTGCGTCGAGCGGTTGGCGGACTGGCTGCGCTCGATCGCCAAGCAGGCGCCCGCGCTCGGCGCGTTGGCGGTGGGCATGCCGGACTTCGCCGCGCTCGTGGCGCGGCTCGACAAGCTGGTCGACGAGCGCGGGACGGTGCGCGACGAAGCCTCGCCGCTGGTCTCGCGCCTCAAGCGCGAGTCCTCCAAGGCCTCCGAGGCGGTCGACGCGGCCTTGCGCGGGTTGACGGCGCGCGCCGAGATCCGCGCCGTGCTGTCGGACATCGCCCCGCACCGGCGTGGCGGCCGCCCCGTGCTCGCCGTGCGCGCCAAGAGCTCCGGACGCGTGCCCGGGATCGTGCACGACCGCTCCCAATCGGGCGAGACCGTCTTCATCGAGCCGCGCGAGGTCGTGCTGCTCGGCAACCGCCTGGTCGAGCTCGAGAGCGACCTGCGGCGCGAGATCGAGCGCGTCCACCTCGAGGCGACGCGCGCCATCCTCGAGCACGAGGCGGCCGTGGTCGAGAGCGCCGAGCGCGTCGGCCGCCTGGAACTCGCCTTGGTCGCGGCGCGCTACGCGCGGCAGGCCGGCGCGCGCATCCCGCGGCTCGTGGGGCGCGAAGGACTGGTGCTCAAGCAGGCGCGCCACCCGCTGCTGGTCGAGCAGGTCGCCGTCGGACGCATCCCCGAGGTCGTGCCCATCGACCTGCGGCTCGGCGACGCCTTCGACCTGCTGCTCGTGACCGGCCCCAACACCGGCGGCAAGACCTTGGCCTTGAAGACCACGGGACTGGCCGCGTTGTGCGTGCGCATGGGCTTGCCGTTCCCCTGCGGCGAGGGCAGCGCCATGCCGCTCTTCGACGGCATCGTGGCGGACATCGGCGACGAGCAGCAGATCGCGCAGAACCTCTCGACGTTCAGCTCGCACCTCGCGCGCATCAAGGAAGGGCTCGGGCGCGCCACGGCGAACACGCTGGTGCTGCTCGACGAGCTCGGCGGCGGGACCGATCCCGACGAGGGGGCCGCCTTGTCCGAAGCGCTGCTCGAGCACCTGGTGGCGCTGCGCGCGCCGACCATCGCCACCACGCACATCGGCAAGCTCAAGGAGTTCGCCTTCCGCGTGGCGCGCGCCGAGAACGCCTGCGTCGAGTTCGATCCGCAGACCTTGCTGCCGCGCTACCGCCTGATCGTGGGCACCCCGGGCGAATCGGGCGCGCTGGTCGTGGCGCGACGCCTCGGCCTGCCGGCGAAGCTGGTCGAGCGCGCGCGCGAGCGCTTGGAGAAGAAGGACGCCGAGCGCGAGAGCTTGTTCGCGCAAGTGCGCCACGCGCGCGAGAAGGCCGAGGAGCTGCGTTCCGCCGCCGAGTCCCAGTTGAAGTCCGCCGCCGAGGTCCAGCGCGCCGCGGCACTCGAGCAGCAGGCGGTCGAGCGGAAGTCGGAGCTGCTCGAGACCGAGGCGCAGCGCACCATCGAGGAGCGCGTGCGCGCCGCCCGCGCGCGCATCCAGGAACTGCGCCCGCGCCTCGAGCAGGCGCCCGCCGCGTTGAGGAAGGAACTGGCCGACGCGCTGCTCGCCATCGACGCCGACCTTTCCGGGGCGGCGTTGTCGGAGAAGCGCCAAGCCTTCCTCGACGGCCTGAAGGAGGGGCAGTTCGTGTTCCTCCCGCGCCTGCGCCAGCGCGTGCCGGTCAAGAAGCTCGACAAGAAGAAGCGCACGGCGCTCGTGCTGCTCGGCGGCAAGCCCATGGAGGTGGGCTTCGACGAGATCACTTCGTTCGAGGCGCGCTGATCCCGCCCCGGGCCGCGCTTGCGTGGCGGGGGCTGCTGGGCGACAACAAGGGGGATGGCGCGCCTCTTGTTGATCGACAACGACGAGAAGATCGTCGCCCTGGTCGCGCTGCTCTTGCGCAAGCTCGGCCACGAGGTGCGGACCGCGCCCAGCTTCGCGCGCGCCCGCGGCCTGCTCGAAGAGGCCCGCCCCGACCTGTTGCTGTCGGACTACGAGCTCGGCGCAGAACGCGCCGACGAGGAGCTCTCGAAGCTCGCCATCGAAGGCCTGCTGCCGCCGACGCTCGTCGTGTCGGGCTACCTCGACGACCTGCTGATCCAGCGCTTGCTGGCCATCCCCGGCGTGCTCGGCACGCTGAAGAAGCCCTTCGACCTCGCCGCCTTGCAAGCCGCGCTGGCGCGCGCCTTGGAGGAGGCCGAGCGGCGGCGCGCGGCGGCGGAACACGTCGCGCCGCAACCCGGCTCGCGCGGCCACGGGCCCGATGGCGGAAGGCCGGACGACGAAGGAACGGGCGACGACGAGGGTTGGGAGGTCATCGAGCCTGCGCCCGACGTGGACGAGGGTGGCGAGGGCCTCGCGGACGGAGGCGGAGCATGAGCGGCTTGCGTTGGACGACGGCGGGCGAGTCCCATGGCAGTGCGCTCGTGGGGATCCTCGAGGGCTTTCCCAGCGGATTCGCGCTCGATCCGGCGCCGATCCAGCGCGAGTTGGCGCGCCGGCAGGGCGGCCACGGCCGCGGCGGCCGCATGAAGATCGAGGAGGATGCGTGCGAGATCCTCGCGGGGTTGCGCGCCGGCCGCACGCTCGGCTCGCCGATCGCGCTGATGGTGCGCAACAAGGACGCCACCATCGAGCGCCTGCCGGTGCCCACGAACGCGCGTCCGGGCCATGCCGACCTGGCGGGTTGCCTGCGGCACGAGACGCGCGATCCGCGCCTCGTGCTCGAACGCGCCTCGGCGCGCGAGACCGCCATGCGCACGGCGCTGGGCGCGGTGGCGCGGCAACTGCTCGAGCACTTCGGGGCGCGCATCTTCGCCCATGTGGTCGAACTCGGAGGCGAGCGCGCCTCGCCGGCGGCGTTCGAAGCGGCCTGCGCCGGCCCCGCGTCGGATCTCCACGCGTTGCGCGACGCCTCCCCGGTGTACTCGCTCGACCCGGCGTTCGACGCGCGCGCCGTCGCGGCCATCGACGCGGCGAAGGCGGCCGGGGACACCTTGGGCGGCGTCTACGAGGTGCGCGCCACCGGACTGCTGCCCGGACTCGGCGGGTACATGCAGGGCGAGCAGCGCCTGACCTCGCGTCTGGCGGCGGCGTGCCTGTCGATCCCCGCCATGAAGGGCATCGAGTTCGGCGACGGATTCGAACTCGCCCGACGTCGCGGGTCCTCGGCGCACGACGCCATCGAGGCTCGCCCGGCCGGCGATGGTCCAGCCGGCACGCGCTATGGACGGGCGACCAATCGTTCCGGCGGGCTCGAGGGGGGCATGACGACCGGCGAGCCGTTGGTGCTGCGCGTGGCCATGAAGCCCATCGCCACCCTGCGCCAGGCCTTGCCCAGCGTCGATTTCGAGACCCTCGAGCCAGTGCCGGCGACGTGGCAGAGATCCGACACGACGTCCGTGCCAGCCGCCTCCGTCATCGGCGAGGCGGTGGTGGCATTGGAACTTGCAAATGCGTTGCTCGAGCTGTGCGGCGGAGCTTCGCTGGCCGCCGTCGAGCGCGCCGTGGCGGGGTATCGCGACAGTCTGAAGGGGTTGTAGCCGTGGGAGGCTCCGGGCGGTTCATGGGGTGCACCCCGTCGCACCGGGGGGCTGCCTGCGGCGGGAGGATCTGGCCCGGCAGGGGGTGGAAGGGGGGCCGCAGAGGAGCCGGAATGGGCTGCGTGATGCCCGCCGCTTGGATTTCGGCGGTGGAACCTTGACCGCCGCAAGTCCTTCCCTACACTCTTTGCTCCCTTCGTCGAAGGGCGCCCCGGCGCAAGCTGCGGACGCCGCTCGATGCAGGCGACGCCCGGCCGATGGCTGCGCGGGTTCCACGGGCCCCCGAGGCCCACGGCGCCAGCGTAGCTCAATTGGCAGAGCACCTGATTTGTAATCAGGCGGTTGCGGGTTCGAGTCCCGCCGCTGGCTCCACCTCTGGAGTTGGCGCCGCCCGACGTTGGCACCTCCGGGTGGCAACGCAGGTGCTTCGATGGGTGATCGCCGCATCCGGCGCGTTCAAGCGTGCTGGCGCGGGTGCCGACGACGAAGCGCTCCCTGACAACGAGACCCCCTTTCTCGAAAAGACTCGAGGGAGCGGGACGCGGCCCGGCTCGATCTGGATGGCTCGCGGTTTCCGAGGTGCTTCGCGCCGAGGGGCCACGGGTCCCGATCGCCTGCGTCGCGTCCTGCGCTTGGACCCGAGCATCGAGCAGCCAGCCGCCGCCAAGGCGCGCACGGCGAGTCGGGGCGGCCTGCGCCACGAATCCGGAGCATGCATCGCTGGGCACCCATGTGCCGCGCATCCATGTGCTGGGCTATGCGACTTCGGTCGTGTGGTGCGGTCGTCGTCCTGCTCGGGCGCGCGCCGCGGGCGCGTGCTGGATAGCGCCAGGCGGGGAGATACCGAAGCGGTCAAACGGGACGGACTGTAAATCCGTTGGCTCAGCCTTCGGCGGTTCGAATCCGCCTCTCCCCACCACCTTCCACGTCGTGCCACCCGCCACGTCGTGCCGGCTTCAGCGTTGCACCACTTCGCCGTCGCCGCGCACGCGCCTCGCCATCGCGCCGACCCCGCGCACGCCAAAGACTCGCCGCCCCGCTTCGCGCAGGGTGGC
>JBKDQQ010000209.1:0-49968 GCA_046341775.1 Planctomycetia bacterium
CCGTAGGCGATGCGGCAGGCGGCCTTGTCGGTCTTCAACTCGCCGAAGGCCTTCGTCAAGGCCTCCATCTTCGGTTCGCCCTCGACCGCGTAGAAGTGCAGCACGCTCGTCGGACGCTCCGCGGGGTAGAGGTCGACATCCTTCAAGGCCTCGGCCATCGAAGGCAGGCGCGGTCCTTGGCGCGCGCCGCCTCCTCCTTGGCCGCCTTGGGGCGCGGCGGACGAGGCCGCGAAGGCGAAGGTGGCGCACAGCGCCAGCGCGGCGGGTCGGACGAGGATCTTCTTGGCGTTGCGCATGCTGCACCGGCTTTCGCGGCCCGAGCGTGGAGCGGCGCCGGACTGGCGCGCCACCGCGGGCAGTCTGCCATACGAAGCGCGCGTGGTCGAAGGATGCGGCGGCCGCCGCCACGGCGCGCCTTTCGGCCGGGCGCCGACGCGTGCCGCTTGATGGGGGAGCCCGGCTCGGGCGATCATGCGCGCGGAGGAACCGCGTGAGCTTCGTCGTCCACAACACCCTGACCCGTCGCAAGGAGCCCTTCCAGTCCCTCGAGCCGGGCGTGGTGCGCATGTACAACTGCGGACCGACCGTCTACGGGCGGGCGCACATCGGCAACTTCCGCGCGTACATCTTCGCCGACACGCTGCGGCGCTGGCTCGAGGTCAAGGGCTTCGAGGTGCGCCAGGTGATGAACATCACCGACGTGGGGCACCTGCTCGACGACGCCGACGAGGGCGAGGACAAGGTCGAGGCGCAGGCGAAGAGGGAAGGGCGCGATCCGTGGGAGATCAGCCGCCATTGGACGCGCCTCTTCATGGAGGACATCAGGAAGCTCGGCATCGAACCCGCGATGGCCTACCCCAAGGCGAGCGAGCACATCCCCGAGATGGTCGAGATGATCGAGGGGCTCTTGGCGAAGGGCTACGCCTACCAGTCGGGCGAGGACGTGTACTTCGAGGTGGCGCGCTTCCCGCGCTACGGGCGGTTGTCGGGCAACACGGTCGGGGAACTCGACGCCGGCGCGCGCATCGAGGTGCGCGAGGAGAAGCGCCACCCGGCCGACTTCGCGTTGTGGAAGAGCGACCCGCGCCACCTGATGAAGTGGAGGACGCGCTTCGGCGAGCACGGCTTCCCTGGCTGGCACATCGAATGCTCCGCCATGGCGCGCAAGCACCTCGGCGACCGGATCGACATCCACACCGGCGGCGAGGACAACGTCTTCCCGCACCACGAGTGCGAGATCGCGCAGACCGAGTGCTTCACCGGCGCGCCGTTCGCGACCTACTGGATGCACACCAAGTTCCTGCAGGTCGACGGCGGCAAGATGAGCAAGCGCCTCGGCAACTGCCACTCGATCGACGACGTCGTGGCGAAGGGCTACGAGGCGCGGGTGCTGCGCTTCTGCCTGCTGCGCGGGCAGTACCGCACGCCGCTCAACTTCACCTGGGCGATCATGGACGAATCGAAGAGCGTCCTCGAGAACCTCGACGACCTGGCCGCGCGACTGCGGCGCGCCATGACCGGCCAGGGAGCCGCGGCCAGCGCGGAGGCGGGGCTCGAGGACGTCGAGGCGTGCCAGGCCGAGTTCGAAGCGGCCATGGACGACGACTTGAACACGCCGCGCGCCATCGCGGCCTTGATGGGCCTGCGCTCGGCCGTGCTGGCGGAGCGCCTCGGCGTCTCGGCCGCGGCGGCGGGCAACCAGTTCCTCGTGCACGTGGCGCACAAGGCGCTCGGCTGCATCCGCGTCGAGGAGGAGTCGCTCGACGCCGAGGTCGAGCGCGCCATCGCCGCGCGCCAGGACGCGCGCAAGCGCAAGGACTTCAAGGAGTCCGACCGCATCCGCGACGAGCTCCTCGCGCGGGGGATCGTGCTCGAGGACACGCCCAAGGGCGTGGTCTGGCGCCGCAAGTAGTCCGCCCCCGCCGCCGGGGGCGCCTGTCAAGCAGACTTGACAGGCGCCCCGGCGGACGCGTCCTGCGCCAGCGCCTTCAAGCCGCGCAGGTCGAGCTTGCCCGTGCCGAGCACCGGGATGGACGCCACGCGCCGGAATTGCTCGCGCCGCGGGATCCACAGGTTCGGCAGGCCTTGGGCCTGCAGGCCCAAAAGCGCCGCGTCGAGGATCGCGTCGTCGGCGACGTGCAGCACCACCAGCCGCTCGCCCTTCCTCTCGTCGGGGACGGCGGCCACGGCGAAGGTCGGGTAGGGGGCCTGCGACGCGGCGTGCAGCGCCTCCTCGATGCGCCCGTGCGGCACCATCTCGCCCGCGATCTTCGAGAAGCGCGCAAGGCGGTCCGTGATCCAGATGTACCCGTCCAGGTCGAGGCGCGCGATGTCGCCCGTCCTGTACCAGCCGTCTGCGAGCACCTCCGCCGTCAGGTCGGGGCGCCGGTGGTAGCCCGACATGACGTTGGCGCCCTTGACGAGCAGCATGCCCGCCTGCCCGGCGGAGAGCGGCGCGCCGCTGTCGGGGTCGACCACGCGCACCGCGACGCCCGGCAGCGGATGGCCCACGCTGCCGCGGCGCCAATGCCGCGCGGCGGGCGAGGTGTCGCGCGCCGAGGGCACGCTCACGGCGACCACCGGCGCGCACTCGGTGGCGCCGTAGCCTTCGATGGGCGGCAGCCCGAAGCGGTCCTCGAAGGCGTCCGCCACGGATTCGGTCAGTCGCTCCGCGCCGGCGAGCGCGATGCGCAGGCTGCGGAACCGCCGCGGCTCGACCTTCTTCGTGTACAGCGAGAGGAAGGTCGGCGTGGCGATCAGGATCGTGGTGCGCTCGTCCTCGACGATGCGCCCGACCGTCTCGGCGTCGAGCGGGTTGGCGTGGCAGTCGAGTCCGACGCCGTGGACCAGCGCGAACCATGTGGCGAAGTAGCCGAAGCTGTGGAAGAGGGGCAGGATCAGCAGCAGGCGGTCGTCGGTCTCCAGGTGCACGACCTGCGCCACGCCGGCCAGGTTGGCGTCCAGGTTGCGGTGCGTCAGCGGCACGCCCTTGGGCTCGCCGGTCGACCCGCTGGAGAAGATGATCGTGCAGACGTCGTCGAGGCGCGCCTCGCGCGGCGCCCCGCAGGCGCGTTCCAGCGCGCGCGTCGGCAGCAAGAGCGCCGCCGCCAGCGCGAAGAGCCGCTGCCGCGGGCCGATCCCCTTGGCGAGGTCCTCGGCCCACACCAGTTCCACGCCCGGCGGCGCCTCCAGCCGCGCCTTGGCGAGGAAGGCGCGCGAGGCCAGCACCTTTGTCAAATTGGCTTGACGGGCCGCCGAGGCCATGCCCGCCGGACCGGCGGTGTAGTTGAGGTTGACCACCACGCGCCCCGCGAGCGAGGCGGCGGCTTGCACGACGACTCCGGCGATCGAAGGCGGCAGCAGCACGCCCAGCGGCTCGCCATCGCGCCAGCGCGAGCGCAGCGCCCGCGCCAAGGCGATCGCGCCGACGAGCAGCTCCCAGCGCCGCGCGCGACCGCGTTGCGGATCGGAGGCCGCGCGCGCGAACGGACGTCGGCGCATGCTGGCGACGAAGCCATGGTGCAGGGGCCGCCGCTCGCCTTCCCCGGCCCGCCAGGATTCCTCGCCGAGGTCCGCCACCGCGCGCCGCGCTTCGTGCAGGCTGGCGGAAGCCGGCAGCGGGCGGCCGAAGCGCAGGCGCGCGTCCTGGCGCAGGCCTTCGGGCATCTTCCACCAGCCGCCTTGGCGCGTGCCGCTGAAGCCGCCGCTCCACACGCGCGCGCACCACACGGGCACGATGGCCGCGCGCGTGCCGCGGGCGATGCCCTCCGTGCCGCGCTGGAACGGCAGCAGCAGGCCCTTGCGGCCCAGCTCGCCGCCGGCGAGCACGCACACGACTTCGCCGCGCTCGAGCAGGGTGCGCGCGCGCCGCAGGCCGCGCAGCTGCGCCTTGAGCGGCGCGCGTTCGTCGACGGGCACGACTCCGAGGAAGCGCAGCAACGGCCCGATGCGCGCGTCCTCGACCGCTTCGAGCGGAGCCACGACGCGCAGGGGGCGCTTGAGCGCCGCCGCCATGAGCAGCAGGTCGACGAAGTCGGCGTGGTTGGGGACGAGCAGCACGCCCCCGGTCCTCGGCACCAGCTCGAAGCCCTCGACCCGCAGCTTGAACAAGAGGCGTGCGAGCCACCGCAACAGTGCTCGCAGCGGCTCGCCGGGCGGGCACGCGGCCAGCACCAGCGGCAGCAGCGGCACGCACAACCACCAGTAGGCGGATGGACCCATTGGAGTAGAGGTTAGGTGCCGCCCCGACGCGGGTCGAGCGCGCCTGGTCGCCCATGCGACCAGGCACCGCCGGGAAGCCGGAGGCGCGTCTCCGTTGGATCGCCTGCCCAAGCCCTTGGCGCGAGGGAACTTCAGGGCCCGCGGTCCCGTCGCACTCGCACGGAAGTTCCTTCCCGGCCCCGCCGGGCGCGGGCCTCGGCGGCGTCCATCCCTGCACGCCTCGCGCCGCGGCTGGATGTAAGGTCTGGTGCGGAACTATCGGCAACCAAGCTCCGCGGTTAGTCTCGGTCGGCGTGGATCCGCACGCTCGGACCACCCAGCACCCCAAGCCACTCCCACAGGCACCCTCCGGTACCTCCATGCTCAAGTCGCTCTTCTCGACCCTCGCCGCCGCCGGCCTGCTCCTCGCCGGTTCCGCCGAAGCCCAGACCGCATTGACCACGACGCGCGTGGCCGCGGGCCTGTCCGCGCCCGTCGGGGTGGCGCACGTCACCGGCGACGTCAACCGCCTGTTCATCATCGAGCAAGGCAGCGGCGGCACGGCGCGCATCAAGATCCTCAACCTCGGCACGGGCGTCGTGAACGCGACCCCGTTCCTGACGATCACCGGCATTTCCACCGGCGGCGAGCGCGGCCTGCTCGGCCTCGCCTTCCACCCGAACTACGCGCAGAACGGATACTTCTACGTGTATGTCTCCGCCAGCGGCTCCAGCAACGCGGTGCGTCGCTACCAGGTCAGCGCGGGCAACCCTGATCTCGCCGACGTCGCCAGCGCCACGACCTTGCTGACGATGAGCGATCCGTTCAGCAACCACAACGGCGGCTGGATCAGCTTCGGACCCGACGGCTACCTCTACGTCGCCACCGGCGATGGCGGTTCGGCCAACGATCCCAACGGCGCCGGCCAGAACAACAACCAGTTGCTCGGCAAGATGCTGCGCATCAACGTCGACACCGACGACTTCCCCGCCGACGCGGCTCGGAACTACGGCATCCCGGCCGGCAACCCCTTCGCCGCCGGCGGTGGTTCGCCCGAGATCTGGCTGACGGGCCTGCGCAATCCGTGGCGCAACGACTTCGACAACCTCACCGGCGACCTGTACATCGGCGACGTGGGCCAGAACGCGGTGGAGGAGATCTCCTTCGCCCCGGCCGGCGTCGGCGGCATCAACTACGGTTGGCGCTGCATGGAGGGCACGAGCTGCACCGGCTTGACGGGTTGCACCTGCAACGCGCCGACCTTGCGCCTGCCGATCCAGACCTACAGCCACTCGCTCGGATGCTCGGTCACCGGCGGCGTGATGTACCGCGGCTCGGACATCTGCGACCTCGGCGGCACGTACTTCTACGCGGACTACTGCACCTCTCGCATCTGGTCGTTCCGCTACAGCGGTTCGGGCGCCATCACGAACTTCCAGGAGCGCACCGCGCAGCTCGATCCGGCCGGCACCTTGGCGATCAACTCGCCGACCAGCTTCGGCGAGGATGCGCGCGGCGAGATGTACATCGTCGACTACGGCGGCGAGCTCTTCAAAGTCGTGCCCGCCTCGGCCCCGACCGATTGCAACGGCAACGGCATCGGCGACACCTGCGACCTGCTCGCCGGCACCTCGGTCGACACGAACGGCGACGGCGTGCTCGACGAGTGCCAGACGACCGTGGTCTCCTTCTGCTTCGGCGACGGCACCGCCACGCCCTGCCCGTGCGGCAACGCCGGCGCCGCCGGCAACGGCTGCGCCAGCTCGGTCAACGCCCTCGGCGCGCGCCTCGCCAGCACCGGCGTCCCGAGCCTCGCCTCGGACACCTTCTCGCTCCAAGGCTCGGGCATGGCGAACAGCAGCGCGCTGTACTTCCAAGGCACCGTGCGCAACAACGGCGGCCTCGGCGCCGTCTTCGGCGACGGCTTGCGCTGCGCCTCGGGTTCGGTGATCCGCCTCGGCACGAAGACGAACACCGCGGGCGCTTCGAGCTTCCCGAGCCTGATCGACCTGCCGATCAGCTTCAACGTCACCGGCACCGGCACGCGCACCTATCAGGTGTGGTACCGCAACGCCGCGGCGTTCTGCACGCCCAGCACCTTCAACCTCACGAACGGCCTCGAAGCCGTCTGGGTCCCCTGAGCCCCGCTTCGGTGTCGCGTCGCGCCGTCAGGCGCGCTTGACGGCCGTCCGCGTGGATGTCGAACGGCGGGCCGCTCCCTCGAGGGGCGGCCCGCCGCGTTTCGCCGCCTGCGCGCGTAATCCCGGCCGATCCGCCGGTGCCCGGTCCCGCTCGTCCGCGGTATCCTCGCGCCATGCGGATCCGCGCGCTCTTCGCCGCCGTCCTCCTCGCCGCGCCGGCGCAGCTCGGAGGCCGAGCCATGGCCGAGGGAGGACGCGCGCCTTCCTGGTCGCGCGATGTGGCGCCGATCCTCGCAGCCAAGTGCTTCACCTGCCACGGCCCCGATCCGGACTCGCGCAAGGCCGGGCTGCGCCTCGATCGTCGCGAGGACGCGGTGCGCGTGGAGGAAGGCCTCGATCCCGCCATCGCGCCCGGCGACCCCGCGAAGAGCGCCATCCTGCAGCGCATCCTCAGCGCGGACCCGGACGAACGCATGCCGCCCGTCGACGGGCACGAGCCCTTGTCGAGCGGGGAAGTCGAGGTGCTGCGGCGCTGGATCGAGGCGGGCGCCGTCTACGAGCGCCACTGGTCCTGGCGCAAGCTGGAGGAGCCCGTCGCGCCCGCGTCCCGCGGCTGGTCGTGGCGCGAGGCCGACCTCTTCGTGGAGGACTCGCTGGCGCGCACGGGATTGGCGCCAGCGGGCGACTGCGACGGTCCGACCTGGTTGCGTCGTGCCAGCTTCGTCCTGCGCGGCCTGCCGCCCCGAGACGAGTGGCTGCAGGCGCTCCTCGAGCAGGACGCGCCCGCCACGCGCGAGCGTCTGGTGGACGCGATGCTCGCCGATCGCGCGCACGCCGAGCATTGGGCGCGGCACTGGTTGGATGTCATGCGCTACGCGGAGACGCGCGGCCACGAGTTCGACTACGCCATCCGCGAGGCGTGGCGCTGGCGCGACTGGGTCGTGCGCGCGCTGCACGCCGGCTTGCCCTACGACCGCTTCGTCGCCGAGCAGGTCGCGGGCGACCTGCTCGAGCCGCGCATCGATCCCGCCACCGGCCACGACGAAGCGCTGGTGGCCACCGGCTGGTGGTGGCTTTCGCAGGGCACGCACGCGCCGGTCGACGTGCGCCTCGACGAGGCGGAGCGCATCGACAACCAGATCGAGGTGCTGGGCAAGGCCTTCCTGGGCACGACGGTGTCCTGCGCGCGCTGCCACGACCACAAGTTCGACGATGTGTCGCAACGGGACTACACCGCGCTCTTCGGCGTGGCGCGTTCGACGCGCCGCGTGTACGCCTGGCAGGACCCGCACGCGCGCGCCGCGCGACTCCTCGCCGACGCGGAGGAGGCGCGGCGCGAGTTGCACGCGGTGCTCGCCACGCGCGCGCCGTCGGGGGTCGCCCCGTCGGCCGCCACCGCGCCGCCCGGCGCGAAGTGGCGCTTCGACGGCGAGGACTTCGCCGGATGGCGCGCCCGCGGCGGCGCCTTCGGGACCGGTCCCTGGCGCGCGGGCGATGTGCTGGCGCCCGATGGAGCCGCGCCGGCGCGCGCGACGACCGGCGCGGCGAGCTCGCGCGCCTTGGCCGCCAAGGCGCGTGGCGCGCTGCGTTCTCCCACCTTCGTCGTCGAATCGGGCGACTTGTGGTTGCGCGTGCGCGGCGCGGGCGCGCATGTGCGCGCGCATGTGGACGGTTTCTTCCTCGACGAGGAGAACAGCCTCCTGTTCGAATCGCACAAGCAGGATCTCGACCATCCCGACGAATGGCGCACGCGCCGCATCGATCTCTCGCGCTACATCGGCGAAGAGTGCTGGATCGAGCTCGTCGACCACGGCGACGGCCACGCCGAGCTGGCGTGGGTGGCCATGGGCGCGCTGCCCGACGAGTGGAAGGCCGCCGCGCCGGCGCGCGACGAGCCGATCGCGCTGGACGAAGCGACGCGGCTCGCGGTGGAAGCGCCGGTCTCCGTGCTGCTGCGGCTCGCGCGCGAGTTGCCCGAGCAGCCCGTCGTGCTCGCCTGCGAGGACGGCACCGGCCGCGACGCGCCGCTGTACGCGCGCGGCCGCCCCGCGGCGGCCAAGCAGGCCGTGCCGCGCGGCGCTCCGGCGGCGATGGGCGCGTTGCGGCGCGAGTACGCGGCCGATGTGCTGGCCGCCGCGGCTCGCACGGGCGATGCTCCGTCCTCCGCGTCCGGCCGGCTCGAACTGGCGCGCGAACTCGTCGATCCGGCGCATCCGCTGACTTGGCGCGTGGCCGCCAACCGCGTGTGGCACCATGTGATGGGGGCGGGCCTCGTCGAGACCACCGACGACTTCGGCGTGTTGGGCGCTCCCCCGACGCATCCGGAGCTCTTGGATTGGCTGGCATGCCGCTTGCGCGAGCACCGCTCCCTGAAGCAACTCGCCAAGGAGCTGGTGCTGTCGCGCACCTTCGCGCAACGCGGCGCGGCCGCCAGCCTGGAAGCCCTCGAGCGCGATCCGCGCGGCGCGCTCCTCTCGCGTCGCCCTGCCCGCCGCTTGCCGGCCGAGACGGTGCGCGATGCGCTCCTCGCCGCGTCCGGACGCCTCGTCGAGCGCGAAGGCGGGCCGTCCGTGCCCGCGCGACTGACCGAATTCATGCAGGGCCGCGGCCGTCCCGGCGCCAGCGGACCGCAGGACGGCGGCGGCGCGCGCAGCCTCCATCTCGAGGTGCGCCGGAACTTCCTCGACCCGTTCCTCGCGGCCTTCGACCAGCCGGTGCCGAACTCGCCGCGCGGCGCGCGCAACGTGTCCAACGTCCCGGCGCAGGGGCTGGTGCTGATGAACGATCCGTTCGTGCGCGACCTCGCCGCCAGCTTCGCGCGTTGGATCGCGGCGCAGGAAGGCGACGTCGAGGCGCGCGCCGCGGCCGCCATCCGGCGCGTGTGGTCGCGCCCCGCGCGACGCGAGGAGCTGGAGCTCGCGGCGCGCTTCCTCGGTCAAGCGCCGGACGACGAGGCGTGGCACGATTGGGCCCACGCGTTGTTCCTGTCGCAGGAGACGATCTTCCTTCCATGAACGACCAATCGCGCATCGACCGGCGCGCCGCGCTGCGCCTCGCCGCGTGCGGCTTCGGAGCCGCCGCCTTCTCGGCGCTGGCGCACGCGCGCGCCGCCCGCGAGACCCGCGGCGCGACGCCGCTCGGCCGCCACCACGAGGCCAAGGCGCGCGCCTGCATCTTCCTCTACATGGACGGCGGTCCGGGCCAGATGGACACGTTCGATCCCAAGCCCGCGCTGCGACGCTGGCACGGAGAGCCCTTTCCCGCGCGCATGGAGGCCACGCAATTCGCGGACAACGGCACCACCTTGGCCTCGCCGTGGGAGTTCGAGCCGCGCGGCGCCAGCGGCCTCGAGATCAGCGCGTTGTTCCCGCACATCGCCACGCAGGCGGACCGCTTGTGCGTCGTGCGCTCGATGACCAGTCCCTTCAACGAGCACACGAACGCCAACTACTTCCTCCACACCGGCGTCGGCATCGCGGGCCGCCCCAGCATGGGGGCGTGGGTGCGCCACGGACTAGGCGACGCTTCGAGCGACCTGCCCGGCTTCGTCGTGATCGACGGAGGCCTCGTTCCGCCGGGCGGGCAGGAGTGCTTCGGCTCGGGCTTCCTACCGGCGAGGAACCAGGCCACGATGCTCAAGCCGCGCGGCCCGGGCGTGGCCTTCGTCGAGCCGCTCATGGCGGGCGCGCGGCAGCGCCGCATGCTCGATCTGGCGCGCGCGCACGACCGCCTGCTGCAAGGCTCTTCCGGCGGCGACGCGGCCATCGAGGCCGCCATCGACAACGCCGAGCAGGCCTTCCGCATGCAGGCGGCCGTGCCCGAACTCGCGCGCCTGGACGACGAATCGGACGCCACGCGTCGCGCCTACGGTTGCGAGGACGCGTACGAACACACGCGCACCTACGCGCGCCAGTGCCTCTTGGCGCGGCGCCTCGTGGAACGCGGCGTGCCCTTCGTCGAGTTGTCGATGGTCGCGACCGGCCATGATCGCTGGGACCAGCACTCCGATCTCGAGCGAGGCCACGCCGACAACGCGCGCGCCGTCGACAAGCCCATCGCCGCCTTGCTGCAGGACTTGCACCAACGCGGCTTGCTCGACTCGACCCTCGTCGTGTGGGCGGGCGAGTTCGGCCGCACGCCCTTCGCGCAAGGTGCGAACGGCCGCGACCACAATCCGCACGGATTCAGCGTCTGGCTCGCGGGGGGCGGCGTGAAGGGCGGCCATGTGCACGGCGCCACCGACGAGTTCGGCTACAAGGCGGTCGATGGCGCCTGCGAGTTGCACGACTTGCACGCGACCATGCTGCACCTCATGGGCTTCGACCATCGGCGGCTCTCGATGCGCTTCGGTGGACGCGACATGCGCTTGACCGACGTGCACGGACGCGTCGTGCGGGACTGGCTCGCCTGAGGTCGCTTCGAAGGGGAGAGGCGCGCGCACCACGCCCCTCGTCGAGTCGAGTCCTCGTCGCTCGGCCGGGGAAGTCGCGCCTTGGCTCGCGGGCGCTGCGGCGAGGGCCACCTCGCCTGGAGGATCCGTCCTTGCGCGCCGCTTCCGCCGGGTGCTCGTCGCCACCGCCGACGCGCAATGGGCGGTCGTTCCGGCAGGGCATGCCCCTTGGCGGCGCGTGCTGCGCAGTCCGGACTCGATGGACGAGCACGCTTCATCATCGAGTCGTTCTTCATGATGCAAGCATTGCCCGATGCCGTCGCCGTCCGGCGCGCGGACGGCGACCTGGTCGTCCGCGGCCAGGTGTCCGCGGCGAGGGGCGCGCCCGGCATGTCGGGCGGCTGCGGCTTCCTCGGCCGAAACTCCCGCACCGTTGGCTGCTCCGGTGGCTGCTTCGGGACGCCCTGCGCAGCGCGTGGCGGCGCGCGCGCCCGGAGCCGCCGGACCAGGTGCGCGCGTGCCTCCAGCGGGCGGGCGCCGACCCGTCGAGCGGGCCGCTTGTCAAATACAATTGACAGACGGCCCGTCAGGCCGATCGGACAAGCTCGAGCACCGCGGCCGCCTGCCCGGCGGGGTCCTTGGTCTCGATCGCCTGCTCGATGCGCCCGTCGGCGCCGATCAGGTAGGTCACTCGCCGGGGCCACGCGTCGGCGGGCGACGCGGCGGCCTTGTAGTCCAGCGCCAACCGCTTGGTCGCGTCGCTGAGCAGCAGGAAGGGGAAGGAGAACTTGGCGGCGAAGGCCGCCTGATCGGGCAGGGAGTCGAAGCTCGCGCCCAGCACGACGATGTTCTTCGCCTCGAAATCGCGGATTCGATCACGGAACCCGCAGCCTTGCTTGGTTCAACCGGGCGTGTCGGCCTTGGGGTAGAACCACAGCAGCACGCGCTTGCCGGCGAAGTCCGCGAGGCGCGCGCGCGAGCCGTCGTGCGCGGGGAGGTCGAAGTCGGGGGCCTTGGATCCGATGGCGAGCATGGCGGGCGGTCGGCGCAGCAGACGCCGGAAGAGGGTGCCTAGGAGCGACATGGAGGGGGTTCAGCCGGCCGCCGGCGCAGCGTCGCCGCCATCGGCCGAGGGGTTGATGGCGCGGTCGCGCTGGCGCGCTTCCTTGATCAGGGCGTCGAGGCTCGCCGCCTGCTCGAGCGAGTCGTCGCGCTGCCAGCGCAGGCGCGGGATGCGACGCATGCTGAGCACCGAGCCCACTTGGCGCTGGATGAAGCCGCTGGCGTGCTCGAGCAGGTGCTGCGCCTTGGTGCGCTCCGCCTCGTCGCCCAGCACCGACCAGTGCAATGTCGCCAGCGACAAGTCGCTCGTGATCTCGACGCGCGTGATGGTGATGAAGGTGGCGCGCGGATCGTTCAGCTCGAACTGCAGGCAGTGCGCCGCCCGCTCCTGGATCCGCGCGCACAAGCGCGCCATCGTGCGTTCGTTGGCCATGTTCGAGTGGGGCGCGCGGGGAGGATCGGGTCCTGCGCGCGCGGGGGGCGGAGGGCCGCCGCGCGCGCGCGGGATGATCAGACGCCGGCCTTGTCGCCCAGCGTGCGCTTGCTCGTGACCATCTTGTACGCCTCGATCACGTCGCCGATCTCGAGGTCCGGGAAGTCGCGCACGGTCAGGCCGCAGTCGAAGCCCGCGCGGACCTCCTTGACGTCGTCCTTCTCGCGGCGCAACGAGGCCAGCAGGCCTTGGAAGATCTGCTTGCCGCCGCGCGAGACGCGCACCTTGGAGTCGCGCGAAACGGTGCCGTCGAGCACGTGCGAGCCGGCGATGGTGCCGACCTTGCTCGACTTGAACAGCGCGCGCACCTCGACGTGGCCCGTGACCTGCTCGCTGATCTCGGGCGCCAAGGTGCCCTCCATCAGGTCGCGCATGTGGTCCAGCAGCTCGTAGATGACCTCGTAGTAGCGGATGTCGATGCCGAAGCGGTCGGAGGCCGCGCGCGCCTTGTCGTTCACCGTCGTGTGGAAGGCCACGACGATGGCGCCGGAAGTCTGCGCGAGGATGACGTCGTTCTCGGTGACCGCGCCCACGCCGGCGAAGACCACCTTGACCTCGACCTCGTCGTGCTTGAGCTCCGAGAGCGAACTCTTCAGCACCTCGACCGAGCCTTGCACGTCGGCGCGCACGATCACGTTGATCACGCGCTTCTTCGAGTCCGCCACGGCCTTGAGCAGGTTCTCCGCCGTCACCTGGCGGCGCTCGGTGAGCGACATGGCGCGGTTCTTGCGCTCGCGCTCCTCGGCCACCTCCTTGGCGCGCGACAGGTCCTCGACCACGTAGAAGGTCTCGCCGATCCCGGGCAGCGACGAGAGGCCCGAGACCTCGACCGGCGTCGCCGGCCCGGCCGCGTCGATCACGCGCCCGCGGTCGTCGTGGATCGAGCGCACCTTGCCGTAGCCTTCGCCGGCGAGGATCACATCGCCCCGCTTGAGCGTGCCGTCCTGCACCAGGAGGTGCGCGACGATGCCCTTGCCCTCGCTGATCTCCGCCTCGAGCACCACGCCTTGCGCGGGGCCCTTGGGGTGGCAGCGCAGTTCGAGCACTTCGGTCTCGAGGAACACGCGCTCGAGCAGCTCGTCGACGCCTTCGTTCTTCAAGGCGCTGACGCCCATCATGGCGGTTTCGCCGCCCCATTCCTCCGGCACCAGGCCCAGCTTCGTCAGCGACTCCTTGGTGCGCTGCAGGTTGGCCTCGGGCTTGTCGGTCTTGGTCAGGGCCACGACCACCGGCACCTTGGCGGCGCGCGCGTGGGCCAGCGCCTCCTCGGTCGAAGGCATCGGACCGTCGTCGGCGGCCACGACCAGCACGACGATGTCGACCGCCTTGGCGCCGCGCGCGCGCATCTGCGTGAACGCGGAGTGGCCGGGGGTGTCGATGATCGTCAACTGGTGGCCCGCCTTGGTCTGCACCGAGTACGCGCCGATGTGCTGCGTGATGCCGCCCGCCTCGCCGGAGGCGACATTCGAGTTGCGGATGGCGTCGATCAGCGTCGTCTTGCCGTGGTCGACGTGGCCGAGGATGGCCACGGTGGGGGCGCGCGCCGCGAGATCGTCGCCCGCGATGGCCGTGCGCTTCTGCTTGATCTCGCCGAGGAGCTCGGTCTCGGCCTCGACCTCCTGCACGACGACCAGCTCGACCTCGAACTCGCCGGCGAGCAGCACCGCGGTGTCCTCGTCGAGCAGCGAGTTGATGTTGACGGCGCCGAAGCCCATCTGGCCGAAGGCGACCTTCAGCAGTTCGTTCGACTTGATCGCCAGCTTGTCGGCGAGCTTCTTCACCGTCACCGGCGCGTCGATCTCGACCTTCTGGCCCGAGAACGGCGAGCTGTCGCCGCGGCCCGCCTGCCGTCCACCGCCGCCGCCGCGCGCCGTGCGCTCGGCGCCTTGGGCCGCGATCTGGTTGCGGCGCAGGAAGCGATCGGACGCCTGCGTGCGCAGCTGCGAGGCGGACATCTGCCCGCGCGCCACCGGCGTCCCGCGGCCGAGCGCGCGCTTCTTGTCGTGCGGCATCGTCGGCTTGACGTCGGGCGTGACCTCGTCCTTGCCGCGCAGGCGGCGCGACTCGGTGGGCTTCTTGGCCGGCGTCTGCGGCTTGAACTTCGACAAGTCGACGAAGCCCACGACCTTGCCTGCTCGCGGCGCGGCCTTGGGCTCGCTCGACGCGGGGGCGGCGCCCTGGGCCGCGACCGCGGGAGCGGGCGCCGCGGCGGACGCGGCCACGGGCGCGACTTGCGCGGGCGCAGGCTGGACCTGCGCGGGCGCGGACGCGGCTTGCGCGGCCGGCGCCACCTCCGTCGCCGCGGGTCGGACGATGCGTTCCTCCGCGACCGGGGCGGCCTCCACGGCTTGGTCAACGCTCGCGGCGACCGGTCGCGGCTCGTCGGGTTCCAGCGCGGGCTCGGGCTCGACGTGCGCCGCGGGCTTGGCGACCTCGACCGGCGCGCGCGGCTCCGGCTCGGGCGCGACGGCCTGGGTCACCGGCTTGGGCGGCGCTTCGACCACCGGTGCGGCGGGGACTTCCACGGCGGGGGCGGGCTGCGTCGCGGCGGGGGCGTCGCCCTCCGACGGACCATCGTCCGCTCCGCCATCGAGCGAGAGCTTCTTCTTCTTCTTCTTGATCAGCCCGCCCAGCTCACCGACGGCGCTGGCCGCCTCGGGAGCGGCGCCGCCGACCTTCATCACTCCGCGCGCCTCCATGAGGCCGCGCACGCGCAGCTCCATGTCGAACTCAAGGGCCGATTGGGCCGACTTGATGTCGTTGAAGCCCCAGCTGTGGAGCTTCTCGAGGAGCTCCTTGCCGGTGATCCCCGCTTCCTTCGCGAGGTCGTTGACGCGTGCCTTCTTGGTGCTCAAGCCTGTTCCGTTCTCGTAGTCCGTGTTCGTCTGGCGCAGCAGGCGCGAATCCGTTTCGCGCGGCGATCAAGGAGCGCGCGGCCTTCAGCCGCCCGCCCCGCCGTCCTCGCCCTCGCCGGCGCCTTCGGGCAGCTGGTCGCCGTAGCCCTCTCCGGCGGCCTGCGGCAGGGGGACGCCGCTCTGCTCGGCCTCCCATTGCGCGCGGGTCTTGATGTCGATGTCCCAGCCGCACAAGCGGCTGGCGAGGCGCACGTTCTGCCCCTTCTTGCCGATGGCCAGCGACTGCTGGTCCTCGTCGACGAGCACCACCGCCGAGCGCGTGTCCACGTCGGGGTAGATGTTGTCGAGGTGGATCATCGCCGGCTTCAGGCCGTTCATGATCAAGGTCTCGAGCGAGTCGCTCCACTTGATGATGTCGATGCGCTCGCCGCGCAGCTCGTCGATGACCGCCTTGATGCGCGAGCCGCGCACGCCGACGCAGGCGCCGATCGAGTCGATCTTCGGATCCTGCGACAGCACGGCCATCTTCGTGCGGTAGCCCGGCTCGCGGACGACGCGCTTGATCTCGATGATCCCGTCGTTGATCTCGGGGACCTCCAGCTCGAACAGCCGGCGCACGAGGTCGGGGTGCGTGCGCGAGGCGAGGATGCGCACGCGCGAACCGTCCTTGCGGACCTCGACGATGATCGCGCGGATGCGGTCGCCGGGGTTGTAGGTCTCGCCCTTGACGCGATCTTCCTTGCCGACGATCGCCTCGACCTTGCCGAGGTTGACGACGAGGAAGTCCCCGTCGAAGCGCTGCACGACCCCGTTGACGAGCTGGCCGACGCGGGCCTCGTACTCCTCGAACAGGACGTCGCGTTCGGCTTCGCGCAGGCGCTGCTGGAAGCCCTGCTTGACGGCCTGGGCCACGATGCGACCGAGGTCGGCGAGGTCGAATTCGTACTCCTCCTCGTCGTCCTCCATCGTGATCTCGCCCGTGTCGCGATTGATGCGCACGACGAGCTCTTCGCCGACCCCGAGGCGCTTGCGCACGCCCGCGGCCAAGGCCTCCTCGAGGGCACGGAAGATGACCTCCTTGGGGATGTCCTTCTCCAGGTGCAGGACCTCGATCAGTCGCAGCAGGTCGTCGGCTTTCATGCGGTCGGGCGCGGAGACGAAGGCAGCGGACGCGCAGCGATGTCCTCGCTGCACGCACCGCCCCGGCGTGCTCCTTGGGAGAACGTGGGTTGAGGGGTCAGTTCCACCGGAGCGCCGCGTCGGCCGACCGCGCGCGGACGCGCCGCGCAGGACCGGCCGAGGAAACACCTCGGAGGAACAGCCGATTGTCCGCTGCACGCCCCCCCGAGTCAATTCCGGCTCCGGTTCTGGTCGAGGCGGGGCACGACTCGGCACGACTCGGCGCGATCGGCGCGCCGCGCGGCTGCGGCGGCTTGCCCGCCGGCCGTGGCTGTGTTCCCATGCGCCCATGGCCGCCAAACCCGCAAACGGCCCTCCGCGCGCGACTATGCTCCGCCGCGCGGGGGCTGGCGCTTGGTTCGCCCTCGTCTTGGCGTTCGCGTCGGGGTTGCTGCCGATCCAAGGCTTGGCGGCGGTCGTGGGCTTGGCGGCGGTCGTGCCCGCGGCATCCCAAGCGGATCCAGCAGTGGCGCCCAAATGGCAAGATCTTGCGATTCGCAATCCACAAGTAATTACACAGGAGGATTTTGCCGGCGATTTATCTGATCAAGCCGCCCTCGAACTCGGTCGCGAGCTGCTCGCCGACCCGCGTCTAGCACCACTGCTCGCGCTGGCGGCATGGAACTCCCCGTCGCGCGCGGAAGAAGGCCGTCCCGCACCGCCAGGCGAACTTGCGCAGGAAGGCACTCCCTTGGGACGACGCCTGCGGCGCGAGCCGAGCCTCGGCGCCGGGCTGGGTCGAGGCCTGGCGGAGGCCTCGAGCGCGGAGCGAGCGACCGCCCTCCAAGCGGTGGGCGCCGCGACGCTCGGCCTCGACGAGGGCGAGGCGCGCACCGCATGGATCATCCACGAGCGCTGCCTGCTGCGGCTGGCGCAACTCGACCAACCGGCGGCGCTGGCCGAGGCCCATGCGGCCTTCCGCGCCGGTGGAGCGGACGCGGCCCGCGGCGCCTTGACGTACTTGCGCGCGCTGCACCTCGCTCCCTCGTGCGGAGCGCAAGCGCGCGGCGAGGCGGTGCGCGCGGCGCGAGCGGCCACCGGCGGCGTGCCTGGCGTCGATGGCGCGGAGCTGCGCGCGCGAGTGGCGTTGGTGCAAGCCGCCATGGTCGGGGTTGAGGAGGCGCGGCGCCTCTGCGACGAGGCCGAAGGCGAGCTGCGCGCCGCCGCGCGCGCGTTGCGCTCGCGCGCCGGCACGGCGTCCGCCGCCGCGCGCGCGGAGCTGCACCAACGACTGGCCGTCGTCTCCATCGCGCGGCTCGCGTTGGAGCTCGAGATCCGCGGCCCGGACTTCGTGCTCGACGCGCGCTTGGCGCGCCTCGTCGCGGCGTGCTGCCTCGAACAATCGCTGGCGCAGCGCGAGGCCGCCCTCGCGGGCGAAGCACGCCACGCGAGCCTCGACTCCGCCCTGGACGATCCCGAGGGCTGGCTGGCGCTGCGCCACGATGGGCTCGCGCCGGGCGCGGCCCCGCTCGCCGCGCGCCTCGCCTTGTCGCGCGCGCTCGCCGCCGGCGCGCCGGGCGAGTTCCCCGGATTGGCCGCGCTCGCGCCGGCGACGATCGGCGATGACGCGCGCGCCGTGCTCGACGAACTGCGCGTGGCGCGGCGCGGCGTGCTGCGCTCCACGCTGGAGGCGCACATCGACGACCTCGAGCGCGGCGCGGGTTGGCAGGCGCTCGCCATCGAGGAGCGCGAGGCGCGCGCCCTCGAACCGGCGCGCGAGGAGCGCGAGGACTTGGCGCGCGCGAGCTGGCGCCACGAGGAGCTCGTCGCCGGACGCGCGGCGCTCGCGGACGGCGATGAAACGGTGCTGGCGGAACTGCGCACGCCCTCGTGGCTGCTGCTCGAAGCCGCGCGCGTCGCGCGCGAGGAAGGCGCGTACGAGCTGGCGCGCAAGCTGCTCGAAGGGCTGCGCGCCGACCTCGACGCCGATGCGCGCTCGCGCCAATGGCTGTGGGGCATCGAGTTCCTCGCCGCGGTGGAGGCGAGCCTCGGCTCGACCTTGTCCGACCAGGGCGACGCGCGCCGCGCGCAGGCGGAGCTCGAGACGAGCCTCGCGCGGCTCGAGGAGCTGGAGGCGCTGCTCGAGCGCCGCGGCGACGCGCCGGCGGTGCTGCGCGCACTGCGCAACCAGCAGAGCTCCGTGCTCGTGTCGCTGGCGGTCAACGCCAACGTCAAGCAGCGCGACCCCGTCGGCGCGCTGGCGTGGTTCGAGCGCGCCTGGGAGTTGCGGCAGGACGAGACGATGCGCGTGCTGGCCGCCTGCTACCGGGCGCGCGCCGGTCGCGCGGCCGAGGCGCGCGAGTTGCTGGCAGGCGTCGCCTCGACCAGCGCGGTCCACTACAACCTCGCCTGCGCCTGGGCGCTGCTCGGGGAACGCGACCTCGCGCTGGAGGAGCTGCGGCGGGAGCTCGACGATCCGCGCGCCGCTCCGGGCGCCGTGGCCCGCCGCAAGGAGTGGGCGCGCGCGGATCCGGACCTCGCCGCGTTGCGCGACGACCCGCGCTTTTCGAGACTGGTCGAATGATGGACGAGTCGCGGAAGCATGTGGATGGCGCGGCGGCCGCCGAAGTCGCGGGCGAGGTCGTCCTGGGCGGCCGCGGACGGCGCCGCCTCCTGTCGGGGCATCCGTGGATCTTCCGCGACGACGTGGCGCGCTCCGACGCGCCGCCCGGGGCCATCGCGCGCATCCTCGCGCCGCAGGGCGAACTGCTCGGGCACGGCGCCTGGAGCGCGGCCTCCAAGATCGCCGTGCGGCTCGTCGCGCGCGGCCCGCGTCCGCTCGGCCCGGACTTCTGGACGAGGCGCGTGGCGCAGTGCGTCGCGCGCCGCGCGAAGATGGGACTGCTCGAACCCTCGGGCGCCTGCCGCCTCGTCGCGGGGGACGCGGACGGCTTCCCCGGGCTGGTCGTCGATCGCTACGCGGACGTGCTCGTCGTGCAGTCGGGCACCCTGGCGGGGGACTTGCTGCGCGAGCGCGTCGTCGCGGCGTTGGCCGCGCAGCTCGGGTTCCCGCTGCGCGCGGTGCTCGACCGCTCGGACGCGTCGGCGCGCAAGCTCGAAGGACTCGAGAAGCGCGTCGAGCTGGTGCAGGGCGCCCTCGAAGGCGAGGTCGTGGTCGAGGAGGCGGGGCTGTCCTACTCGGTCGACGTGCGCGCCGGCCACAAGACCGGGCACTACCTCGACCAGCGCGACAACCGCCGCGAGGCGGCGCGGCACGCGCGCGGCGCGAGCGTGCTCGACGCGTTCTGCTACGACGGACTGTTCGGGGTGCGCGCCGCCTTGGCGGGAGCGCGGCGCGTCTTGTGCCTCGACCAGTCGGAGGCCGCGCTGGAGCGCACGCGCGCCAACGCCGAACGCAACGGCGTGCTCCATCTCGTCGCCACCGAACGCGTCGATTGCATGGACGACTTGCGCGAGCGCGCGCAGCGCGGCGAGCGCCACGGCCTCGTGATCGTCGATCCGCCGGCCTTCGCCAAGAACCGCGCCGCGGTGGCGGGGGCGGCGCGCGGCTACGTCGAGCTCAACCGGCGGGCCTTCGGCCTCGTGGAGGACGGCGGAGTCGTGGTCAGCGCCAGTTGCTCGTACAACATCCGCGCCAGCGACTTCTTCGACCACGTGCGCGAAGGCGCGCAAGCGGCCGGAGTGGAGGCGCGCGTGCTCGCGTCGCGTGGCGCGGCTCCGGACCACTCCGTGCTGCTCGGGCTGCCCGAGTCGGACTACCTGAAGTGCGTCTTCTGCCTCGCGGATCGTCCTTGACGGCCGCGGCCGCGCCCGCCGCGGCTCCATCCGCCCTGCTCGGCGGGCGTGCGCGGTTCTGGTCCGACCCTCGGCCGCGGCGCGCCAAGCATGCAGCCGAAGGGGCCCGCGCTCGCTACTCTCTACGCCCCATGGAACCGGCCACCGCCAGGATCGCCTGCACCGTCAACGGCGAAGCGTCGACGCTGCCCGCGGGCACGACCGTGGCGCTGCTCGTCGAGCGCCTGGCCTTGCGGCCCGAGGTGGTCGCGGTCGAGATCGACGCGCGGCTCGTGCCGCGCGCGGGTTGGGCGGCGCGCGTGCTGGCGAACCACGAGCGCATCGAGGTCGTGACCCTCGTGGGAGGCGGCTGAGCCGCGCGAAGACCGCTTGGAAGCAGCATGATCCCGGAGATGATCCCCGAGCACGAAATCGACCAGCCGCTGGTCGTGGGCGACACGACCCTCCACTCGCGACTCCTAGTCGGCACCGGCAAGTACAAGGACCTGGAGGAGACGCGCCGCGCGCTGGAGATCAGCGGCAGCGACTGCGTCACGGTGGCGGTGCGCCGCGTCAACCTCGACGCGAAGAAGGGGCCGTCGCTCCTCGACGCCATCGACAGGTCGAAGTTCCGCATCCTCCCGAACACCGCGGGGTGCTTCGACGCGCGGAGCGCGGTGCGCACGGCGGAACTGGCGCGCGACCTGCTCGGCACCAAGCTCGTCAAGCTCGAGGTGCTCGGCGACGAGAGGACCCTGCTGCCCGATCCCGTCGGCACGCTCGAGGCCACGAAGGAGCTCGTCGCGCAGGGCTTCGACGTGATGGTGTACTGCTCGGACGATCCGCGCCTCGGCGTGCGGTTGCAGGAGCTGGGCGCCAAGAGCGTCATGCCGGCCGGATCGCCCATCGGATCGGGGCAGGGCGTGCTCAACCACAACGCGTTGCGCATCCTGCTCGAGCTCGTCACCGTGCCGGTGATCGTCGACGCCGGCGTGGGCACGGCGAGCGATGTCGCCATCGCCATGGAGCTGGGCGCGCACGGCGTGCTGCTCAACACCGCCATCGCGGGCGCGCGGGATCCGCTGCGCATGGCCGCGGCGATGCGCGACGCCTGTCGCGCGGGGCGCAACGCGTTCCTGGCGGGCCGCATCGAGAAGAAGCTGTACGCCCACGCCTCGAGTCCCATGGCCGGCCGCATCCACGGCGCGGGCGGGTCGTGAGCGTCCACCTCGCCTCGACCGCGCAGGCGGCCTCCGCGGTCGAGGAGGGCGGGCTCGCCTCGGCCTCGCCGCGCGCGCTGCTGGCGCTGGGCCTCCTGCTCGTGCTGGCGGCGGTCGCCGTGGCGCCGCTCGTGGCGCACGTGGCGCGCCGCGTGCACCCGGGACGCAACATCATCTTCGCGCGCCACGGCTTCAGCCACGTCGCCGTGGCGGTGCTGGTCGTGCTGCTCGCCACCGCGATCGCGGCTCCGCTGGCCGCGCGCGCGGGCGGCGGGCTGCTCGCGCACTTGTGCGGCGGCGCGGCCGCATTCGCGTGCGGGGTCGGCTATGTCGTGCATTCGCAATCGCGCCTCGATCCCGACGGTTGGCGCGCGCTCGGCCTGCGACCGGGCACCAACCACGCCACCGCGCTCGCGGTCGGCCTCGGCTCGTGGATGGTGTTCCTGCCCGCCTTCTTCGGCCTGGGCTTCGCGTGGCTGTGGGCCGCGCGCACCTTCGGACTCGGCGATCCAGCGCAACCCATCGCGCGCGACTTCCTCGCCCTGCAGGAGGGCGAGCGTTGGCTGCCGCTTGTCCTCGGCATCGCCGTCGTGCCGCTCCTCGAGGAGATCCTGTTCCGCGCCTTCCTCCAGCCGCTGCTCGTGCAGAACCTGCGCGAGAAGGCCGGGGTGGCGACCACGGCGATCATCTTCGGCGCCCTGCACGGCGAGGCGGCCTTCCTGCAGGTCACCGGCCTCGCCATCGTGCTGGGCGCGGTCATGCTGCGCACGCAGAGCCTGCTCGCCGCGTGGGCCATCCACGCGGCGCACAACGGGCTCATGTTCTGGCTCATGTACAATGTGCCCGAGGTGCGGCGCTTCATGGATGCGTGAACGCCCGCGTCGGGCTCGAGCGCGCGTTCCGGGCGCCGCGCGGGCGCCGGACGACGCTCGTCGCGTGTCGCGAACCCCGGACGCGCGCTAGGATCGAAGCACATGGCGATGCACGAGAAGCGAGGCCGGTTCCGCCGCGTCGGCGCGGCCTTTGCCGCGGACAACGCCACGATCGTGGGCGAGGTCGAGCTGGGCGCCGATGCCGGCGTGTGGTTCGGCTGCGTGGTGCGCGGCGACGACGCCCCGATCCTCGTCGGCGCGCGGACGAACGTGCAGGACCTGACGATGATCCACGCCGACACGGGCGTGCCCAACGTCATCGGCCGCGAGACCACGATCGGCCACCGCTGCGTGCTGCACGGCGCCAAGGTCGGGGATCGCTGCCTGATCGGCATGGGCGCCGTGCTGCTGGGCGGTTGCGAGGTGGGGGACGAGGCCATCGTCGCCGCCGGCGCGGTCGTGCGCGAGGGCTTCGTCGTGCCGCCGCGCACCTTGGTGGCGGGCGTGCCGGCGAAGATCCTGCGCGCTGTCACCGACGAGGAGGTGGAGATGATCCGCCGCTCGGCGCAAGGCTACGTCGACAAGGTCGCGCAGTACCTCTGAGGCGCGGGAAGTGGGCCGATCCGCGAGCGCATGTGGCGACGAGCAGGAGTGGAGCGCCAAGCTGGGCGCCCTGCGCCAGGCCTTGTCGCGCCACGAGTCGCTGGTCGTGGCGTACTCGGGGGGCGTCGATTCGAGCGTGCTGCTCGCCGCCGCGCGCGACGTCCTCGGGGCGCGCGCCAGCGCCGTGATCGCCGATTCGGCTTCGCTGCCGCGGCGCGAGTTGGAGTCGGCCCTCGCCTTCGCGCGGTCCATCGGAGTCGAACCCGTCGTGGCCCGCACGGAGGAGTTGTCCGACGAGCGCTATGCCGCGAACGCGGGCGACCGCTGCTATTGGTGCAAGAGCGCGCTCTTCGAGGCGATGGGCGCGTGGGCGGCGCGCTCGGGCGTGGCCACGATGGCCTTCGGGGAGATCGTCGACGATCGTTCCGACCATCGGCCCGGCGCGCGCGCCGCGCTGGAGTTCGGCGTCGTCGCCCCCTTGGCGGAGGCGGGGTGGACCAAGGCGGATGTGCGGCGCTACGCGGCTGCGCGCGGCCTCGTCGTGGCGGACAAGCCCGCTTCGGCCTGCCTGTCGTCGCGCCTGCCCGTCGGCACGCGCGTTACGCGCGAGCGCCTCGCCCGCATCGAAGCCGCCGAGGAGGCCCTCAAGCAGGCCGGATTGCGCGTGCTGCGCGTGCGCGACCACGGCGCGTCGGCGCGCGTCGAAGTGGGCGCCGAGGAACTCGAGTCCTGCTCGGCGCGCTGGAGCGCGCTGGAAGCGCTCGTGCTCGGTGCCGGCTTCGCCTCCGCCGAGCTGGCGCGCTACGTGCCGCCCGGCGAACGCGGTCCGTCCCATCCCTGAGCATGCCCGCCGCGCGAGTCCGGCCGCGAGCTGCGTCCGAGCGCTCGTCCGGCTAGCATCGCGACACGACCACCATGCAAGCCACAGCCATCGGCGCGACGCCCGCGCCCTCGCGCCGCTCGTTGATCCTCCGACTGCTCCTGTTGCACCTCGGCGTCGGCGCGGCGCTGCGCGTGGTGCTGTGGTTCGGCTTCCGCGAAGGCGGGGCGGAGCCGGCCGCGTTCCTCGCGGTGCTGGGCTTGGGGTCGCTCAGAGACTTGTGCGTGGCGCCCTTCCTGCTCGCGCCGGCGGCGGCGCTGCTGGGATTGACGCCGGCCCGTTGGTTGTCGCGCGGCCGGAGCCTGGCGCTGGTGTGCTTCGCCGCCTGCTTCGGGATCCTGTTCGACGCGGTGGTGCAAGGCTGCTTCTTCGAGGAGTTCGCCGCGCGCTACAACCACGTGGCCCTCGACTACGTGCTCTATCCGCACGAAGTCCTGGTCAACCTGCACGAGAGCTATCCCATCCCCGCCATCGTCGCCGCTTGCGCGGCCGCGGCGCTCGCCGCCGCCTGGTTGGTGGCGCGCGACGCGCGCGAGGCGCGCGGACTCTCGTGGCGTCGTCGGGCCGCCTGGTGCGGAGGTTGGATCGCCACCTGCCTCGCCGGTGCGGCGCTGCTCGTGGTGCTTCCGTCGCGGAGCTTCGCCGATCGCACCGCCGACGAAGTCGCGCACAACGGCCACGAACAGTTGTGGCGCGCCTTCGCCACGGCCGAGCTGGACTACGTCGCCTACTACAGGACGCTGCCGCCCGCGGAGGCCGATGCACGCGCGCGCGCCGTGCTGGGGATGGACTCGAGCCGGCCCATGCGCCAGTCCACCCCGCGCGCGCATCCCGGCCAGGACCTCGACGTGGTCGTCGTGGTCGAGGAGAGCTTCGGCAGCGATTTCTCGGCTTTCTACGGCGGGAGCAAGGCCTTGACGCCCCGCCTCGACGAGTGGAGCCGGCGCGGCTTGTCCCTCGTGAACCTCGTCGCCGACGGCAACCGCACGGTGCGCGGACTCGAAGGCATCCTGTGCTCCTTCCCGCCCTTGCCGGGCGATTCCATCACGAAGCGGCCCACCACGGAGCACGTGGCCACGCTGGCGGAGGTCTACGCCAAGCTCGGCCACGACACGGTCTTCGTCTACGGCGGTCGCGGCATGTTCGACTCGCTGGAACCATTCGCGTCGAGGAACGGCTGGAGCGAGTTCATCGAGCAGGCCGACATGCCCGACGAAGCGTTCTACACCGCGTGGGGCGCGGCGGACGAGTGGATCTTCGCGCGCTTGCTGGAGCGCCAGAAGCGCGCGCGCAGCGAAGGAAGGCGCCTGTTCGCGACCATGCTGTCGGTCTCGAACCACAAGCCCTACCTGGTGCCGGAGCGCGAAACGCACCTCGCCACGCGTGCGGGCACGCGCGACGACGCGGTCGCCTACGCGGACTGGGCCTTGGGGCGCTGGCTCGACGAGTGCCGCGACGCGGGGCTGCTCGAGGGGACTTTGGTGCTGGTGGTCGGCGACCACGGCGCGCGCGTCTACGGCGCGGAGTCGATCCCGGTGGGCAGCTACCGCATCCCGGCCCTGTTCCTGTCGCCCGATCCGGGCATGCAGGGGCGGACCATCGAGCGCCTGTGCTCGCAGATCGACCTCGCGCCCACGCTGCTGTCCCTCGGCGGCGTCTCCGCGACGACGACCTTCTTCGGCGAGGACCTCCTCGGCCTGCCGTCCGACGGCCCGGGTCGCGCGTGGGTCATCCACAACAGGAACATCGGACTGCTGACGGACGAGTGGATGGTCGTGCTGGGACTGCAGAAGGAGGTCTCGTGGTGGCGTCGTCCCGATCGGCGCTCGACGAGCTTCGAACTGGTCGCGCCCGACTCGGTGCCGGAGCAGGTGCTCGGCTTGCGGGACGACGCGACCGCCGTCTTCCAACTGGCCGACGCGCTCAACCGCGAACGGCGGCTCGGCGTGCTGGAGGCGCATCTCGCCCGGGGGACGGGGCGCTAGATCCCGCGCGTGTTGCGCCGCGCGCGGCAGGCGGCGATACTGCGCGCGCGCCCGCGTGGCGCAGGAGAGTTCCGTGCCGCAACCCGCCGCAGCGCCTCAGACCCTCGGGGTCGCCCTCGTAGGTTCCAAGTTCATGGGCCGCGCCCATGCCAACGCCTGGGGCCAGGCCAATCGCTTCTTCGACCTGCCGCGCAGGGTGGCCTTGCGCACCGTCGCCGCGCGCGACGGCGACGCGCTCGACAAGTTCGTGGCGCAGTGGGGCGTCCCGCACGGCACCACCGATTGGCGTTCGATCGCCAAGGACCCGATGATCGAGCTGGTGGACGTCGCGACGCCCAACGACTCGCACAAGGAGATCGCCATCGCGATGCTCGAGTCGGGCAAGCACGTGGCCTGCGAGAAGCCCTTGGCGGGCACGCTCGCCGACGCGCGCGCCATGCGCGACGCCGCCAAGAAGCACCGCAAGAAGTCGCAGACCTTCGTGTGGTTCAACTACCGGCGCTGCCCGGCGCTCGGCCTGGCGTGGCAGATGATGCGCCAAGGCCTCGTCGGGCGCGTCTACCACGTGCGCGCGCAGTACCTGCAGAGCTGGGGCGGGCCGGACACGCCGCTCCTGTGGCGCTTCAAGAAGGGCGAGGCCGGCAGCGGCGCGCACGGCGACTTGAACGCCCACATCGTCGACATGGCGCGCTTCCTCCTGGGCGAGGAGCTGCAGGACATCCACGGCGCGGTCTCGCGCACCTTCGTGCAGGAACGGTCGATCCCGGGGAGCGACAAGAAGGGCCGCAGCGACGTCGACGACGCGGTCGTGTTCCTGGCGAGCTTCCAGTCCGGCGCCATCGCCACGTTCGAAGCCACGCGCCTCGCCGCGGGCCACCTCAACGCCAACCGCATCGAGGTGAACGGCGAACTCGGCTCGCTGCGCTTCGAGTTCGAGTCGATGAACGAGCTGTGGTGGTGCGACAACCGCGAGGATCCGCGCACGCGCGGCTGGAAGCGCATCGTCGCCACCAGCGCCGCCGGCAAGCACCCGTGGGCCGGTTCCTGGTGGCCCGACGCGCACGTGCTCGGCTACGAGCACGGCTTCGTCAACATGGCGGCCGACATCGTCGGCGCGTTGTGCGGCGTCGAGCCGCAGGTGCCGCTGCCGGACTTCGAGGACGCCTACCAGACGCAGCGCGTGCTCGAGGCGGCCTTGAAGAGCGCCAAGGAGAAGTGCGCCATCCGCCTGGCCGAGATCAAGTGACCGAACGTGGCGGGCGGCCCGCGCGGCCCCCGCGAGGAACCAAGAACGATGAGCCGCCCCGTCTGCTTGTTCACCGGCCAATGGGCCGACCTGCCTCTCGAAACGCTGGCCGCCAAGGCCAAGTCCTTCGGCTACGACGGCCTGGAGCTCGCCTGCTGGGGCGACCACTTCGAGGTCCAGCGCGCCTTGAAGGACAAGCAGTACTGCCTGCGGAAGTGGGAACTGCTCGCCGACCACGGGCTCGCCTCCTTCGCCATCAGCAACCACCTCGTCGGCCAGGCGGTGGGCGACCTCGTCGACGAGCGCCACGAGTCGATCCTGCCCGCGCATGTCTGGGGCGACGGCGAACGCGAGGGCGTGCGCAAGCGCGCCCAGAAGGAGATGATCGACACCGGCCGAGCGGCGCGCAAGTTCTTCGACGCCGCGCCGGTCTCCGTCAAGCAGAAGCTCAAGCAGACCGGCAAGACCGTGGTCGTGGGTTTCACGGGCAGCCCGATCTGGCACTACGCCTACGCGTTCCCGCCGCTGAAGAAGGGCGCGATCGAGGCGGGGTTCAAGGACTTCGCGCGGCGCTGGACGCCGATCTTCGACGCCTACAAGAAGGAAGGCGTCTGGTTCGCCCTCGAAGTGCATCCGACCGAGATCGCCTTCGACATCAGCAGCACGCAGCGCGCGCTGGAGGCGGTCCGGCACCACGAGCACTTCTGCTTCAACTTCGACCCGTCGCACTTCGGCTACCAGGGCGTCGACTACCTCGAGTTCCTGCGGCGCTTCGGCTCGCGAGTGGTCAACGCGCACGTCAAGGACGTGTGGTGGTCGCCGACGCCGACCTTGGCAGGCACCTTCGGCGGGCACGTGGACTTCGGCGCGGACGGACGCAACTGGGACTTCCGCTCGCCCGGCCGTGGACGCATCGACTTCGAAGGCATCATCCGGCTCTTGAACCACGCGGGCTACCAAGGGCCGCTCACGGTCGAGTGGGAGGACGCCTTGATGGACCGCGAGCATGGCGCGAGCGAGGCCGCGGCCTTCGTGCGCCGCCTCGACTTCCCGACCAGCACGCGCGCCTTCGACGCAGCCTTCAGCGAGTGACCGACGCGGCGCGCGCCCCGCCGCCGCTGCGCGCGCCGCCAGCCCCCCCGACCAGCGGCCGCCCAGCGACGACCATGAACCAGACAGACTTCGGCGTGCGAGCCCGGCTCTCGGGCATGATGTTCCTCCAGTACGCCATCTGGGGCGCGTGGCTCCCCATCCTTTGGCCGTACCTCGCCGACGTGCGCGGATTCAAGGCCGACGAGATCGGCACGATGTTCATGGTGGGCGCGGTGGGGGCGCTCCTGGCGCCGTTCATCGCCGGGCAGGTCGCCGACCGCTTCCTCGCCACGCAGAAGTTCGTGGGCCTGCTGCATCTCGCAGGCGCCCTGTTGATGTGGCAACTCGCCTCGATCGAGACCTACTGGGGCTTCCTGTGGTTCTCGCTGTGCTACTCGATCCTGTACTGCCCGACGATGCCGCTGACGAACGCCATCGCGTTCCACCATCTGGCGGATCGCGACAAGGAGTTCGGGCAGGTGCGCCTGTGGGGCACGATCGGTTGGATCGCGGTGGGCATCGCGGTGGGGCAGTGGCTGCTGCACCACCACACGCCCGCGGGCGCGACCGAGGAGGCGATCGCGCAGGCGCAGGCCCTCGGCCGCGCCGACGCCTTCAAGCTGAGCTCCGTGCTCGGCCTCGCGATGGGCCTCTACTCGTTCACCCTGCCCGACACGCCGCCGCGCAAGGACGCCGGCCGCAGCGCCATCGGCGCGGCCTTCGCCGAGGTGCTGTCGAACCGCGCGTTGCGAGTGCTCTTCCTCGTCTCCATCCCGATCTCGTGCATCCACCAGTTCTACTTCGTGCACACCTCGGGCTTCCTCTCGACCTTCCAGACGAAGGCCGCGGACTCCATCAACGCCGTCTTCGGCGTGGGCGGCGGAGGCTTGATGACCATCGGCCAGATGTCCGAGATCGTCGTGATGGCGTCCATGCCGATCCTGGCGCGCCTCCTCTCGAAGAAGCACATCCTCGTGCTCGGGTGCGCGGCCTACGCGGCGCGCATGGCCGTCTTCGCCTACATCGACCACGTGCCGGAGGCGGCGCAGCTCCCGGTCGCCATCGCCGGGGTGGCGCTGCACGGACTGGTGTTCTGCTGCTTCATCTTCGTGGCGTTCATGATCGTCGACGAGGAGACCGGAGCCGACGTGCGCGCCAGCGCGCAGAGCCTGTACAACCTCGTGATCGTCGGCATCGGCGTGATCGCGGGCAGCTGGATCTCCAGCAAGGTGGCGCTGATCGCGCAGGGCGCGTCCGAGACGCTGGTCTACAAGGATCGCGCGCAGACCGCCGTGTTGTTCGGCGTGCCGATGTGGGCGTCGCTCGCCTGCCTCGTGCTGATCGTCCTGTTCTACCCCTCGGTCTCCTCCAAGCGTCCCCAAGCGGCATGATCACGCTCGTCCTGGCCCTGCCCCTGGTCCAAGGGCTGCCCGCGCCCGAGCGCGCGGCCGATCCCTTCGTCTTCCGCTCGGTTCTCGACCGCCGCGTGCGGGTCGCCACCGCGGCCTTGCACGAGGAACTGTGGTGCGCGTGGGACGCGACCACCTGCGGGCTGCTCAAGGCGTGGCGCGGCGGCGTGCTGTTCGAAGGCACGGTCTGGACCAGCGCGCACGGTCCGCAGCCGACCTCGCGCGGCACGACGCTGATGGACGGCTTCGACGGTCCGGTGTGGACCGCCATCCGCATCGTGCGCGACCCGGCCTCGCCCAACCCGCGGCTCGAGCCCATCGGCTGCAAGGCGCGCTGGCGCGGCCACGAGGTCGTCAAGGGGCGACTCGTGCTCAAGTACGCGATCGACCTCGAGGATGGGCGCAGCATCCTCGTGGAGGAGCGGCCGGAGTTCATCCGCCCCGAGCACCTGTTCGACGCCGCGCGCATGGACGAGCTCGACTTCCGCGGCGCCCAATCCGGCCTGTGGCGCCAGTGGCGGGTCTCGGATTGCCCCGAGGACGTGGCGCTGCAGGTGCTCGTGCGGCGCGACTCGACCGGGCGCTTCTTCGTCGACGAGGCGGTCGCCCAGGACTCGATCCGGGACGTGCCGGACGAGCGCGGCGTCGTGGTCGAGACGCGCATCGAGAGCCGCATCACGCTCGGCAAGCCCTTCCCGGTCGGCAACGTGTACCAGTTCTGGCTGCTGCCGCAGCCCGGCCCCGCGTCCGAGGGGGGCAAGTAGCCATGTGGAAGCCCCTCTTCGCGTTCGTGCTGTCCGTCGCGCCCTTCGTCGCCGCCCAGGAAGTCGAGGAGCGCGGTCCCGGCCTCGCGTTGCGCGCGTACTACGTCGGCGAGCCGCTCGACGAGTTGCTGCCGCTCGTCGCGGGCCAGACCCCCAACGTCTCGCGCATCGTGCCGCGCGTGGACTTCGAGGATGCCGAGCTCGGCGGCCTCGAGGACCTCTTCCTGCTCGAGCTGGACGGTTGGCTCGTTGCGCCGGTCGACGGCGAATACGAACTGCGCCTCGCGAGCGACGACGGATCGGAGCTCTTCCTCGACGGCGCCAAGGTGATCGACCACGACGGCTTGCACGGCCCGGTGGCGAAGCCCGCGCGCGTGCGGCTCGCGGCGGGACCGCGCGCGCTCAAGTTGCGCCACTTCGAGTGCTACGGCGGCTGGGCCTTGCGCCTCGAGTGGCGACCGCCCGGGGCCGCGGGCTTCGTGGTCGTGCCCGAGTCCGCCCTGCAGTGCGTCGCGGGCGACGTGAAGGTCGTGGCGCCGGGGAGGAAGCGCGTGCTTCGTCCCTTGTCGAAGGGCGCGCCGGGCGACGGCCAGCCGCTCGAGGGCGTGCATCCCGCGCTGGCGCTCTCGCCCGCGCGTCCCGACGACTTCAAGCCCAAGGTCGCGGGCCTGGCGTTCCTGCCCGATGGTCGCCTGCTCGTCTCGACCTGGGATCCCGAAGGCGCCGTGTGGATCCTCGACGGCGTCTCCACCGGAGATCCCGCGCGCATCACGAAGAAGCGCTTCGCCGCGGGCCTCGCCGAACCGCTGGGCTTGTGCGTCGTCGGCACGCGCGTGTTCGTCTGCCAGAAGCAGGAGATCACCGAGCTGATCGACAAGGATGGCGACGAGGTGGCCGACGAATACCGCTGCGTGAGCGCCGACTTCGAGGTCAGCCCGAACTTCCACGAGTTCACCTTCGGCCTGCTGGAGAAGGACGGTTGGCTGCACGCCAACCTGGCGATCGCCATCGACCCGGGCGGCAAGAGCACCGATCCGCAAGTGCCGGGCCGCGGTCGCTCCATCCGCGTGCACATGGACACCGGCGAGGTGCGCACGGTCGCGCACGGCTTGCGCACGCCCAACGGCATCGGCCCCGGCCCGGACGGATCGATCCTCTTGACCGACAACCAGGGCGATTGGCTGCCCTCGAGCAAGCTGATGCGCCTGAGGGAGGGAGCGTTCTACGGCTCGCGCGCCGTCCTGAAGGACGCGGCCGCGAACCTGCCCGTCGATCCGCCCGTCGCGTGGTTGCCGCAGAACGAGATCGGCAACTCTCCCAGCCAGCCGACGCTGCTGCCCGAGTCCTTCGGTCCGTACGCGGGCCACGTCGTGCATGGCGACGTGACGCATGGCGGCTTGAAGCGCGACGTGATCGACGTGGTCGACGGTGTCTGGCAGGCGAGCGTGTTCCGCTTCACGCAGGGCCTCGAGGCCGGCACGAATCGCGTCGTCGTCGGCCCCGATGGAGCCTTGTACGTGGGCGGCATCGGCTCGACCGGCAACTGGGGACAGGAGGGGAAGCTGCGCCATGGTTTGCAGCGCCTCGCCTGGGTCGGCCCCGCGCCCTTCGAGATGCGTTCGATCCGCGCCATGACCGGCGGCCTCGAGATCGAGTTCACCAGCGCGCTCCAGCCCGGCCACGGCTGGGATCCGCGCGGCTGGCGCGTCGAAGAGTGGCGTTACGAGCCGACTGCGGAGTACGGCGGGCCGAAGCTCGACGAGGAGCAGCTCGTCGTGGAGCGCGCGAGCGTGTCGAAGGATCGCACGCGCGTGCATCTCGCCATCGCGGGGCTGGAGGAAGGTCGCGTCGTGCACGTGCGGCTCGTCGGCGGGCAACGCGACGAGGATGGCCGCAGGCCCTGGACCAAGGAAGGTTGGCTGACCCTCAACAAGATGCCCGCCGATCGTCCGCTCGAGCTGCGCGAGGCTCCGCGCGTCGAGGCGAACCAGCTCTCCGCCGAGGAGGCAAGCGAGGGCTTCGAGCTGCTGTTCGACGGCGCCTCCCTCGACAAGTGGAAGGGCCACCAGAAGGACGCCCCGCCGGCCGGATGGGTCGTCGAGGACGGCGAGCTCGTGTGTCGCGGCGGCGGCGACCTCGTCACGCGCGACTTCTACGGCGACTTCGAGCTGCGACTCGAGTGGCAAGTGCCCCCCGGCGGCAACAGCGGGATCTTCTTCCATGTCTCCGACGCCCACGCGCATGTGTGGGAGACCGGTCCGGAGATGCAGATCCTCGACAACGACCTGCACCCCGACGGGCGCGACCCGGCGACTTCGGCCGGGGCGAACTACGCGCTGCACGCGCCGCCGCGCGACTTCACCCTGCCGGTGGGCATGTGGAACGAGGCCTCGATCCGCTGCCGCGACGGAATGGTCGAATACCGGCTCAACGGCGAGGCCACGGCGCGCTTCGAGATCGGCTCGACCGAGTGGGGCGCGCTGGTCGCCGCCAGCAAGTTCGCCTCGATGCCCGGCTTCGGCCGGTTCCGACAAGGCCGCATCGCCCTGCAGGACCACGGCGATCCCGTGCGATTCCGGAACATCCGCGCGCGCAGGCTGTGAGCGTGCTCCGCGACCGGGCGCGATCTGTCAAGGAATCTTGACAATGCGGTCCCGGCTCGGCGCGCCACGCCCCGCCGGGCGCCATGCTCCGCATGCGCGGACCTCCCGCGCGCGGAGGCCTGCGCCTTGCGGCGACTTGACAGGTGCGCATGCCCGCTGGGAGCATCGCGCGATCATGGGCAGCCTCGCCAACCCCGCGCTCCGCGTCGCCTCGGGATCCGCGCGGCTCTTCTACGCCTTCGACGTGGGCGCGGCCATCGACTTGCAGGCCGCGCAGCGCGCCTTGGCGGGGGATGCGGCGCTGGAGAAGATCCGCCACAAGGGCCACGCCCCGCGGCACGCGCAGTTCGACCCGCCGCCCTTGCTGGTGCTGCGCGACATGCCTTCCATCGAGGTCGCCGGGCTGCGCACGGCGCCGCAGGTCGAGGCGACCTTGTGGGACTTCGGTGGCGTGACCGTGGCCTTCGAGGCGCCCATCGACGGGCTCGACCTCGAGCAGCTCGCCACCTGCGCCACGCGCCTCGCCGCCGATTCGCGCGCGCAGGATGCCGCGCGCGCGCTGGCGGAGAGGCTGGTGGCGGCCTTGCGCGAGTGCATCGACCATCCGTCGCTCGCTGAGCAGGAGGAGGACTACGTGGTCTGGGAGGTGCGCGCCTTCGACGGCGGCATCGACCCCGACACGCTGCTGGCGCGCCACGAGCGCGTGCTGGCGCGCATCCTGCGCGCCGAGCCGGATGAATTGTCGGAGCAGGAGGTGCGCGAGGCGGTCGAGGCGGTGGTGCGCTTCGGCACGCCCGACCTCGCCATCGTGGATTGGAACGGCGCGTTCCTGCTCGACCCGGAACCCGCCGACACGCTGGCGGTGCTCGAGTTCGCCAACCTCGAGCTGCTGGAGCTGCGCTTCCTCGACGATCGCCTGGACAAGGCGCTCGACCGCGCCTACGCCACGCTCCAGCATCCGCGTTCCATGTGGCGCGTGTTCCAGCGCGACCGCACGCGGCGCGAGATCGCCGCGGTGGCGCGGCTGCAGATCGACGCCGCGCTCCTCTACGAGCGGGTCGACAACGCGCTCAAGCTGCACGGCGACCAGTACCTCGCCCGCGTCCACCGCGCCGCGGGCGAGAGCTACGGCTTCGCCGAGTGGCACCACAGCGTCCAGCGCAAGCTCGAGACCATCGAGCGGGTGCACGAGAAGGTGCATGGCGAGGCCGCCGACCTGCGCATGGAGACGCTCGAGTGGATCGTGATCCTCCTGATCGCCGGCGAGATCCTGCTGTCCTTGTCGGGGATCTTCGCGCACTGAGTCCGCGCGCGGTTCATCGCCCGTGGCGCGCGCGGCCCTCGCGTTCCCACCAGGACAGCCACTGCTTGGTGGTGTCCATGCGCAACCCCGCGAGCCGCGAGAGCGCGGCGCGCGTCGCCACGGCTTCCTGCGCGCGCGCATCCAGCGCGGAGATGGACGAGACCACGGCCACTTCGAGCGTCGCGCCTTCCACCAGCGTGCCGATGGTCGGATCCGCCACGGCGGAGAACTGCGCCACCTCGACATCGAAGTCGGCCACGTAGGCGCGCTGCGATCCGAAGTGCACGTGCGAGCGCGGCGGACGAGCGGCCGTCCCTCCGCCCGCCGCGGGTCGCGCGAGCGCGGCCACGAGCGCCGGAATCGCCGCCGCGTAGCCCATGTGCCCGAGCGCCTCCGCCGCGCGTTCGCGCAAGAGCGGCGAGCGCGACTCGCCCAAGGCCTTCTCGAAGGGCTCGATGGTCGACGCGTCGCGCGCGCAGGCGAGCATGCGCGCCGCTTCGCGCCGCGCGTCGACCGACGGATCGAACATGGCGTGCATGGCGGCTTCCCGGCGCGCCTCGCCCGGCGCGAGGCGTCGCAAGGCGAGCATGGCGAAGGTGCGGCGCGCCACGATCCCCGATCCGAGCTCGGCGCAGAGCCGCGCGCGCAGCGCAGCCTTGTCCTGCGCTGCGCCGAGCGCGCGCGCCACGGCCTCGCGCGCCGCGGGCGGCAGGGTCGGCCCGAGCTCCAGCAAGCGGGCCAACGAGTCCGCGTCGCGCGCGTCCGGCAGCAACAGCAAGTCGTGCTCGGCGACCACGGCCAACGCCATCGGCTCGTCCGGCCGCGCGCGCAGCACGAGATCCAGCTCGCCCAACGCCTCGGCATGCAAGCCGAGCTCTGCGGCGCGCCGGGCCGAGGCGACCGCGGCCTTCCACTCTCCATCGCGCCCGGCGGCCGCGCGCAGCTCGACCCGCGCCTCGCGCCATTCGAAGAGCGCCTCGGCCTCCCGACGCGCGGAAGCCACCTGCCCTGGCGGCACGACTTGCCACCCCGAGGCGTTCTTGAGGGACCAGCGGCCCGACTCCTGCTTGCACAGCACGCGCACCTTGGTCCCGTCGCGCAGCACGAGGATGCGACGCTCCTCCGGCAGATCACCCGCGGACGCGAGCGAGCCGAGCAACAACACGAGGACAGGCAAGAGGGACGGCATCGAGTCCTCGCCTCCGCGCAAGAGGCGTGCCGGGCGCGCGCCCGCCCGGTCATTGTGCCTCGAACCCGCGTTGGGCGCATGCGGGGGGGCGTGCGGGGGGGGCCGGCGGCGCGTACCGATCGGGGGCGGCGGGGTGGGGCTGCGGACGGGCGCGGCGGACGTGTGCGCGAGCGCACGTCCACACGGGCGGAGATGCTGGTCCCGTTCGTTGTGCGCGACCCGCATGTGAGTCGGGGCCGGAATCCGGCCCGGAATGCCACCTACGTCGTCTCGCCGGCGTCCTATCGAGTGGAGAGGCTCGAGGCTCGCCCTCCATCTGGCCGCCACGCCGAGGGCAGGCGGCCTTGGGACGGCCTGCAGGGGGGCGCGGGCCGCGGACGGGCCCCCCCAAGACGGAGGGGGGGGGGAAGTTTGCGCCCCCGGTTCCACCGGCCGGACCAGACCCGAGCCCGACGACGACGCGAGGTGCGACGACCCAGGCTTGCCACCACAACCAGATCCCCGAGACCTTGCCCGATGCCTGCGCAGGCACCGCGACGCCGCTTCGCGCGCGCGCAGGTCGGCTGGAGACCTGCCTCGACGAGGCGGTCTGGCGAACCGTGCGCAGGCGCGAGCGGTCGTTCGCCGACGGATGGGCCCCTTGCGCGGAAGCCGCGACGCAGGCGCGCACAATGAACGGGGCCAGCATCCCGCAGTACCATGCGCTCCATGCTCGCCCTCCTGTGCGCCGCCCTCGCGCTCCAAGGCCCCGGCTTTCCCGTCGAATCGCAGTCGCGCATCGCTCCGCCGCACGGTCGGCTGGTCGCGGGAGGCGAGCGCGCGGAGTGGGTCGAGTCCTTCGCCATGCACCTGGCGTGGCGGGAGCTGCTCGTGTCGTGGAACCTCGATGTCGAGGAGGGTGCCGGCGCCGTCGTGGAGCTCGAGGTCGAGAAGGACGGCGAGCGCAGCGGTTGGCTGCATCTGGGCGAATGGGGGGTCGCGCCGGGCGCGCGCGCGCCGCTGGAATCCGCGCTCGGCACCGTGGAGGTCGACTGGTTCAAGGCGAAGGGCCCCATGGCGGCCGCGCGCGTGCGCGTGCGCGCGCACGGCAGGACGGGGGCCGCGGTGCGCGTGGCGCGCCTCGATCTCGTCGCTTCCGACATCGCCGCGCGTCGCGCCGCGGAGGCGTCCGCGCCCGCGCTCGATCCCAAGTCCTGGCGCCGCCGACTCGCCGTGCCCTTCCTCTCCCAGCGTTCGGCCGGAGCGGAGATCGCCGCGCGCGTCTGCTCGCCGACCTCGACCACGATGCTGCTCGCGTGGCGCGGCGTGGATGTCGAGCTGGAGCGCTTCTGCGCGCTGGCCTACGACCCGGTCAACGACATCTACGGCAACTGGCCGCGCAACGTGCAGGCGGCCTGGACGCTCGGCGTGCCGGGGCGGCTCGCGCGCTGCTCGACCTGGCGCGAGGTCGAACAGCACATCGCCGCGGACCAGCCGCTGGTCGTCTCGATCCGCGCGAAGAAGGGCGAACTCGCGGGCGCACCCTACGAGAGCACCAATGGACACCTGCTGGTGCTCGTGGGCTTCGACGAGGAAGGGCGCGTGCTGGCCAACGATCCCGCCACCAGCGACCCTGTCCTCGGACGCTGCACCTTCAGTCGCGCCGACATGGAGGTCGTGTGGATGAATCGCGGGGGGCTGGCCTACGTGCTGATGGACCGCGCCGCAGCCGCGGATGCGCGCCGCTGAGCGCGCGTCTTCGTCGACTCGCCCATCAGCGCTGGAAGGCCGGCAGGAGTCCGGCCGGCAGCAGCAGCACCAGCGCCTCCATGCTGGTCGCGTACGCGTCGCCGAAGCGCGCGTCGCGGAAGCGGCCGTCCTCCGCCTGGCGCTGCAGCGCGGCCCGCGCCTCGACGCGCCGCCAATCGATCCACGGCGCCCGGTCGTCGAGCTGCCACAAGGCCTGCGCGAGGTACAGCGACTCGTAGCGCGGGCACACGACGAGGCGCGCGGCCTCGGGCGCATCGGGCCTGCCGCGCAGCGCCAAGGCGCGCGCGATCCAGTCGTGGCCTTGGCGCAGCTCCGCGCCCGTGTAGGCGCCGGCGTTCTGCAACACCCCGATGCCCGCCGCCGTGAGCGCCACCGAGACCTGCTTGTCGCCGATGGCGTAGGCGAAGGCCCCGTCCTCGCGGCGGGTGCGGCGCAAGTAGGCGAGCGCACGCTCCACGACTCGCGAGTCGACGCCCACTCCCACGTCGCGCGCCCCGCGCAGCGCCTGCACCGCGCACACGGTCAGCGAACTCTCGTGGCCTCCGCCGCGCTCGGGCTCGTACCACCAGCCGCCCTCGACGCCCTGCGCGCGCAACAGCAGGTCGACCGCGTCGCGCAAGGCCGCCTCCACGCGCGCGCCCAGATCGTCCTTCCTCGACATGGACCACGCCTGGGCCAGGGCCAGCGTCGCGTAGCAGTGCCCGTGCATGCGCGAGACGAGGTCGCCCGGGCGCGAGATCCAGCCCTTGCGCGCGGAGCCGGCATCGCGATCGCAGCACGCGACCAGCCATTCGATCGACTTCGCGAGCGCCTCGCCGTGCTCGCCGCGTCCGGGCGTCGCTCCGCCGGCCATCCACGCCAGCGCGCACAACGCCGTGGTGGCGACCGGAGCATGGCCCGCGGCCTCCGTGCGCGAGGCGCCCGCCTCCACTCCGGTGGAGGAGAAGCTGCCGTCTGGATCCTGCTCCTTGGCCAGCCACGCCAAGGCCCGCGCCGCCGCGATCCCGGCGCGTTCCTCCAACTCGTCCACGGGCCCGCCGGCCGCCACGCGCGAACCCGCGGCGGGTTCGGCCCGGCGGGGGAGGTCGGCGGCCACTCTGTCAAATTTAGTTGACAGGCTCGTGGTGGCCTCCGGCCGCCACGCGAGGAGCGCCGCGCACAGGAGGATCACGGGTTCTTCGACAGCCTGCGGTAGTAGCCGTCGATGGCGTCGCGGTAGCGTGGCGGAAGATCGCGTCCGCCCTGCGTGCGGAACACGTCGCGCGCGTGCACCGGCAAGTCGCCCCAGCGATCGGCGCCGGCGGGATCCTGGCTGCCCGCGCCGCGCGGATCGGCGCCGGGCGCGGCTCCCGGCCGCGACGCCCCGGGGTCGGAGCCCGCCTGGCGCGGATCGCGCGGTCGAGCCTGCCCGCCCGGCGCGGGTCGCGAGCCTTGCTGTTCCTCGGCGCGCTCGCCTTGCCGAGCGCGCTCTTCCGCTCCGCCTCGCGGGCGTCCACCGCCCGCGTCGGGACCTTCGGGCGTCGCTTCGCGACGGGTGGACTCCTCGCTGCGTCCCGAGAGCGGCGACGACGATCCGTCGCCATCCTGCTGCTCCTGCCCTTGGCCGCCGGAGCTGCCGCCCGAGCCACCGCCGCCGCCGCCACCGCCTTGCTGGCCGGCCTGCCTGGCGAGCTCTAGCAGACGGTCGATGTCGGCCTGCACCTTGCGCGAGTCGTCGGCCGTGCGGCGCAGCAACTCGTCCATGTTGGAAAGGCCCGCTTCGCGCAGCTTCCGGGTGTCGCCGGCGGCCGCCTCGGAGAGCAGCTTGTCGATCGCCTTGAGCTGCGTCTCGACCTCTCCGAAGAGGCGCAGCATCTCGGCCTGGCCATCCTCGCCTTGCTGGGACAAGCGCCGCGGCGGTTCGTCCTGCCGCGCGTGCGACGCCGCGGCGGGGAGGCACAGGCACAACCAGATCCAAGCCTTCATCGTCCACCTCCTTCGCCTTCACCGTCGCCGCCGGCCGGCCCGATGCGCACCGGCGGCACGCCCTCGGCGCCGGGATCCGGCACGCCCAGCCGCCTGCGAAAGGCGACGAACAACTCGCTCGTGCGTTCGTGCCGGCGCGCCAGTCGGCCGACATCCTCGAGCAGCAGCGGATCCAGGCCGTCCGCTTCCTTCAATTCGGGATGCAACGCGAGCAGGCGCTCGATCGACTCCATCACGTCGACCTCCATCTTGCGCAGCAACTTCAGTTCCGCTTCGTCGGGAACGAGGCGGTTCTCGCCCTGCTGCTGTTGTTGCTGCTGCTGCTCTTGCTGCTGCTCCTCTTCGCGCCGCCGTTCCTTCTCGGCCTGCAGCGCCGCGTCCATCCATTCGAGATCCTGCTTCACGTCCTGCTGCAGGGCCTGCACGCGCTCGCCGGACTGCCAATCGCCCTCCTCCGTCATGAGCGCGGCGATGCGCTTCAGGTCCTCCTCGACGCGCGCGAACACGCTCTGGAAGACGACGGAGCCTTCCTCGCCGATGGATTTGGCGAGTTCGGCGCTCTTCTTGGACAAGGCCTCCTCGGCGCGCGCGATCTTGCGCAAGCGCAGCTTCTGCGCGTGAGTCGCGCGCTGCGCGTCGCCGCGCGCCTGGTCGAGCTCCGCCAGCGCGGCCATCTCGGCCACATGCGCCTCGAGCAGCTTTCCGACCTCCTCGGAGATCTGGAACAGCAGCTCCTCCTGGCGCAACTTCTGGTACTGCTCCTCCCGCTCGGCGATCTCCTGGGCCGCTTCCTGCATCGCCTCGCGCGCCTCCTGCTCGGCCCGCTGCGCGCGGTCGAGGTCGCCCTCCTGCAGCGCCTCCTCGGCTTCCTGCGCCGCCGCTTGCGCGCGCTGCAGCGCTTCGCGGGCTCCCTGCGCATCGCGCTCGTCGGCCAGCCGCGCGAGCTCGAGTAGCTGCTTGCGGATGCGCTCCTGTTCCTTGCGCTGACGCTCGGCCTCGGCCTGTTGCGCTTCGTCGCGCGGCTTGGCGCCGGATCCGGCCGCCTCCTCGGCGCGTTGGAGGGACTGCGAGGCCTGCTCCTGCGAGCGCGCCGCCGCGCCCATGTCGCCCCGCTGCAAGGCTTGCTGCGCCGCGTCCATCGCCTCGCGCGCCTCCTGCAGCGCTTCGCTCGCGCCTTCGCGCGCCTCGGCTGGAGCGCCCTGCGCCTCTCCGGCCTGCCGCGCGAGTCGCTCGGCTTCCGCGCGCAACGCATCCTGCGCCGCGCGCAACTCGCCGCGTGCTTGCTGGTCGCCACCTTGGACGCGGGCGCGCGCCAAGGCTTGCTGCGCTCGCTGCAAGGCCGCCTCCGCGGCCTCCGCGGCTTGCGCCGCCTCCTCCGGCCGCTCCGCGGCCGCCGCGGTCGCCGCGCGTTCCTGCGCCGCGCGAGCTTCTTCCAAGGCCGCCTGCGCCTGAAGAGCCGCGTCGGTCGCGGCTTGCGGCGTGCCTTGCAGCTGCTGGCTCAATTCCTGCGTCTGGCTGGCAGCGCCACGCTGCGATTCTTCGAGCGCCTTGCCCAAGGTCGAGGCCTCGTCCAGCAGCGTCTGCAGCTGCGCCCGTGCGGCCTCGGCTTGCGCGCGCGCCGCCTCGGCAGCCTGCGCAGCTTGCTCCATGCTGCTCGGATCTTGCTGCGATCCGCTCTGCTGCGATCCGCCCTGCTGCGATCCGCCCTGCTGCGATCCGCCCTGCTGCGATCCGCCCTGCTGCGATCCGCCCTGCTGCGATCCGCCCTGCTGCGACCCGCCCTGCTGCGATCCGCCCTGCTGCGATCCGCCCTGCTGCGATCCGCCCTGCTGCGACCCGCTCTGCTGCGACCCGCTCTGCTGCGACCCGCTCTGTTGCGATCCGCTCTGCTGCGATCCGCTCTGCTGCGATCCGCTCTGCTGCGACCCGCTCTGCTGCGACCCGCTCTGCTGCGATCCGCTCTGTTGCGATCCGCCCTGTTGCGATCCGCCCTGTTGCGATCCGCCCTGTTGCGATCCGCCCTGTTGCGAGCCGCTCTGCGTCGCCTGTTGCAAGGCCTCGAGTGCCGCACGCAGTTCCCTCGCTAGGGGAGACTCGGAGCCTTCGACGCCTTGACGGCTGCCTTGGGCGGCTTGGGCCGCTTGTTGGGCGGCCTCGCGCCGAGTCCGCGCTTCGTCCAACAGCGATCGAGCCATCTGCTCGAGTTCCGCGGCCGTCTTGCTCCGGGCGCCCTCGTCTTGCGTGGCTGCCCGTCCCGCTCGTTCCGCGCCTTGGGCCAGTTGTTCGGATGCCTTGCGCGCAGTCGTGTCGCCGCCGGCGGCGCGCGCCTCGCGTTCGGCCGCCGTGCGCAGCGCCTCGGACGCGCGTTGGGCCCCGGCTTGCGACTCGCGTACGTCTTCTGCCGCCCGTTGCAATCGCGCCGCCGCGCGCACGCCACGCTCGGCGGCGTCCAGCTGGCGCGCAGCTTCCTCGGCCTGCCTCAGCGCCTCTTCGAGCGCCGTGCGCTCGCCCGGCTTCCACGCCGCGAGGACTTGCGCGTCGCGCTCCTGCCTGGCCCGCAGCTCCTCCAAGGCGCGCGCGATCTGCGCCAAGTCCAGCGCTCCGCTGGCGCGGTTCTCGGATTGCGTGCGCGACAAGAGCTGGTCCTGCTTCTGCCGCAGTGCGGCCAGCGCCTGCTCGAGCGCCTTCTGCTCCTCGGTGCGCGCGGCTTGCCGCAGATCCCGCGTCGCCTGTTCGAGTTGCTGCTCGGCGCCGGCCAGCTTCTGCAAGTCGGCCTTCAACGCCGCCAGCGCCTCGGCCTCCTTGGCGAGGTCCTCCATCCCTTGGCGGTCGGTCAGGATCGAGTACAGGCGTTCGAGGCTCTTCACGACCGTGGCTTGCGCCTCGAGCGATTGCACCCCGCGTCCGCTGGCGAGATCCTGCCTGGCCTCGGACATCAACTCCGAGAGCGTCTTGCCATCGCGCTCGTTCGTGCGCTGGTCGAGGTGCGCCAAGCCCTCGCGCAGCAACTTGGCGGCGTGCGTGCGGCCTTCCGCCTCGAACCGACCCGCGAGGACCTCCATCGTCTGCCGCAGGCGCGTCAATTGGCGCAGCAGCAACTCCTGGTCGCCCGCGAGCTGCGGAGTGGACGCGCCTTCCTGCGCGTGCGCCGCTCCGCCGCCGAGGAACAAGAGGGCCAAGGCGAGGCCCGCCAGCGTGCATCTTGCCCTGTTCATCATGGTGCTTGCCTGTGGCTGTGTCCTTGGTCGCCTGCTCGCCGTCGTCGGCTACTTGGCCTGCGCGCCCTGCTTGGTGCGTTCCGCCAGGTTCTTCTGCGCCTCGAGGATGTCGCGCGTCAGGTTCAGCACCGACTGCAAGGTATCCCACTCGGCCAACTTCGAGAGGAGCAACTCGGCTTCCTCGATCGCTCGCCGGGTGGAACGCAGGGCCTGCGCCGCCGCGGCGGGGCCGTTCGAACCCGAGCCCTCGGCCGCGGCGAGCGCTTCCACCGCGTCGCGGGCGTGCGTCTCGGAGATCGAGGCGGACAACGCCGCGATTTCGACGAGCTTCGGCGCCAAACCGTTGCCGTAGGCGCCGCCCGAGGCTTGTTCGGCGATCCTGGTCCATCCAGCCAGATCGGCGCGTCGCGGGTCGTCGTCGAGGCCCTCGAGCTGCGCCACGGCGGCGAGCGCGCGCTCCTCGACGCGCGCGAGGATCAAGGCCTCGGCGGTGGAGCACAGGTCCCGCGCCAAGGAGCTCGCTTCGCCCTGCATGCGCCGCGCGCCAGCCGCGGCGGCGAAGAGCGCCGAAGAGGATTCCTCCGCCTCGGCCGCGGCGAGCACTCCCTCCAGCTCGCGCCACTCGGACTCCTTCGAGCGCAGGAGTTCCGACAGGCTGTTGGCCGCGCCCTGGGCGCGCGCGAGGCGATCCTGGATGCGCCTAAGGAACTCGTCGTCGGACAGCACGCGCAAGCGCACTGGTTGGGAACGCGTCGTGCGGGGCTCCGGTTGGCGGATGTCGCGCGCCGCGAGCACGAGGTCGCAGGCCGCGCCCGCCGTGCACGCGCCCGGCGCGAAGAGCCGGGCCGCCTCGAGCTTGCGCGCCACCGCGCGCAGGTCGCGCGGCATCTCGGAGGCCGGACGCTCGCTGGCGAGCAGCGCGGGATCGATCGGCGTCGCCTCCAGCGGCACGAGCAGCGCCTCGCCCTCCAGCGGCTCGCACGAGAGTTCGACCTGCGCGACGCCGAAGTCGTCCTCGATGCGCGCGCGCAAGGCGACCAGTCCTTGCGCCGTCGTGTCGAGGTCGCTGCGCGCAGGAGCGGACAACTCGATCCGCGGCGCCTTGTCCTCGATCACGTCCACGCCGTGCAGGCCTGGATCGGGGTTCGACAGGCCGTTGGCGTCGGTCAGCTCGAAGCGGAAGCGCGTCGTGGCCTCGGCCTCGAACTCGAAGGCCAATCCCGCCTGCCCGGGCGCGTTCGCTTCGCGCGTCGGGAAGGCCGCCGGCGCGAGCTCGAGCGCGCGACCGTCGGGCTCGAAGCGCGCCACGCCGCGCGCCTCCGGCGGAGTGGGCAGCACATGCACGCGCACGCGCGAGCCCTGCAGGGCCTTGGCGGCTCCGTCGAAGTGCACGCTCGGGGCGAGGTTGGCGTAGGCCGGCGGCTCGATCGCCACGGCGACGCCCGCGACGTCGGGCGGCACGAGCACGACGAGGCGCACCTTGGGACCTTCGTCCTGGTCGTCGCCGCCGGTGGCCCACAGCTCCACGTCTTGCGAAACACCGCGCACGAGCGCGCCGAAGTTGCCGCGCGCGGTGGCCGCCAGCACTTGCCGACGACCCAGCGAGTCGTGCAGCACGACCTCCTCGGGAGTCTCGCCGCGCGCCACGACGACCACGGGCACGTCGCTGCCGCGCGCGACGCGCCTCGTGGAGGGGTCGGCCGGATCGAGCGGCGCGCCGGCGCGGACCTCCAGCACCAGTTCGGTGCGGCGCGGCCACGAGACCTCCGCGCCCGCGATGCGCGCGAGGAAGATGCGCGCGCCTTGCGCGTCGAGCCAGCCGACCAGCGCGACTCCGGCGAGCGCCGCGGCGCTCCATGCCAGGCGAGCCTTCGCCCTGGCCGGGTCGAACACCCGGTCGAGTTCCAGATCCCGCACCGCCGCCTCGGCGCGCGCGACGGTGGCGGCGACCCGCGCCGGCGATCCTTCGGGGCGGCGCTCCAATTGCCCCGCCGACACGAGCACGCTCGACAAGGAGGGGTGGGCGCGCTCCACGAGCACGGCCAATTGCTCGTCGCGCGGGCGCGCGCGCCACGGCTTCCACCATTCGCGCCAAGCGACGAAGGCGGGGATGGCGGCGAGGAGCAGCAGGTGGAAGACGCGGATCGCCGCGGGCAGCTCGAGCGAGCGATCCAAGAGATAGGCGAAGAGCAGCCAAGCCAACGCCGCCAGCACGGTGCTCGCGGCGCCGTGCAGGAGCACGATGCCGGCGAGCCGCGCGCGGGCGCGCGCCAGCAGGGCGGCTAGGACGGGACTTCGGCTTGCTTCGACCAAGGTGGTGCTGGCGCGTTCAGCGCTGGAAGATGGGCAGGAAGCGGTAGGGGATCTGCAGCATCAGCACGGCCATCGCCGTGCCGAGCGCCGGGCCCGGGCCGGTGTCGTTCTTCCAGTGGCCGTCGGCCTGCTGGTTCGCGAGGAGCGAGCGTCGCAGCTCCTCGAAGTAGCTCTCCCAGTAGCGTTCGCCCTTGGTGTACATGGCCTGCACGGCGTAGTAGTGGCCGTACCAGTAGAAGTAGTGCCCGTCCTCCTCGTGGCGGCGGTTGAAGCTCGAGAGGTTGTTGGCGAGGTAGTTCAGGCCCTTGGTGATCAGCTCGTCGCTGTAGATGCCGAGGCCGTGCAGCGCCGTCACGCCCGCCGCCGTCAGCGGAAACGAGGAGCGCGAGTAGACCTCCTTCTGGTAGTGGAACGTGCCGATCTCCGCGTCCATGCCCACGCCGAAGCCCATGTTGCGCGTGACGGCCGAATCCACCACGTAGCGCGCGGCGCGGTCGACGGTGGACTTGGGCACGCGGATGCCGATGTTGCGCGCCGAACGCAGCGCGATCACCTGGCACACGACGATCGACATGTCGCTCTCGGCCGCGTAGGGCTCGTAGCGCCAACCGCCCTCGGCGTTCTGGCTCTTGACGATGAAGTCGACCGCCTTCTGCAGCTTCTTCTCCACGTCCTCGCGCGGCGTCATGCCGCAGATCTCCGCGAGGAACAGCGTCGCGAAGGCGTGGTCGTACATGCGCGATCCGGCGTGCGTGATGTAGCCGTCCTCCTGCACGCACGACAGCACGAAGGAGAGCGCCTTCTCGATGCTCGGCCCGTGGCGGCCGCGGCCTGGCAGGTGGCCGCCCGCGAGGAACGCCATGCCCGAGAGCGCCGTCACCCCCAGGTGGCCCTTGTCGGCCGAGGTGAAGTTGAAGCCGTTGTTGAGCTTGTAGCCGATGCGCGCGGTCCACGAGCCGTCGGCGTTCTGCTTCTTGGCGAGCCACTCGAGGCCGCGCTCGACGGCGCGCGCGTGCTCCTCGGTGACGACGATCGTCGACGCGTCTCCGCGCACCTGCAGGCCGGAATCGACGGGCGCGTTCGCGGGCAGGTTCAGCAGCGCCGTGGCGAGGGCGAGGATCATTTCAGGATCTCCAATTGGTTGCGCGTGCGCAGCAGCAGCTGCCGGCCGAGGGGGACCAGTTGAGGGACGTCGCCGCGTTCGGCGGCGGGCACGTCGCGCGTCCCGAGCGACAAGCCGCTCGCCGGATCGAACCACAGCAGTCGCGTCCTGAAGTCGGGCGTCGGCAACTTGCGGTCGTACTGGGTCAGGGCGATGGCCACCGCGCGCGGCGAGGAGGCGGGTTGCGGCTGCAGCCCGTGCTGGATCTCGTCGTACGGCAGGCCGATGGACGCGTTCCACAGCTCGCCGCGCTCGAGGTCGAGGCAGCGCACGCGCGCCTCGCGCTGCGCCTGCCCCGGTCGCACGCCGAGCAGGTACAGCGGTCCGGGCGCGGCCTCCAGTCGTTGGAAGCGCGGCATGCCCACCACGCGATCCTCGAAGCCGAGCTTGATGGTGGAGCCCGCGTCCAGTTCCGCTCGTTCGGCGTCCACGCGCACGAGGATCGGCTGCGGCGCCGGGTTGTTGTTGCTCGTGGCCCACGGCCGCAGGAACGCCCAGTGGCGACCCGACTGCGACACGACATGGTTGAGCACGCGCCGCGCGCCGTCCTCGGCGTCGAAGCCGATGCGCGCGACGGCGGCGCCGCCCGGCAACTGGTGCACGGCGATCTGGTTGCGCGACTGGTCGCGCACCTCGTTGAACCACGGCACGAGGAGGCGCCCCGCTTCGATCCAGGCGTCGCGGTCGAGGTTGGCCGCCGCGGTGGCCTCGAGCTCGAACTCCGCGCGCTTGCGGCCGGTGGCGAGTTCGTGCACGACGACGCGACGCTTGCCCGGCGCGGGCAGGGATGCGACGCAGCGCGCGCCCAAGAGCGGGAGCGCGGCGTGGTCGCCAGGCTCCGCGTTGGCGGACCACAACGCGGCCCCGGTCTCGACCGCGAAGGCGCGCAGCGTCCCGTCGTCCTCGCGCACCACGAGCACGCCATCGGCGCAGGCGGCTCCGACCGCTTGCATCGGCGCGCTCCACGCCAGCGCGCCGTCCTCGAGCGACAAGGCGATGGCGCGCGACTTGAGCACCAGCACCACGCGCCCCGGCGCGGCGAAGTACCGTCCGCCGAACAAGCCGAACTGCGTGGCCGGGGGGATCTCGGACTGCGCGATGCGCTTGGTCCACGCGGGCGCGGTCGTGTCGCTCGACAGCAGTCGACGCAGCACGAGGTCGCCTCCGCCGTTGTCGAGCACCTGCGCGAACAACGCGTCGCGCGGTCGGTCGGCGGGCCACGCAGGCAACGGCTCCGCGGGCACGCCGCGACCGAGGTACTCGTGCTGGCCGCCCCACGCTTCGAAGCGTCTAGCGTCGCCCGGGAAGTCCGCGCCTCCGTCCCAGTCGTCCTGCCGGCCGAAGCTCGGCAGCGAATCCCTCCACTGCCCAACCGTGCGCTGGCCGTCCTCGAACGAGACTTGCAGCTCGGGCCGCTCGGCCGCGAGTTGCGCCACGAGCAGCGCGCAGTAGCCGGCCGCGCCGCTCTTGCCGGCGACTTGCGCCAACTGCGCCAAGGCTTGCGCGCTGCGCTCGTCGTCGCCTGCGGGAGGAAGGGAGGGGAGCACGATCTGCGCCGCGCGGGCGAGGTCGCCGTCGCGCGAGGCGATGGACAGGATTCGCGCGCTGGCGTCGAGCGCCGTGGCCGTCCCGAACCAGCGTCGCGCGAGCGCTTCGACCTCGTCGATGGCGGCGTCCGGCCCGAGGCGTTCCAGGGCCGCGCGCGCGCGCGCTTCGTGCGCTTCGAGGCCTTGGCGGCGTCCCTGGGACTGCATGCGCGCGATGCGCAGTGCGCACAAGCGCGACAGCGGTTGGCCGGCGTGCAGCAGTTCGCCGTGCTCCTCGAGCATGCGGTACAAGGCCGCGTAGCAAGCCGCGTCGTCGCCGCGCGCTTCGGCTTCGCGCAGGCGCTCGAGCGCCACGTGCAGTCGCGCGGGGATGGTCCACGCGCCGTCGGTGTCCGCGGCGGGATCCGCGATGGCGGCCAGCGGCAGTTCCAGGTCGTCGACGCGCGGCGCGTCGAGGTCGGGCCGCACGAGGATGGCGCCGCCGAGCTCGTCGAGCGCGCCCAGCAGGCCGCCGGCGTCGACACGCATGCGGCGCGCGAGTTCCAGCTCCTCGAGCAGGGTCGCGCGTCGCTCGTCGTCGGTGGCGGCGAGGGCGCGCGCCGCCTCGAGCAGGTTCGCCGCGCGCGCGGGTTCGGCCAACGCCGCCAAGGTGCGCGCCTCGGCGCGCAGCAGCAGGGGCAGCACCCCGCGCGCGGCGACGCGCTCTTCCTCGGGCAGCGCCTCCACGAGGCCGCGCGCCTCGGCGTGCAGGTTGCGCGCCTCGTCCAACCGTCCGATGCGGGCCAGCGTGTTGGCGCGGCCGTCCAGCAGTCGCGCCAACGCGATGGTCGCGGCGGCGTCTCCCGGCTTCGCGCGCCACGCCTCGCGGGCGCGCGCCACCAGCGCTTCCCAATCGAAGATCGTCTGCACGAAGGTGTGCGACAGCGACACGAGCGCGCCCGGCAGCACCAGCAGGTTGCCCGCCGCCTGCCGATCGAGCCATGCCGCCTGCAGCAGGTCGTCCCCCGTGGCGAGGTCCAGCTCGACGCGGCCTTCGCGCAGCGGCCACACGACGCGATCGCGCGCCAGCGTGGGGCGCCCGGTGAACGGATCCTCGTCCTCCGCGGCTTCGCGGCTCCAGCGCACGCGCAACGGCGCGCGGGTGGCCACGCCTTGCGGCGCGTCCAGCACGGCCAGCATCTGGCCGCCCAGCACGATGCAGTCCTTCTGCGCGCCCACGAGCAGGTCGAGCTGGCCCATGGAGCCCGCGGCGCGGTTGATCGTGGCGTGCGCGAGGCTCCACGCGAGGGCGCCGGTCTCGAGGTCGAGCGCCACCAGGTCGCGCGAATCGAAGGGCGTCGCGAGCAACGCGCCGTCGGCGACGACGGGCGGCGCGTTGCGCCACACGGCGCGGAACGCCGGAGCGCGGAAGTCCTGCGTGCGCGGCAACTCGATGCGCTCGTAGAGCGTCTCCCACAGGATCTCGCCGCTCTCGAGGTCGAGCGCCGCGATGGCGCCCAGCTGCGTGAGCGCGTAGGCGCGGCCATCGGCCACGACCAGCGGAGCCGCGCTGAACTCGTGCTCCGCGCGGCCGAACATGTTGAGCTCGCGCTGGCCGCTGATCAGGTTCGTGGACCACAAGAGGCGGCCGTCGCGCGCGTCGACGCAGGCCACGTGGTAGTCGATCCGGCCCTGCATGCGCACGACCGGGAACAACACCCGCGCGCCGACGGCCACCGGCGGGGCGGCGACCGTGGCGCGCTCGAGCAGCGAGCCGGACTCGCCGTCCCAGTCGGCGGCCGGCTCGTGGCTCCACAGCTTGCGACCGGTGGCGAGGTCGAAGCCCGACAGGCGCCGCTCCGGCAGCGGCGTGGTGATGTTGATGTTGTTGAACTTCTGCTTGGGCAGCAGGGCGTGGAAGGTCTGCAGCGGAGCCACCGCCACGCCTTCGGCCACGCACGAGCCGACCATCACGTTCTGCCGGTCGACCCCGAGGAAGCGCTCGGCGCGCGCCGCGTTGCCGGCCGAGCCGAAGCCGCGCGCCTCGCCGGAGTCCCAGGCCACCTCGCCGGTCCAGGTCGACAAGGCCAGCAGGCGCAAGCCCGTGTTGACCAGCAGCAACTCCCCCGCGACGGTCGGCCACAGCGCGTCGTTGCGCGGCGTGGACACCAGCGGGTCGGAGGTGGAGATGGCGATGCGTCGCGACATGCCGGCGTCGACCGCGCCGGCCGCGGCGGTCCGGCCCGCGTCCGGGTTGGGCGTGGGACCCACGGCTTGGCCGTCGCCGACCAGAGCGGCTCCGCGCCGCGGGTCCAGTCCGCGCGGGCGCGAACGCAGCCAGCGCAGGCCCTCCGCGGCCCGGCGGCGCGCGCCTTCGCTCGAGGCGTCCTTCTCGGCGCGCATCCACTCGGCCTCGCCACGCGGGCCACGCGGCGCGAGCGCCTCCAGCGCCCACGCGCGCGACCAGCAGTCCAGCGCTCGTTCGAGATCGCCGCCTTCGCGCGCGAGATCTCCCAGCGCGCGCCATGCTTGCACGGCCTCGTCGCACAAGGGATGCCGCAGCGCCAGCCGCGCGAGCGCGGCTTCGTCGCTCGACTCGCGCGCGGCGTCCAGCGCGGCGCGCGCCGTCGCCGCGTGGCGCGCGCGATAGGCGTCGCGCGCCGCGCGGGGCATCTGCAGCAAGCGCTCGCGCGCCGCCTGCGCCGCGCCGCGATGCACGAGTTGCTGCGATTGCGCGCCGCGCGCGTCGGCGCGCAACTCGCCGGCGAGCACGCTGGCCCCGTTCTCCTCCAGGAAGCGCTGCCAGATCGCGGC
>JBKDQQ010000210.1:0-2051 GCA_046341775.1 Planctomycetia bacterium
GTCGCCGCCGCGTTCGCGGATGCATCCCTCGATCCCGGCATGGCCAAGGCCCTGCTCGACGCCGTGCGCCGCTGGAGGGACGGAGGCGTCGTCGTCGCGGTCCTCCGCATGCCCGACTACGACGACGGCGTGGAACCACGCGAACCGAGCGCACCCGACGCGGAGACCCCGCCGCGTGCCGCCGCCTTCGCCGAACTCGGTCGAGCGCTGAGACAGGCGGGCGCCGTCGAGTTGCAGCCCTCCTTCGAGGGGCTCCGGACGTGGGATGGCGTCCACATGGACGGCGCGAGCGCGGCGACTTTCACCAAGCGCGTGGAGGACGAACTGCGACGGGTGGTGGAACAACGCGCGGATTAGCGCACCAGCCAACACGCCCGCATCAGTCCGACCCCCAGACTTCGCCGTAAAATCCAGCGTTTCAGCCACGACGCACCGCGCCAGCGACGGCAGCGCCACCCCGCACATCCACGCACTTGACCGCACGGCGGAACTCGCTACTATCTCCGCCTTCTCGCCTCGTTAGCTCAGTTGGCAGAGCAGCTGACTCTTAATCAGCGGGTCGTAGGTTCAACCCCTACACGAGGCACTCGGCAGCGAACATCCAACCACCACGTCCACGGGCGCGTCTCTCCGGCGCGCCCATCTCGTTTTTCGCGGTCGATCCGCGAACGCCGCCGTCTCCCCGTCGTTCCGGCGGCCACGCAGGCATGGCGATTCGGCCCGTCCGGCCGAAATCACGCCGTGCCGCCAACCGCGTCCCGGTACGCTCCACGCGGAGGCACGCTTGACCGGATCGACGCCGAACCCCTCCGTTGCCGCGGCCGCAGCCGCGCCCGCACCCGACCCGCTGCAACTCCACGCGATTCGCAACCGCGAGGAGACCGAGCGGCTGCGGTTCCTCGGCGCGCTTGTTTCGCACGACCTCAACAACGCACTCTTCGCGCTCTCGGGGCGCGTGCAGCTTCTCAAGGTGCGCGCGCAGGAACCCGCGGTCCAGAAACTCGCCGACGAGATCCTCACCACGACGAAGTACTTCGACCAGCTGCTCACGCAGCTCCACCACGCCTGCGCACGCCCTCCGGTCGGTCACGGGCCCACCGCGGTGCGCACGGCATGCGGCGACGCGTTCCGCGAAGTCGAACGGAGCGCAGGTCCGCAGCTCGAGGGCGTCTCGCAGGCGACAGCCTCCATCCCCGCCGATCTCTCGTTCGACGGAGAGACCCGCGCGCTCGTTTCCGCCGTGCTCCAGTGCGTTGCGCTCCACCGCTCGCGGGGCGCCAACCGCCTGCGCGTGACCGCTGCAACTGCCGCCGATGGCGATCACCTGCGGGTGGCGCTCGCGTTCGAGGATGACGAAGGCGCGTGGGAAGATTGCCTCGGTCCACCGAGCCTCCTCGACAACTCGTTCGCGCTCACCGCGCTCCCGCTCGGCGCCGCGCACCGCGCGATCCGAGATTTCGGCGGCAAGGTCGCCGCGCAACCCACCGAGGACGGACTGCGCACCCAGCTTTCGTTCCTCGCGCGCCGCGGCATCGCGATGCCCCAGAACGACGGCAGCCCGCAACATGCATCCAAAGCCAACCACACGGACGACGCGTGCACGACAGCGTCGATCCCAGCCCCGCGTCCGCGACGCATCCTGATCGCCGACGACGAGCCGGCCGTACGCGCGATCCTCGTCGCCGCACTCGAGGCCGTTGATGACGACGTCGAGACCACCGACGCCCCTGCCTCCATCGCCACACGCGACGATCTTGCGCGCTTCGACGCGGTGATTCTCGCCGCGGGCGCTGGTGGCCATGCCGCGCTCTCCGACATCCGCGCGCGCTGCGAACGGACTCCGGTGCTCGTCGTAACCGGCGACGACGCCACGATTGCGCAAGATCCGTGGACGCGCGCGGTGCGGAAACCCTTCACGCTGGATGTCCTCGATCGCGAACTTGCGATCCTGGCCACGTTGCGCGAGAAGTAGACCGCACTTCAGGCTAGGGCTCAGACAAGTACGCGCATCTGTCGCGACACGTCTGCGAGCGGATCAGGCAATGCCTCGG
>JBKDQQ010000211.1:0-84828 GCA_046341775.1 Planctomycetia bacterium
CCGTCGCCGGACGGCGCGCTCCACGACAACGGACCGGCGGCGCTCGAGCGCCACGGCGTGGCGGTTGGTCGCGTGCGCTCGCACAAGTACGCAGCGGGAGGCGTGGCTTCGGAACTGCTGAACCAGGCCATGGCGGGCGCCAGTTCCTCGAGCAGCCGCGCGCCCAGCAGGAAGTCCGCGCCGTGGTGCGGCCACACCAGCAAGTCCACGGGCCGCGGGGCGCGGCGTTCCAACCACGCCTCGAGCCCTTCGGCCTCGGCGTCGCCGCAGACGACGACTTCGCGCCCCGCGTGGTTGGCGACGAAGGTGCGCGAGCCTTCGTTGCCATCGCGCTCGAGTCCGCGCTCCAAGCGCAGTTCGAGGCCGGTGCGCGCATCGTGGTGCAGCACTTGGGCCCCGGTGGAGCAATCGACCAGTCGCGCGCCCCGTGGCAGGGCAGCGCGCAAGGCCGCGTTCGTCGCACCGGCGTGCAAGACCGGTGCGCGGTGCGCGGCGAGCCAGATCAACGCTCCCATGTGGTCCGTGTCCTCGTGCGTGGCGCACAAGGCGAGGTGCGCGTCGTCGAACCAGGCGAGCGTGGGGGCGAGGGCCTCGCGCGCCACATCCGCGCGGTCGCGCGAGCCCGCATCCACGATCCAGGTCGGACTGCCGGGCGCGCGCACGATGAGCGCGCTGCCATGGCCCACCGCCAGTTGGTGCACCTCCAGGCGCGCGGGGCGGGCGCTCCATGGCAGGCACAACGCCGCCCAAAGGAGGCACGCACCGCGGCCGGCGCAGTGGCGCCAAGCCGGTCGCGTGGAGCGCAGGAAGGCGAACGACAAGACGACGGCCAGGAGCACCAGCCACCACGGCCGTGCGGGCAACGCGCTCGGCGATCCGGGCAATTCGTCGGCGATGCGCAAGATGTCGACGAGCGCGCGCGCGGACCACGCCAAGGGCGCCTCCGGCAGGCCTGGCGCGAGGATCCACGCCCAACCGTAGACGAGCAACACCAGCATCGGTACGAACACCGCGGGCGTCGCGACGATGCCGATCGGCGCCCATTCGTGTTGCAGGTCCCACAAGAAGGGCAGTGTCGCGCCGGTCGCCGCGAGGGACGCGCCGAGGGCCGTGGCGCAAGCCTTGCCGACGCGCACGCGGATCGCGTCGAGGAACGCGCGCCAAGGGGACTGCAGTTGCCGCAGGCGATCGGGCTCGTGGCGCAAGAAGGGCAGGAACGCGAGGCTCGCCGCGCGCGTGCCGAGCACCAACCCCAGCGTGGCGCCGAAGGACAGTTGCACCGACAGGGACAGCGGCGCCGCGGGCCGCAACGCCAGTTCGAGGCACAAGGCGAGCCACCACGACGCGAGCGCATCTTGAGCCAACGGGAGGCGCGCGTGCGTGCCCGCCACGAGCGCCGGGCGCGAGCACTTCAAGCGCGCGGCCACGAGCCCGAAGGCGAAGCACGCCGTGGCGCGCACGATGGGAGCGCCACCGCCGACGATGGCCGTGAAGACGAGCAGCAACGCCAGCGCCAGAGGCTCGGCCGGCGGCCGCCAACGCATGCAAAAGCCGAGGACGAAGCACGCCATTCGTGCCAGCGGCAGCACGCACAACGCGGCGAGCAACGCCACCTGCAGGCCCGAGACCGCGAGCACGTGGTAGGTGCCGGTGCGCACGTACAGATCGCCGCGGCCGGCGGGCAGGCGCTGCACATCGCCGACGAGCAAGGCCGCCACGAGCCCGCGCGCCTCGGGATCGCGCAGTTCGTCGCAACGGGCCAGGATGCGCGCGCGCAGCTTGGCGGCGGTCGCGCGCAGGTCCGCCACGACCGGCGTCGTGTCGCGCGCGAGGCGCAGCACATCCCCGGGCGGGCAAGGCGCGCGGGTGCGCGCGCCGCGGCGTTCGCGCGGCCCCGGCACGAGCCCGCGCGCGAATCGCGTCTCCTCGGGCGGCGAGAGGAAGGCCACCCAGTCGCCATCGGCGAGATGGCCGCGCGGCACGCTCCAGGCGATCCCGCCCACATGGGCGAGGTCGCAGCCCGGTTGCGCCAGCGGATCGACGGTCGGCCCGGGGTGCCAACGCCCGACGATGGGGGCCGTCGGGCCGCTCGGGCGTCCCGCGTCGATCGGGGCGCGGATGCCGGGGCGGAACGCGTGTTCGGCGGCGACGCGACTGGCGGCGAAGGACGCCAAGGCCGCCAGCAGGCACGCAAGCGTCGTCCAGCGCGCCGCGCGGCCCGCAACGGGCGACCGCAGCAAGCCAATCAACAGCAGCGCGAACCCCAGACTGCGCCACGCGAGGTCCCAGGGCAGGGTGTGGTCCCAACCCAGGAAGTGGTCCGAACCCAGGATGTGGTCCGAACGCAGCGCGCGCCCCGTTCCCGGCGACCACCATGGCGCGCCTTCCGGCCGCCAGCGCAGCACCAGCGCGCCGACGAGGCCGCCCGCGAGCAGGGCGGACCCCAACCATGCGACCATCGTTCTACCGGGCACGCGTGTTCCTTCCGACTAACTGACGCGCGCCGCGCCTCGCCCTGCAGCAGGCGGATCCGTAAGATCGGCGCCGCGATGGCCTCCCACGCCTTCTTCGCCGGCAGCTTCGACCCCTTCACGCTGGGGCACCTCGACCTCGTGCGCCGTTCCTTGGCGCTGTTCGGGCGCGTCACCGTGGGCGTGGCGCACGATCCGGCCAAGCGCGGCCATTTCGAAGTGGCCGAACGCATCGAGCTGGCTCGCGCGTCGGTCGCGGGGCTCGCCGGAGTCGCCGTGGTCGAAGTGACCGGCCTCGCCGTCGATGGCGCGCGTGTGTGCGGGGCGGATGTGCTCGTGCGCGGCGTGCGCAGCGGCACCGACTTCGACTACGAGATCGCCATGGCGCGCACGAACCGCGATCTTTCCGGGCTCGACACCGTGCTGCTCGTGCCCGAGGGCGAGTACGCGCATGTCTCGAGCACGCTGGTGCGGCAGATCGCCGCGCGCGGCGGCGACGCGTCGCGTTTCGTGCCGCCGCCCGTGGCCGCGGCGCTCCTCCGCAAGCAAGAGAGACCATGAAGCAGAAGATCAGCTCCTCCAACGCTCCCGCCGCCATCGGACCCTACAGCCAGGCGATCCTCGCCGGCGGCCTCGTGCATTGCTCCGGGCAGATCGCGCTCGATCCGCACAGCGGACAGTTCCTCCAAGGCGACGTGGCGGCGCAGACCGAGCGCGTGCTGCTGAACCTGGCCGCGGTGCTCCAGGCGGCGGGCAGCGATCTCTCCAAGGTCGTCAAGTGCAACGTGTACCTGACGACGATGGAGCACTTCGGGCCGATGAACGAGGTCTACGGGCGCCACTTCGCGGGCGACTGCCCGCCGGCGCGCGCGACGGTCGCGGTGGCCGGACTGCCGCGCGGCGCGCTGGTCGAGATCGACTGCGTCGCGCTGCCGTGAGCGTCGCGCCCGCGCAGCCGCCGACGCAAGAGCCGTCGCGAGAATCGGCGCAGCGTCGGCGCGCGACGCGCGTCGCGTGGTTCGCCTTGGCGGCGATCCTCTTGTTGGCCGCATGGTTGCGCCTCGACGACCTGGGCGCCTTCCGCAACGGTCCCGACGATGGTTCGTACCTGCACTCGGCGCGCATCCACCAGCTCGAGCGCGGACTCGACCTGTGGAACTGGCCGGCGCAGGACTGGGCGTGGATCAAGGAGCTCTTCGCCAACTACGGCGACGAGATCAACACCTACCAGCACAGCTACCTGCACCAATGGACGACGCGCGTCCTGTGGCGCGCGGGGTTCGGCGCGATCGAGTCGCTGCGCCTGTCGAGCGTCCTGACCTCGCTCGTCGGCGCGTGGTTCGCGTGGATGCTCGCGCGGCGCTTGTGGCCGGCACGCGAGTGGTTGGCGCTGCTGGCGACAGCGCTGGTCGCGCTGCATCCCGTGCTGGTGTTCTACGGACGCACGGGATGGGGGCAGGCGGGGTTCACGGCCTTCTACCTCGGCTTCCTCGCCGTCGCCTGGCGCCTGGTCGGCGATCCGCGGCCGATCTCGCGCGGCTGTGCCGCGTGGTCGGGGCTCGCGTTGGCGGCGACCTCGCTGCTGGCGTTCGGCTGGCAGGAGAACGTCGCGCCGTGGATCGTGGCCTCTTCGCTCGTCGTGCTCGGCATGCGTTGCTGCGCGCCGGCCCAGGACGACGCGCCGGGCGTCGCGCGCCGCTTGCTGTCGCGGCGCACGATCGCCTACGTGCTGGGCTGCGTGCCGGTGGGAGCCGCGACCTTGTCGTTGTTCCTGTGGTCGCCCTTCGCGCAGAAGTACTGGTTCGATCCGGCGGGTCGCGCGCAACTGCCGTGGGCCGAGCTCAAGGAGAAGACGCTCGCGGACTTGTTCGTCGAACAACGCGCGCTGTCCCTGCTCGGCTGGATCGTGCTGGGCGCGGCGCTCCTCGGCGCGATCGCCTCTTGGCGCGAGTCGCGGCGCGCGTGCGCGTGGCTCATGGCGACGGCGATCGTCGGTTGCGCGACCTTGTTCGCGTTGTTCGGCGACGCGTGGTTGCTGCGCGCGTACTTGCCGGTGTTCGCCATCGCCTGCCTGCTCGCCGCGCGTGGGGCGCTGTCGCTGCCGCGCGGACTCGCGCCGGTCGCCGCCACCTTGCTCGCCGGTTGGTGCCTGCTCTCGACGTGGACCAGCCTGCGCGGCGGGCTCGACGACCGCTTCTTCCTGCGCACGCTGTACCAGCGCGCCTCGGAGCCGAACAAGGACCAGCGGCACGTGGACGACGCGATGTACGCGCTGCTCGTCGAACGCCGCCGGGAGGGCGAGGCGGTCGGATCGGCCTTCGACAAGGTGCCCATCTTCCGGCTGCTCGACCTTGGCGTGCGCGCCGGCGAGATCGCTCCTTCCGGCGACATGCCGCGCGAGGCCGCGCCGGCGTGGATCGTGGGGGTCGCGTCGTTGATGAAGGCGCGGCGCTGCCTCGTCGAGGATGGCGGCCCGTATGAACTGGTCGTGCTCGACGGGGTCGGGCGCCACGGCCTGTACCGGCTGGCGCCGGCGCGCTGATCCCCGCGCGGCGCGCGGGATGCGGGCATCGCGCAGGATGCGGTCATCGCATCGCCGCTGCTAGGATGGCGTGCATGCGTCGCGCCCCGCTCTGCGCCCTGCTGCTCCTCGCTGCCTGCGGCAAGCTCGATCCGCCGCGCGTGGCGCGCGTCGAGCTGCACCGTCCCGACGAGCGCATCGACGCCAAGGAGGATGTGCGCCGCTCGCGCGCCGAGGAGTCGCGCATCGCCGCGCTGGCCTTCGACGCGTGGAGCGTGCCGGCGGGATCGGAACGCGCGGTGCGCCCTCCCGCGACGCACTCCGGCAAGTTGCGACTGCAACTGGGCGTGGACGCCAAGGACGCGCGATCCCTGCCGCCGGAGACGAAGGTGCGCCTCGGCTTGCGCCACGGCGGAGAGGAAGCGTCGAGCGTGGCGAGCATCGCCGAATGGGCCGGGAGCTTCGGCGAGATCGTGCTGCAGTTGCCGCGCGGCCTCGACGAGCTCGTGCTGTGGACGAAGATCGAAGGCTCGTCGCCGGCCGAGGCGGCCTTGGTGCGCGGCCTGTTCGAGATCCCGCTCGAATGGCGCGACCGTCCCGCGCCATCCGCGGGCGCGCCGAACATCCTGATCTTGTCGATCGACACGCTGCGGGCCGATCGGCTCGGTTGCTACGGCTACGAGCGCGGCACGACGCCCAACCTCGATCGGTTGGCCGCGCAAGGCGTGCTGTTCGAGCGCGCCTACAGCAGCGCGCCTTGGACCTTGCCGTCGTACGCTTCGCTGTTCACGGCGCTCCTCCCGGCCGACCATCGCGCGGGCGTCGTGACCGAGCGCGAGGACCGCTTCGGCACCGACGAAGTCGCGCCGAAGAAGACGACCGAGCTCTTGCGCCCGGACGCGCGCACGCTGGCCGAGGCGGCGCGCGAGGCGGGTTGGTGGACGGCGGGGTTCTACTGCAATCCCTACATCGGCGCGGGTGCAGGCGTGGATCGCGGCTTCGACCGGTGGGAGCGCTACCAGCACGGCGCGAAGAGCGGCGTCGACCGCGCGCAAGCGTGGATCGCCGCGCACGACTCGCGGCCGTGGATGGTGTTCCTGCACCTGATCGATCCGCACATGCCCTACGCGCCCCCCGCGCCGTGGGACCGGCGCTTCGCCGGCGTGTCGGTGGACGAGCTGCCGGACTGGCCGCCGACCTTGACAGGGTTGCGGGCCGGGTCGGACGCGGCCATGCGCAAGTTGTGCTCGGACTTGTACGACGGCGAGGTGGCCTACGCGGACGCGGAACTCGGCCGCCTGCTCGACGGCCTGCGCGCGTCAGGAGAACTTGACAACACCATCGTCGTGCTGCACTCCGACCACGGCGAGGAGTTCTGGGAGCACGGTGGCTGCGACCACGGCCACGCCATGCACGAGGAGCTGCTGCGCGTGCCGTTCGTCCTTTCGTGGCCGGGGCGCGTGGAGCCGCGGCGGGTCGGCACGCGCGTGCGCACGCTCGACCTGTACCCCACGCTGGCGGAACTGCTCTCCCTGCCAGGGCCGCACCCGCTCGCCGCCGGAACGAGCCTCGTGCCGCTGCTCGCGGCCGACGGGGAGGACCGCGAGGTCGTGGGCGAGGCCATCCTGTGGGGCGAGCGCGAGCACAAGGCGCTCCTCGCCGGGCCTCTCAAGTACGTGGCCACCGGCTCGGGCGGCCTGGCCTTCGAGCTGCGCGCCACCGGCCTCGAGCCGCTGGATCCGTCCCGCGGAGCCGCGCTGCGGCAGTCCCTGCTCGAGCGCCACCGCCGCACGCAGGCCGCCGAACGTCCGCGCGGGGTCCTGCGGCTCGACGAGGCCTCCAGGAACGAGCTCTCCCGCATCGGCTACGCCGGCGACTAGCTAGAATCTCCGCCCCCGTTCGCCGCCTCGGCCCGGGGAGGAACACTCGGAGCGCATCATGGGACTCGCCTGCGGAATCGTCGGCCTGCCGAACGTCGGCAAGAGCACCATCTTCAACGCCATCACGGCCGCCGGCGCGGAGAGCGCCAACTACCCGTTCTGCACCATCGAGCCCAACGTCGGCGTGGTCGACGTGCCCGACGAACGCCTCGAGACCATCCACAAGCACATCAAGACCGACCGCATCGTGCCGGCGAGCGTGAAGATCGTCGACATCGCCGGCCTGGTCGCCGGCGCGTCGCAGGGCGAGGGCCTCGGCAACAAGTTCCTCGGCAACATCAAGGAGTGCGACGCGATCCTGCACGTGGTGCGTTGCTTCAAGAAGGGCGACATCATCCACGTCTCGGGCAGCGTCGATCCCAAGCGCGACATCGAGATCATCGAACTCGAGTTGCAGTTGGCCGACCTCGACACGGTCTCCAAGGCGGTCGAGCGCGTGGCGAAGAAGGCCAAGGCCCAGGACAAGGAGGCCATGGCCCAGAAGGTGGTCTACGAGAAGGCCAAGGACGCCCTCGAACGCGGCGTCTCGCTGCGCACGTTGCCGTGGACGCCGGCGGAGGCGGAAGCCCTCGCGCCGCTGTTCCTGATCACCATCAAGCCCGTCTTGTACGTGGCGAACGTGTCCGACGACGACATGGAAGGGGCGAGCCCCGAAGCGCAGGTCGTGCGCGCGCACGCCGAGGCGACCGGCGCGCAGATGCTGCCGATCTGCGGCGACATCGAAGGCGAGTTGATGCGCATGCCGCCCGAGGATCGCGGCGCGTTCCTCGCGGAACTGGGCATGAAGGAGCCCGGCCTCGCGCGCCTGATCCGAACGGCGTACAAGCTGCTCGGCCTGCAGACCTTCTTCACCGCCGGCCAGATCGAGATCCGCGCGTGGACGATCAAGAAGGGCGACACCGGTCCGGTGGCGGCCGGGAAGATCCACACGGACTTCGAGAAGGGCTACATCCGCGCCGAGGTCTACTCGGTCTCGGACCTCGTGGCCCACGGCAGCGAGGCCGCGATCAAGGCCGCCGGCAAGATGCGCGTCGAGGGTCGCGAGTACGTCATGCGCGAGGACGACATCGCGCACTTCCTCATCTCCAAGTAGCCCCGTCGGCCGCGCGCGGGGTTCAGGGGCTGCCCAGCCAGTCGTTGAAGCCCTTGATGCCGCCGATGCGCGCGCCCTCGCGCCACAACCCGGTGCGCGCGCGGTCGAGCCGGCCGTCGGCGTGCGCGTGCCACCACTCGCCGTCCTTGCGGCCGTCGACCCACGAACCGTGCGCGCGCAGGCGGCCGTTCGGCCAGGATTGGCGCGACGGGCCGTGGGGCACGCCCATGCGCCATGTGGAAGTCGCCAGTGCCTTGCCCTCGCGCGACCACTCGACGAGCGCGCCGTGGCGCACGAGGCGCCCCGCGGCGCGCAGGAGTTCTTCGCTGCGCAGCAAGCGTCCAGCGTGCAAGTCGCGCGCGACGCGTCCGTCGTCGAGGTCGCGCTCCACGCACAGGAGCAGCCCGCCGATGCGTCGTTCGCGCGCGCCATCGGCCCCGAGGCGGATAGGCAGGCAACGCGCGACGAGCGATGCCAGCGTCGCCGCCATGCGCTGGCCGGCCGGCCCGAGGGGCGCCGCGGAGGTCACGGCGTCGCGTCGCCCAGCGCCTCGCGCCAATCGACGGGCGCGTCGATGTCGTCGCCGAGCACGACGCCGCGCGCGCCCAGTTGGAAGGCCCGGCGGCGACGCGCGGAATCGTCCATGCCGCCCGCGGCGAAGGCGAGCACGCCGCGCGGAATGGTCGGGAGCAGCCCTTCGTGCAGCTCGCCATCGAGCGCGCCCGTGAAGGCGTCGCGCGCCTCGAGCACCACGGCCTCGGGCTCGGTTTGCAAGGCGCGGGCCAACTCGCCCGCGTCGCGCGCGCGCACGAGGCACGCCGATCCGTATTCGCGCGCGAAGCCGCGCAAGTGCAGGAGCGCCGCGTCGTCCAGCAGCGCGGCCTCGAGCAGCACCGAGTCGGCTCCGTAGAGGAATCCCTCGAGCAGCATGTCCTCGTCGAGGATCGCGCCGTCGCGCACGCGGTGCAGGCGCGAGAACTCGGCGGCGCGCAGGTCCTCGAGCGCGCCGTCGTCGCGCGCGGGATCCGTGCCGACGAAGACCATGCGGGCGGCGTTGCGCGCGTCGTCGAGCCACGCGTGCCAACGCGGCCCCGTGCGCGAGGCGCGCACCGGCGCGTGGCGTCCGGGCTGCGGCGACTCGGCCAGCGTGGCCTTCGCCCATGGCGTCTTGCGCCGCAGGCGCAGGGCCAGGATGCGCGGCGCCTGCGTCGCGGCGAGGAACCGCTCGCGGCGCCAGGAGTCGACGTGCACGAGGTCGCGCAGGCGCTCGGGGTCCTGCACGAGGCGGCGTCGGCGCGCTTCGGCGGCGACTTGCGCGCGCCACGCTTGCTGGTCGGTCATCGTCTCCAAGGTCTCGTTCGGCGTGGAGCGCGCGACCACCGTGGTCCGGCCGCCGCGCGCGGCCCGTCAGCATACGGCGAGGAAGTTCTCGATGATGCGGCCGCCCCAACTCGTCAGGAACGACTCGGGATGGAACTGCACGCCGTGCCGCGGCAAGCGCCGGTGGGAGGCCGCCATCAGTCGTCCGTCGGTGGTCCACGCCGTGGCGCGCCACTCGGCGGGCAACCCGTCCTCGAGGACGACCAGCGAGTGGTAGCGCATCGCCTCGAAGGGCGAGGGGACGCCCGAGAAGAGCAGCGAGCCGTCGTGGCGCACCGGCGAAACGCGACCGTGCACCGGGGCGTCGTCCTCGACCAGCTTGGCGCCGGCGGATTCGAGCAGGGCCTGGTGCCCGAGGCACACCCCCAAGGTCGGCAGGGATGCGGGCAGGGCGGCGATGATCTCCGCCTGCCGCCCCGCGTCGGCGGGCCTGCCGGGGCCGGGCGACAACACGAGCCCCCGCGGGCGCGCGGCTTCGATGTCGCGCGGGCCGATCTCGTCGTTGCGCGCCAGGCGCACGGCCGCGCCTTTGGAGCGCAGCAACTGGGCCAGGTTGTGGACGAACGAGTCGTGGTTGTCGAGCAGAAGGATCACGGCCGGTCCGTCGCGCCGGGCGCGTTCAGGGCGAGCGCTCCTCGAAGATCTGCGCGTGCAGCGCTTCGACCACGCGTGGAAGCTGCGCGTGGTCGACGACGAAGCTCAGGTTGTTGCCCGTGGCTCCGTAGCTCACGAGGCGAGGCGACACGGAGAGCTCGGCCAAGGTGGCGAACACCTCGGCGGCGAAGCCGCGGCGTTCGCGCAGCTCCTCGCCGACGATGGAGACGAGCGCCACGTCGCGGATCACCTCGACCTCGGCGTGCTGGCGCAGGTCGGAGGCGAGCAGGTCCAGCGGCGCGTCGGCGTCGGTCGTGAGCGCCACCGACACCTCGCTGGTGGCGATGGCGTCGACCACGACCTCGCGGCGTTCGAAGGCGTTGGCGATCTTGGCGAGGAAGCCCCACTGGAACTGCATCTCGCTCGCCACGACGTTGACGATGGCGATCCTGTCCTTGGTGGCGATCGACTTGACGCCGCGCGCCGAGGGATCGTTGGTGGCCGCGACCACGGTGCCCGGTCGCCCCGGCGCGAAGGTGTTCAGCACGCGGATGGGGATGCCCTTCTTCACCGCGGGCTGCATCGTGGCGGGGTGCAGCACCTTCGCGCCGAAGAAGGCCAATTCCGCGGCCTCGGCGAAGCTCATGGCGGCCACGCGCCGCGCCCCGCGCGTCTTGCGCGGGTCGGCGGTCATCACGCCGTCGACGTCGGTCCAGATCTGGATCTCCTCGACGCCGAGCGCCGCGCCGAAGATCGCGGCCGAGTAGTCCGAACCGCCGCGGCCCAGAGTCGTGATCTCGTCCTGCGCGCTGCGGCCGATGTAGCCGGTGACCACCGGCAGGCCGTCGAGGGCGCCCACGGCGGCGCGGATCGAGGCCTCGGCCGAAGGCAGGGGACGAGCGCCCTGGAAGCGGCGGTCGGTCAGCAGCCCGGCGTCCCACGCGTCGACGGCCAGCGCCGGCAAGCCGAGTCGCGCGAGGTGGCCGGCGACGAGGCGCGCGGAGAGGCGCTCACCGAGGCTCGCGATGCGGTCGTGGGCGCGCGGCGTGCATTCGCCGAGCAGGGCGACGCCGCGCGCGAGCTCGCGCAACTCGTCGCACAAGACCGCCAGCGGGGCGAAGTCGACCTCCAACTCTTCCGCCGCTTCCTTGTGGCGGCGCGCCACGGCCTGGAAGCGCTCATCGAGCGGCTCGCGCGCCAAGGCGGACTTCACCAGCGCGTACAAGTCGTTCGTCACGCCGCCCATGGCGGACACGACCACGAGCGGCCTGCGATCGGCCGCCGCGGCGACGATGGCTCCCACCTTGCGGATCGCGGCGGGGGTGCCCACGGAGGTGCCGCCGAACTTCATGACGATGCCCGGTCTCATGATCGGGCGCCATGGTACAGCGCCCCCGATTTCCGTTGAAGGCGCGCCTCCAGCCCTCCATGGTCGTGGCATGGACACAGACAAGTCGCGGACGGCCGGGGCCGCTCCCGTCCCTGCGCCCGGCGTGGCGGGCATCCGCTTCCTCGAAGGGCCCGGACGACGCGGCTCCGAGCTGGCGCGCGCCGCCGGCATCTTCCTCGAGTTCATGAAGGGCTTCCGCGCCCTGCACTTCGTCGGTCCATGCGTGACCGTGTTCGGCTCCGCGCGCTTCGGCGAGGACCATCCGCACTACGAACTCGGACGCGAGATGGGCGCGCGGCTCGCGCGCATGGGCTTCACCGTGATGACCGGAGGAGGGCCGGGCATCATGGAGGCGGCCAATCGCGGCGCCAAGGACGCCGGAGGGCGCTCGGTGGGCTGCAACATCGTCCTGCCCTTCGAGCAGCGGCCGAACCCGTACCTGGATCGCTACGTGCTGATCCGCTGGTTCTTCGTGCGCAAGGTGCTGCTTGTCAAGTATTCCTACGCCTTCGTCGTGCTGCCCGGCGGATTCGGCACGCTCGACGAGTTGTTCGAGACGCTGACCTTGGTGCAGACGCGCACGATCGAGGATTTCCCCGTGGTCGTCATGGGCGTCGAGTACTGGCGTCCGCTGCGCGTCATGCTCGAGCGCATGGCGGACGAGGGCACCATCGATCGCGCCGACCTGGATCGCGTCGTCTGGACGGACTCGTGCGACGAGGCGATGGAGCACATCCACGCCATGTCGGTGCGCAAGTTCGGCCTGCGGCCGAAGGCGGCGGGGCCGCGGCGCTGGTGGTTGTTCGAGGACTGAGTCCTCAGCGCGAGAGCCAGCGCTCCCACGGGTTGTCCGCGCGCGCTTCCAGGAAGTCGTCGCGCACGGGCAGGACTTGGGGTTCCAACTCCGCCGCGAGCGCGCAGGCGACTTGCGTGCGCTCGTTCAGGAGCCACAAGCGGCCGTCGCGCACGGCGCCCACGGCGACGATGGTGGACGCGCCCGTGCTGTCGACCAGCTCGATCCTCGCGCGCGGCGCGGCGAGCCCCAGCTCAGCGTGCCGGGCCGGCGGCGCGAAGGCGACGGCCCTGGCGCGGATCCACAGCGAGCCGTACCCGCCGGCGCGCCAAGCGAGCGCCGCCGCCTTGCTGGCGCCGTCGTCGACCGTGAAGGCGCGCGGCGCGTCGGGCGTCGCCCCCGGCGCGCTCTCGACGAGCAAGCGCGTCCCGTCGGCGCGCTCGAGCCGATAGGCGGAGAACCCCGCGAATCCCGGCCCGAAGCTACCCGCCAGCACGCCGCCGTCGACGAAGGGCGGCAGCCCCTCGCGCTCCCCGTCGACGGCGCCGGCGAGGTCCAAGTCGAGCTCCAACACGCGGCCGTCGGAACCCGAACGCGCCAGCGTGCGTCCGCGCGGCGGCGCGTCGACCGCCGCCTCCCAAGCCCCGAACTGCACTTCGACGAGCAAGTCCTTGTCGGCCGCCTTCGCGTAGCCGGGACCATGCAAGCGGACGACGAGCGGCGCTTCGAAGCCGAGCCTGCCGGGATCGACCTCGGGCAGGGCGGCTCCGCGCGCCGCGCGCAGGTCGGACAGCCAGCGCGCGATCGCTTCGTCGTCGCAGACCGCGCCTTGCGCCTCGCGCGAGCGCCACAGGCCCTTGCTGCGCACCCACAAGGCTTCCGCGCCACCTCGGGCGCAGGAGATGGCCGCCACGGCGCGACCCTCGAGCAGCGCCGGCTCCACCAGCGGCTCGAGCGGGCGCGCCGGCAACGCGTCGCGGCACGCGGTCGTCGTGCAGCACGCCAGCGCCAGGGCGAAGGGAGCGGCGCGCCGCCAACGCACGAAGAGGAGCGCCAAGGCGACGGGCGCGAGCAAGGCCGCCACGCGCCAGAGATGGCGCGCCGCGGGCGAAGCCGCGAGGACGCGATCCGCGCCAGGGTCGGGCAGCGACGCGACCCATTCGTCGCCGAGTGCGAGCCGCACGCACCACTCGAGCAGGATCGCGGCGGCATCGTCGTCTCCGGTCGCGAACTGCGCGTCGGCGAAGGGCTCCGATGCGCCGCACAAGACGAGCCGCGTCGGCGGCCCCGCGTTCGTCGCGCCCGCGCCGAACTGCGCGAGCAGCGGATCGAACGAGGCCGGGGGGAACGGTCCTTCGAGCAGCCAGGCGACATGGCGCGTGCCGATTCCACCCGCGGGGGACAAGTCGTCCGGGAGGTCGCCACCTTTCCATGGAAGCAGGCCGGCGAGCGGGCTCGACGACAGGATCGGTCGCGCCGCGATGCCGAGGTCCGCGAGGCGCGCGCGATCGACCGTCCACGCGTCCGGCGACAACGCATCGAGCCGCCGCGCGCCCGATTCCTCGTCCCAGCGCGCAGCCAGCAGGGGCACGACGGGGGAAGCCAGCGTCATCCACTCCGTCGATGGCGTCGCCCCGTCCTGCGCGAGGCCTTGGGCGCGCGCGGTGCCGTGCCGCTCGTCGACGAGCAGGCCGTCCTCCTTGTGCAGGCCCAGGCGCGGCAACCACGCGCGACCGAGGTCGGCGTACTGCGGGCGCGGCCAGAGCGCCCAACTGCGCGCGTTTTCCGCGCGGGCGCGCGGCGCGACCAACGACTCCTGCGCCGCCACCAGCGCCGGCCGACCGCTGGAGAGGTGCGTCGCCAGCCGCGCGACGAGGGGCAGGCTGTCGCGGCGCGGTTGCGCGACCACCAACAGGCGCGCGTCCTCGGCGCCCGCGCCGTCCTCGCCCACGCGCCGCACGACGAAGCCATGGTCGGCGAGCATGGCGCGCGCGGCGGAGTGGCGGTCCGCGGAGCCGGGCGCGAAGCTCCCGCGCGACTCGTACAGGAGCCGCGCCTCGGCGGGCGTCAAGCGCGCGGCGGCGCCGGCGAAGGCCACCTTGGTGTCAAGTTCACCGGACAAGCGCCCGAGCACCATGGCGGCGACGAAGGAGGCGCGCCGCGCGTCGCCGGCGTCCTCGATCGGGATCCATTCGACCTGGTCCGCCACTTGCGCGCGCAACGCGCAGCGGAAGCGCCAAGTCGTGGCGAAGGCGCCCTCGCGCACGGTGCGCACGAGGGGAGGAGCGGCCTCGTCGGCCGCGAGGCGCCGCGTGGCCAGCCGCGCTTCGTCCACGGCGCCCAACGCCTCGACCAGGGCCGCGAGCTCCGGCAGTCGCGCGCGCAAGTCCGGCGGGAGTCCGCCCTCGTCGTCGGAGACGAGTTCGAGGCGCGACCCCTCGGGCAGCTCGCGGACCAGCGCCTCGAGGCGCGCGTCGAGCGCGGGCCGCGCCACCGGCGCGAGGTGCTTGGCGAGCGCCACCAGCGCCAGGCCGGCGCAGGCCAGGCCGATGGCGGTGCTCGCGGCCCGCAAGCCTCGCACGCGCGCGCCGCGCGCCGCGCCACGCGCGGCCCACCAAGCGAGGGCCGCCAAGGGCAGTGCGCCCGCGCCGAGCGCGAAGCGCCAGCGCGCGCCTGCGGCGGGCGGCTCCGAAGGCCCTCGACCCAGGCTCGCCGCGAGGCGCGCGGCGCGGCGGGCGGGCGCGTGCGCGTCGGCGACGAGCAGGCGCACCAGTGCTTCGTTCGCCGCGCCTTCGATGTCGATCCATCCATCGCGCAGCCAACCCGCATCGCCGGCGACGATGGAGCGTCCGCGCCACGGATCGAGCGGTCGCACCTGCACGAGCAAGGGAGCGCCCGCGCCGCGCGCGCCGGACTCTTCGCGCGTGCCCGACGCCGAGGCGGCCAGCAGGTCCAGCTCGACGCCGTCCTCCTGCGCGACGACCGCGTCGCCCTGCACGCAGGCGGGGGACTCGAACCACAGCGGACCGTCGGGCTGGCGCGCGAAGCCGCGGAAGTCCTGCTCGGCGGGCAGCGAGCGCACGCGCGGACCGCCATCTTCGCCGAGCAGGGCCTGCTCGATGCGCAAGCCGATCCCCCCGGCGAGGATCGTCGCGCTGGAGCCCGGCTCCAGCGCGAGGCAGGTCGCGCCCCCGCGCGCGCGATGCGCCTCCAAGGCCGCGAGGTGGCGCTCGTCCGCGCGTTCGGGCGCGACGAGGAGGAAGAGATCCAGGTCCGCCGGGATCGAGGCGTCCGCGTCGAAGTCCAGTTCGACCACCTCGGCTTGCTGTTCCAGCAGCGCGCGCAGGCGACGGTGGCCCGGCGGAGCGGACAAGCCCACCTTGGCGCGGCGCGGGGCGGCGAGCTCCTCCAACATGCCGTCGAGGAGCGCCGGCAACTCGCGCGCGTGCTCGGGATCGAGTCGTTCGATGGCCGCGGCGCCGCGCGCGCCCAGCGAGAGCCGCAGGGCCGACCAGGCGCGGCGTTCGCTCCAGCCGTCGGAGCGCAGCGTGCGCACGCGCGCCGCCGACAGGCCCAGCGCGGCGGCGCGCGCGCGCTCGGCGGGATCCGACTCCGGCTCCACGATGCGCACGCGGACCAGCGGGTGCCGCGCGAGCCGCGCCAAGCAGGCCTCGATGTCGCGGAACGCCGCGCGCCAGGCCCCGTCGAGCTCCTCGTCGCGGCTCCTGCACCACTCGACGAGCAAGGGCTCGCCGAGCTCGTCGAGGCGGGCCAGCATCGCGGCGGAGGGGATGCGCGGCGACCGCTCCTCGAGGTCCAGCGGCCTCGTCCGCGCGCTCCACGCGGCGAAGAGCGCCAGCGCGGCCAACGCCGCCAGCGCGAGCGGGAGCGGTCCGATGCGGAGCATGGCCCGCTTCATCGGCCGCCGCGCGCCAAGGCTCGCGCGTTGAGCCACAACCACAGCGCCGACTGTCCCGCGAAGATCACCAAGGCGTCGAGCCCGAACAGCCCGCCGACGAGGGCCTCGTACGCCAGGCGCGGCGACACGTTGCGCGCGGCGAAGGTGCCGGGCAGCAACCCCGGAGCGAAGCCGTCGAGGATCGTCCATGCGCGCGGCTCGCCCAGCGCGAGGAACAGCGCGACCAGCAACGCGGTCTGCACGTAGGCCGTCGTCTGGTCGGCCGTGGTCGACGAGATCCACGCGCCGAGGGCCAGCATCCACGCGCCGAGCAGGAAGGCGGCCAAGTATCCGCCGAGGACCTGGGCCGGTTGCAGGTCTCCGTGCAACGCGACGAGCAGCACGAGCGGCGTCGTCAAGAGGAGCTGCAGCGCCAGCAGCCACGCGCCGGACAACCACTTGCCCAGCACGAGCTGCGCGCGCGAGTAGGGCAACGCGCGCCAAGTCTCCATGGTGCGCGCGCGCAGGTCCTCGGACCACAGGCGCATGGAGACGGCGGGCACCCAAGCCGCCATGAGCCACGGCAGGGGCGCGAAGAACGCGGCGAGATCCGCGCGGCCGGACAGGAAGAACCCGTGCACGAAGGGCGCGATGGAGGCGACGAGCGCCACGACCAGCACGGCGGGCGCGACGTTGCCGTCGAGCGCGGCGCGCCACTCGCGACGCGCCACGAGCAGCGCTCCCGGCCAGCCCGCGACCCGGCCTCGGCCGCGCGGATCGAGTGCGCCGCTCATGCGTCCTTCCTCGCCAAGGTGCGCTCGACGACGAAGTCCTCGAGGCTCCCGCCTGCCGCGGCGGCTTGCGCTTGCAAGGCCGCGAGCGGCGCGTCGAGCACGATGCGTCCTTCGTCGACGAGCACGACGCGGCTGCAGCTGTGCTCGACCTCCTGCAGCACATGCGTGCTGAACACGATCGCGCGGCCGGGGGAGACGTCGCGCAGCAAGGCGCGGAAGGCGCGGATCTGCAGGGGATCGAGTCCGTGCGTGGGTTCGTCGAAGAGGAGCACGGCGGGGTCGCCGACGAGCGTGGCGGCCAGCGCCACGCGGCGGCGGTAGCCGAGCGAGCAAGCCTGCACGCGCGAGCCGAGCACGGCGCGCAGGTCCAGGCGCGCGACCAGTTCGTCGACGCGCGTCGCCAAGGCCGCGCCGGACAGGCCGCGCGAGGCTGCGTGGAAGCGCAGGAGCTCGTCGACGCGCATGCCCTCGAACAACCCGTCGTGCTCGGGCAGGTAGCCGATCCTCGCCCGCGCGGCCAGCGGCGCGCGCGTCGCGTCGATGCCGTCGACCTCCACCCGCCCCGCGTCGGCCTCGAGCGTGCCGGCGAGGATGCGCAGCGTGGTGGTCTTGCCCGCGCCGTTGGCGCCGAGGAAGCCGACGACTTCGCCCGGCGACACCTCGATGGACACCCCGACGAGGGCGTGCTTGGCGCCGTAGCGCTTGTGGAGGTCGCGCGCCCGCAGCAGGGGTTGGGACATGCAGGCGAGGATACCGGTGGCGCGGGCGCGTTGCACCGCGCGACGAAGCCTGGACGGACCGTCTAGGCGCGCATCGTGCGCGATGGCTCCGCGGGGCGCGCGGGCCGAGCTCGGCGACGCCGCGCGGGCCTCCGGGCCTGTTCGGACGGGTCGCTTGGTAGCACGAGCCTCGCGCGAGGGGTACCTTCCATCCGCATGGGGATCCCGTCCGTCTCGCTCGCCGCTTCGGAAGGCCCGCCTCCGCGCCTGGTGCGCGCTTCGGCGCGTGCGAGCGGCGGAATCCGGGCGTGGGCCGGCGGCGGATCCCGTTCGTTCCTCGCCGGCCTGCTCTGCGCCTTCGCCGGCGCCTGCGGCACGGCGGACGAGCCTGCGTCCGCGACATTGGGCGCGCGCGGCGACCGGCCGCCGTTCGCGGTCCCGCGCGACGCGTTCGAGCGCGAGCGGCTGCGCGCCGTGGACGCGTTCCATCCCGAGCGCGGCGCGAGCCTCGCGGATGGCGGCGAGGTGGTCGTGCACACCGAGGCCCTGCCCAAGCACTTGAACCCGCTCCTCGCGAGCACCGTGCACACGCGGCGCATCCTGCAGGACGCGCACGCCACGCTGCAGGCGCGCGACGCGCGCGGCGAGTGGCGTCCGCAACTGGCGCGCGCCGTGCGCGTGCTGGATCGGTTGGCGCTGCCCTCCGGCGAGGTGCTCCACGGCCGGGCCGACGAGTCCGCGGCGAGCTTCGAGGTCGACGGCGGCGGACGGAGCGCGCGCCTCGCCGAGGGCGTGCTCGCGCGCGGCGTGCTCCACGAGGTCGAACTGCAGCCCGGAGCGACCTGGCACGATGGCGCGCCGCTCGTCGTCGAGGACATCCTGTTCAGCCTCGCGCTCCACAAGAACGCCGAGGTGCGCTGCGACGAGTCGCGCTGGCAGTACGAGCGCATCGTCTCGTGCCGCAAGGTCGACGAGCGCACCGTGCGATTCGAGTTCCGCGAGCCCTACTTCCAGTCGACCGCGACGGTGGCGGAACTGCCCATCCTTCCGCGCCACATCTACGACCTCGACCTGGTGGAACCCGGCGTGGCGCACGACGATGCCGCGCGCGCGCGCTTCGTCAACGAACATCCGCGCAACCGCGAGTGGATCGGGCTCGGTCCGTACCGCGTGGCGCGCTTCGATTCGGAAGGCGTCGAGTTGCGCCGCTTCGCCGGATGGTTCGATCCCGCCACGCGAGGGCAGTCGGAGACGCTGCGTTGGCGGCTCGTCGCCGATCCGGGCGCGGCTTGGCGCGCGCTGCAAGCGGGCGAGCTCGACCTCGCCGCGGCCCTCGCCACGGACGACTTCCTCTCGCCGGAGGCGGAACGCCTCGAGGCGGAGGGGCGCATCGTGCGTGCGTTGCTCGAGGCCCCCGGGTACTGGTACGTCGCCTGGAACCAGCTGCGGCCACCCTTCGACGACCAACGCGTGCGCCTCGCGCTCGGCTTGGCGGTCGATCTCGACGCCTTCGTCGCCAGCCACTACAAGGGTCTCGCCCAGCGCGTGACCGGCCCCTATCCGCCCGGATCGCCCTTCTGCCCGGACGACCTCGCGCCCCTGGCGCACGATCCCGCGCGCGCAGCCGCGCTGCTGGCGGAGGCGGGATGGCGCGACCTCGACGGCGACTCGGTGCGCGACAAGCAAGGTGCGCGCTTGTCGTTCGAGCTGCTCGTGCAGGCGGGCGGCGGCCCGGCCGCGGCCTTCGCCGCGTACTACCAGGAGGCGTTGCGCCCGTTGGGCGTGGAGCTGCGCGTGGGCACGCTCGAACTCGCCCAGCTCGTGGCGCGGCGCAACGCGCGCGACTACGACGCGGTGCTGCTGGCCTGGGCTGTTTCGCCCGAGCCCGATCCGGCGCAGAGCTGGCACTCGCGGCACGCGGCGCCCGGATCGGGCGGCAGCAACTTCGCCGCGCTGCGCGACGCCGAGGTCGATCGGCTGCTCGAGGCGGGGGCGGCCGAACTGGACGCCGCGCGCCGGGCGCTGCATTGGCGCGCGCTGCACCGGCGGGTCTTCGAGCTGCAACCATACTTGTTCGGCGTCGCGCCGCTGCGCAAGGTGGCCGCGCAGCGCGGGCTGCACGGCCTGCGTTGGCAGGCGCTCGATCCGAACTTCCGGGCGCGCGAACTGGGTTGGGTGGCGCGACGCGACTAGTTCGCGCGCGTGAGCGAGATGGGACCAGGCTTGCGAGTGCTGCTGCGACTCTCGGCGACCATCCCCTTGGTCGTGCTGGTCGTCGCGGGCCTCTTCCGGCTGGCGCCCGGCGCACGCGGGCTGGAGTTGCAGTCCGATTCGCCGTCGGCCGCCGCAGGCGCGGCGGAGGCGCGCTTCGCCGCCGACCACTTGCTCGACGCCTCCTTCCCGCGCCAGTACTTCCACGCGCTCGGTCCGTTCGACTTGTCCCCGCGCGGACACGCGTGGTTCGGCGGCGACCACAGCAGGCCGTGGCACGGCCTCTTGGCCTTCGAGTTCGGCGTCGAGCAGGCTCGACCGCAAGTGCGCGTGGCCGACGAGCTGGGACGCAGGTTGCTCCTGACCGTGCCGCTCGCGGGCGCGGCGCTGCTCCTCGCGCTGCTCTTCGCCTTGCCGCTGGGGCATTGGTTGGCGCTGCGCGGCGCGCACGCCGATGCGCGCGCGTGCGGCGCGCTGCTCCTGTTCCTCGACGCGTTGCCGGGCTTCGCGACTTGCCTGCTGCTCCTGGCGGCGCTGGGGCCGGGCGGGCTCGACTGGTTCCCCGCGTTCGGCCTCGCGTCGCGCGACGCGTCGTGGCCGGCGTCGTTGGACCGCGCGTGGCATCTCGTCCTGCCGGTCATGTGCTTGTCGCTGGGCTCGATCGCGCATCTCGCGCGGCAGTTCGCCACCGGCTTGCGGTCGATCGAAGGCGAGGAATGGATGCGCGCCGCCCGCGCCAACGGCCTATCGCGTTCCGAGGCCCTGCGCCGACACGGCTGGAGCCATGCCGCCGGTTCCCTCGTGGGACTCCTCGGCGGCGCGCTACCCGGCCTGATCTCGGGCTCGGTGGTCGTAGAGACGATCTTCGGCCTGCCCGGGCTAGGCGGTTACGCCATGGAAGCGGTCCTCGCGCGCGACCACGGCATCGTGCTCGCCGCCTGCACGCTCGCCGCGGTCCTCGCGGTGGCGGGCTCCGTCGCCTCCGACCTCCTGCTGGCGCGAATCGATCCGCGCATCTCGCATGGGTGATCGACGCGACGATCGCTGGACGCGCCGCGCGGCGTGGGGGACCTTGGCGGGCTTGCTCGCCTTGGCGTGGTTGGCGCCGCTCCTCGCCAGCGCGCGTCCCTTGTGGGCCGAGGCGGTCGAGGTCGCGCGCGTGCGCGAGGCGCGCGCGGCCGCGCGCCAGTGCCTCGACGAGTTGCAGGCGGCCGAAGGCGCCGCGCCCGGGTCGCGCGACGCGCTCGCCGTGGCGACGGCGCGCGGCAACCTGGCGCGCATCGCGCGCGTCAAGGCGGAACTGGAGGGCGAGCCGGAGTCGGGCTTCCTCGCGCGCTTCGAAGGCGCCACGCGCACGGCGGGAGCTGGCGAGTTGCGCGCGCTCCACGAACATTGGGAACTCGCCACGCGGGACGGGCTGCGTCGGCGCAGCGGCAGTCCCGCCATGGCCAACCTGTCGACCGGGGAACGCGCGCGGCTCGTGCTCGTGCCGCTGGTGGCGTGGCTCGGCTGGTGTCGCCTCCGTGCCCGCGCGCCGCGCGCGGGCGGGGTCGCGGCGGCGCTTTGCGTCGCGGTGCTCGTGGCGCTCGGCATGGCCTGGGCGAGCCACGACGCGCCGCGCTTCCTCGACAAGCAGAGCATGGCGCGCGGCGAGCACGAGGTCGTGCGCGTCGCGTGGGCTCCGCTGTCGTTCGGGCCGAACGAGACGCGCCTCGCCGAGGCGTGGAGCCCGCCCGGCTGGCTCGTCTCCGCCGCGTCGAGCGGCGTGGCGACCTTGCCGGGCGAGCCTGCGCTGGACGACGCCTGGCGACACCCCTTGGGCACGGACGCGCTCGGACGCGACGTGCTGGCGCGCCTCCTGCACGGCGCGGCACCCACGCTGGAGATCGCCCTCGGCGCCGCGCTGGCGGCCTTGGGGCTGGGCGTGCTGCTCGGGCTGGCGGCGGGCTGGTTCGGCGGGTTCGTCGACTATTGCGTGCAGCGCGCGATGGAGACGCTCTCCAGCCTGCCCTTCCTGTTCCTGGCCATCGTGGTGCTGGCGGCGACGCGCGGGAACCTGTCGCCGGGCGCCGCCCTCGCGGCGACCATCGCCTGCGTCGCCTGGACCCCCGTCGCGCGGATCGTGCGCGCGCTGGCCCTGATCGAGCGCGGTCGCGAGCATGTGCTCGCCGCGCGCGTGGCGGGCATTCCATCGTGGCGCATCGCGCTGGTGCACGTCCTGCCGGCGACCACCTCGGCCGCGCTCGTCGCCACCGCCTTCGTCGCCGCGGGAGCGGTGGGCGTGGAGTCCGCGCTTTCGTGGCTCGGACTCTCGACCAGCGTGCCGCAGCCCACCTGGGGCGGCCTCGCCGCGGGAGCCGGCGGACTCGGGCGCGCCTGGGTCTGGCTGCCGCCCAGCCTGCTCGTGGCCGCGACCGCCACCGCGCTGCTCCTGCTCGCCGACGAGGCGCGCGGCGCGACTCGCGCGGGCGGATCCGGCGGCGGGGGGGCGGGAGCGTGAGCGGCGACGCGCTGGTCGAGCTGCGCGACTTCGGGCTGCGCCGCGGCGGCCGCGAGGTGCTTCGTCAAATCAATTTGACAATCGGGCCCGGCCAGTCGATGGCGGTGGTCGGGCGCTCGGGCGCCGGCAAGTCGAGCCTCCTGCGCGCCATCGGCGGCCTGCTCGACGCCGACGAGGCGCCCTTCGGCGGCCTCGCGCGGGTCGGCGGCGACGCCCCGTGGCGCGAGATCGGCTTCGTGTTCCAGGAGCCGCGCTCGGCGCTCGATCCCCTGTGGCGCGCCGGAGAGCTCGTGGCCGAGCCGTTGCGCGCGTCGGGCGCGTCGGGTGCCGAGCGCGAGCAGCGCGTCATGCGGGCGCTTGCCGACGCGGGCCTCTCGGAACCGGAGCGCATGGCGCGCAGCTTCCCGCACCAGTTGTCGGGGGGCGAGCGCCAGCGGGTGCTGCTGGCGGTCGCCCTGGCGCGCAGGCCGCGCCTGCTGCTCCTGGACGAGCCCTCCAGCGCCCTGGACCGCGGCGCGGCCGAGCGGCTGCACGACGACCTCGAGCGCCTGCGGCGCGAGCAGGGACTGGCGTGGATCGTCGCTTCGCACGAGCGGCTCGCCGTCGAACGGACCCAGCGGGTCCTGCGGCTCGAGCAGGGCGCCCCCGTGGCGTCGGGCGATTCGCGCGATTACCTGCGGGACGCGCGCGACCCGCTGGCGCTGGCCTTCGCCGGCGGATCCAGCCGCGCGCGCGGCACGCGCGCCGGCGAGGTCGTGCTCGAGGCCGTCGACCTGCACCTCGTGCGCGATGCGGGACGCGCGCGCGAGTTGCACGTGCTGCGCGGCGCGTCGCTCGCGCTGCGCGCCGGACGCGCGACGGCCGTCGTCGGCGCGTCGGGCGCGGGCAAGACGAGCCTGCTCCGGCTGCTGCTGGCGCTGGAGGCGCCCTCGGCGGGCGTGGTGCAACTGCGCGACGAGGATGGCGCGCGGCTCTCGTGGTCGGAGATGGCCGAGAGTCGGCGCCGGCCGCTGAGGAAGCGCTTCGGCGCCGTCTTCCAGGACCCGCGCGGCTCGCTGGATCCGCGGCGCAGCGTGCGCGAGACGCTCGTCGAGCCGTTGCGCGTGCTCGGCGGCCTCGCGCGCGACGCGGCCGACGAGCGCGCCCTGCGGCTGCTCTCCGAGGTGGGCCTGGGCTCGTCCTGGCTCGAGCGCCTGCCGGCCGCGATGTCGGGCGGCGAACGCGCGCGCGTCGCCCTGTGCCGCGCCTTGGCGCTCGATCCGCACATCCTCGTCCTCGACGAACCCACCGCCTCCTTCGATCCGGTGCTGCGCGCGGAGTTCGCGCTGCTGCTGCGGGATCTGGTGGAGCGGCGCGGCCTGGCGCTGCTCTTCGTGGCGCACGACCGCGCCCTGGTGGAGATGCTGGCCGACGAGGTGCTCGAGCTCGTCGGAGGCCGCTTGCGCCCCGCGGGTCAGGACAGCGGGAGCCCGTAGTCCTTGCGCAGGATCGGCCGCAGCTGGTCGAAGTCGTCGATCACGTGGTCGGGCGCGACCTTGGGCTCTTCGTCCTTGTGGCGGCTGGCGCGCCGCGCCCAGGTGGCCACCATGCCGATCGACTTGGGCGGCGCGATGTCGTGCTCGGGGCTGTCGCCGATGTACATCACTTCGGCGGGGGCCAGGCCCATGTCGGACAAGGCCAGTTGGTACAGCTTCGGATTGGGCTTGCTGATGCCGATCTGGTCGCTGATGAAGACCGCCTTGGGGTCGAGGTAGGGCACGAGGCCGAGTCGCACGAGCTTCTCGGCCTGCTTGACGGTCCAGCCGTGGGTGACGATGCCGAGGCGCACGCCGGCGCGCTTGAGGTCGCGCAGCAGCGGATAGACGTCGTCGAAGGGCGCGAGCTCGAGGAACTTCGTGTCGTGGTACGCGGCCACGCCTGCGGCCACCACCAACGCGGGGTTGACGCGCGCGAGGCTCTTCGGTCGCAGCCGCATGAGCAGCTTGTCGAAGTGGTGCTCGTAGTTGGAGCTGAACTCGTGCAGCACCTCGTCGAGTTCCTTGAGCACCTGCTCCTCGGGCAGGTCGAGGCCGGCCGAGATCATGGCGCGCACGGCGTTGGCGCGCGCGCGACGCGCGAAGGCCGTGGTCGGCACCAGCGTGTCGTCGATGTCGAAGAGGATGGCGGAGAGGCGCGTCACGCAGGGCGGATTCTACGCGCCGGGCCCGCGGGCGCGCACTCCCGTCGCCGGCGGCGCGCCGCTCCTCACGGCAGGATCGTGACCTGCGCCCAGTCGGCGGTCAGGCGGCGCGGGCTGGTGAAGAAGCCCTGGTACCACTGGGTGGTGCCCACGAGGCCGGCGGAGCCCGGCACCGCGACCGCGATGCTCGTCGCCCCGGAGGCGTCGCTGTTGGGCATGCTGGTCATGGTGGTGGTGCTGCGTTGCAGGCGCAGCACGCCGATCGCGCCGAAGTTCGACGGGCCCGAGGCCGGCGCGGGCGCGCGCAGCAGGCGGGCGGGCGAGCCGGCGGGGCCGCGCAGCTGCACGACGTGGCTCGCGCCGATGCGCGGCGCGCCGGAGATGCGCAGATCGGACGCGTCGAAGGCGTACAAGGCGATCGAGCCGCCGGTGGCGAAGCTGTTGGCGTGGCCGTTCTTGGCCGCGACGGCCACGCGCTCGCCGTCGCCGCTGATGTCGACGTCGAAGATGGAGCCCGTGGTCGAGTGCGTGGCGACGGGCGTCGAGCTGGTGCGCGAGTAGAGGCGCAACTGCGCCACCGTGGCCGCCTGGTCGCCCCACAAGCCCAGCGCGATGCGTCCTCCGTCGGACGAGATGGCGACGTCCCCGGTCGAGTTCTGCAGGCTGCCCGAGCCGACGACCTCCTCGGCCATGGTCGTGGCGAGCGAGGCCACGTCGAAGGCTTCGACGCGCACCTTGAGGTTCGTGTCGAAGTAGTTGAAGGCCCAGGCGATGGTCGACGAATTCCGGGCGATGTCGATGCGCGCGCAGTAGTTCGATCCGGGCAGCGAGTGCTGGTGGATGCGCGAGTAGCCGCCCGTCGCGTTGCGTCGCCAGACGTCGGCTCCGTTGAAGTAGCCGTAGGCGAAGACGGATCCGTCGCCGGAGATGGCGTGCGCCTCGGTGCCGGTGGGGACGGCGACCATCTGGCGCACCGTGCGCGACTGCGTGTCGAAGACGATGCCCGTGGAGCTGTTCGCCGCGTAGAACGCGCTGCCGTCGGCGGCGAGGTCGAAGCCGCGCAGTTGGCCGACCATGTTGGCGACCTCGCCCGACCACAGCGGCACGCCCGATGCGGGGCCGTAGATCGCCACTTGCAGGCGCAAGGTCGACTGGCTCGTCGCCACCGCCACGATCGTCTGTCCGTCGTCGGACACCGCGACCTTGGCGGTCTGCAGCGTCGCGTTCGTCCATGAATGCACCCAGGTGGGCGTGCTGGAACTGGAGCGCCAGCAGGAGACCTGCGGCACGCGCGAGCTCGAACCGCTCGATTGCGGCAGCAACCGCAGCGACGCGTGCACGTCGGCGAGGTCGGCCGAGTCGACCTGCGTGTACTGGCTCTCGAGCGGCACGCTGCGTTCCCACACCGGCAGCACCGGCATGGCCGAGTACGCGGAGAGGAGCTCGGCGTGGTCGTTGCCGTACTCGAACTCGGTGAAGACCTGGCTGCCGCGCGCTCCGATCGACACGACGCGGCCCGTCCAGCCCGCGCCGTCGTCGGTGCGGGTCCAGATGGAGCCACCGTCGATCAGGTTCTGCGCCGAGGCGGAACCCAGACCCGTGGAGAGGAGCGCGCACGCTCCCAGTCGCGACCAAAGCTTGCCCATCGCCTGCGCCCTCGCGCGGCCACCGTCAGGATCCCCGACTCCCTGCCCGGAGTCGAGACGGCATGCCGCTCGAAGTCGCATATCGGGGGGCGCCGGAGCGGCCCTTGAAACAAGTTCGGAAATTGCGATCTCCTTGGATTGGCGCCGAAATTCCGTCCGATTCCCGGGGCGGCACGCCGGAAAGGGGGCCGCATGGAAGCGCGGCGGGGAGCCCCGATTCCGGGACTCCCCGCCGCATTCGCATCCCCGCCGAGGCGGGCGACGTGGCGCTCAGCGCGCCTCGAGCTTGCGCATCTCGTCGCGCACGTCCGTGATGCGGGCGCGGATGAGGATCATCAGCGAGCGGTTCTCGTCGCTGTAGCCCTCGTTCTTGAAGAAGAAGCCGACCACCGGGATCTTCGCGATCCACGGGACTTCGGCGCGACGCTCGATGTTGCGCACGCTCGAGAGGCCGCCGAGCATCAGCGAGCCGCCGTCGGGCAGCACGGCCGAGGTGAAGACCGACTCCACCTTCAGCTCGGGCAGCTGGAACTTGATGGGGGAGGTGTTGCCGCCCAGGGTCGAGCTGAAGTCGCGCAAGGCGACGACCTTCGCCACGGTGGGCTGGATCTCCAGCGTCAGGTACTGGCGGTTCTGGTGGATCGTCGGGCGCACGTCGAGGACGACGCCCTCGTTGAGCACGTTGACCACCGGGTCGGCCACGGCCTGGAACTGGGCCACTTCCACGTCGAAGTCCTGGATGTAGGCCTTCTGGTTGATCGCCGTCACGTAGGCGCGCTGCGTGTTGTGCACGCTGACGACCTGATCGTTGACGAGCTGGACTTCGCTGCTCTTCTCGACGGCGCGCATCAGCGCCGAGAGGTTCACGTCGTTCAGGTACGACCATTGGAAGGTCATGCCGCCGACGGTGGAGAGCGCGTTGCCGAGCTGCGACTCGAAGAAGTTCTGCGTCGTGGCGCGGTAGTCGCCATCGGCGCCGTCGTCGTAGAACACGCCGGCCGAGGGGTGGCCGGCCGCGTTCTGGCCCGCCGTGCCCGAGCCGCCGTTGTCGAGGCCCTTGCTGGCCTGGTCCTCGAGGCCGTTGGTGACATCCGAAACCTCGACGTTGTCGAGGCCGCGGAAGTCCACGCCGAGCTCCTGGATCCAGTTGTTGCTGACGGTGAGGAACTTCGACTCGATCGTCACGAGCGAGGTCGAGAAGCGGCGCAGGTCGTTGAGGAAGTTGACGACCTGCTGCTGCACCTCGGCGGTGTGGTTGACGAGGATGTAGCCGTCGGAGGCCTCGATCGAGATGCCCTCGTCGCTCCAGCTGCCCTTGGCGATGTTCTCCTGGATGAGGGTCGCGAGGTCGGCGGGCTCGAGGATCTTGGGCTTCTCGCCCACGGCGCCGAAGGGGCCGCCGCCATCGTCGTCGCTCATGTTCTCGATCAGGCGCAGCTGGTCGATGCGCGGACCGAGGAAGTCGGTCAGGCCGAACACGAGGTCCTGCACGTCGTGGTTGTACAGGAAGGGCTTGGTGCGGGCCTTCTCCTTGGTCGTGACGAGGACGGCCTCGTGGCGCGTCGTCCACGTGACGTTCTCGCCCGCCATCTGGGTGATCAGGTTGAGGGCCTGGTGGGCCGTCAGCTTGTTCTCCAGCTTGAGGGTGAAGGTGGTGCCGGCCTCGCTGGCGGCGGCCTCGGCGGCCGGGTCGACGACCAGCGGCAGGCCCGAGACGAGGCGCAGCGTGTCGATCACCTTGGCGAGGCTCTCCTCGTCGGCGATCGGCGGGATCTGGACGGTCGTCTGCTTGAGCTGCTCGCGCAGCGCGAGATCGCCCTCCTCCACCTTGGTCGTGAGGTCCAGGCCCTGGCGCTTCGAGCGACGTTCGGTCATCTCGTTCCAGGCCTTGGCGGAAGGCTGGGTGATGACGTCGACGTAGGGGATCTGGATCTCCTTCATCTGCTCGCGCCAGCGACGGAACTGCTCGCGCTTGGCCTCGACGTATTCGGCGCGCACCTTCGTGCGTCCGGCGCGGAAGGCCGAGTCGCGGATCTCCTTCGCCTGCTCGTTGCGCGGGTCTTCGAGCAGCGCCTGGTCGGCCAGGTCCTCGGCTTCCTCGTAGTCGCCGGCATCGAACGCCGCGATGGCGGAGTCGAGGATGTTGTTGAGGACGGCCAGCTTGCGCTCGCGCGCGGCGGCCTCCTCGGCGCGCAGGGCCTCGGTGGCCTTGCGCTCGGCCGTCTCCTGCGCGGCCTTCTCGGCCTGCGTGCGTTGCTCCTTGACCTTGGCGAGCGTGGCTTCGACTTGCTGGTCGAGGCCGTCCCACTTCACCGAGTAGGGGGCGTAGCGCACCGCGTTGCGGGCGATCTCGAGCTCGGCCACGGCCGCCTGGTAGTCGCCGCGGGCGACGTGCAGGTTGGCCTTGGACAGGGAGTCCTGGACCTCGGTCTTGATCTGCTGCATGCGCAGCGCGTACGCCGCCTCCATGTCCTGCGCCACCGTCTGGTTGACGGCGATCTTGTCGCCGCGCAGGGCGAGGATCTGGGCGCGCAGGTCGCGGGCGGACAGGTTGTCGCCGTCCAGCTTGATCGCCTCGTCCACGGCGGCGAGGGCGCCTTCGAGGTCGAGGCGGCCCATCAAGGCCTTGGCGTTGTCGATGTGGCTGGCGACGAGGAAGGCCTTGCGCTGCTGCGCGAGGTCGAGCACCTGCGCGTCCTGCGCCAACTGGCCGGAACCGTCGCCGCCCTGTCGGGGTTCGACGGCCTCCGGCGCGGGCGCCGCGTCGGCCGAGACCTCGAGGGCTTCGGGTCCCGTCGAGCGGCAGGCCGCGACGGCGAGGGCGAGCAGCAGGGCGTTCTTTTCTTGGCGGATCATGTCTGGTCTAGCTTCCTACGCTGCGATGTCTCTGGGTTCGTCGGTTGCGAAGGGGAGGGGCGCTCAGTCGCGCTCCACGCGGGTGGTGGGGCGCAGCTGGGCCTCGCTCGGCTCCAGTTCCTGCGGGATGAGGATCTGGGCCTTCAGCAGCACCAGGATCTTGCGGTTGGACACGTAGTGCCCCTTGCGGTCGAAGAAGAACGACACGAGGGGGATCTTGTTGAGGATCGGGACGCCGGAGTTCATGTCCTGGCGATCCGAGACCTTCAAGCCGCCGAGCAGCACGGTGCCGCCGTCCGGCATCGGGATCGAGGTGCGCACGCGGCGCAGGTCGACTTCCGGCAGCTGGATGGTGACCGAGTTCTGCGAACCCAGCGTCGTGACGATCTCGGCGATCGGGCGGCGCAGCTCGGCCACGGTCGGGCGCAGCTCGAGGGTGATGAAGCGGCGGTCGGCGGAGACCACCGGGCGCACGTCGAGGACGACGCCGTCCTGCACCACCGCCACGATCGGGTCGGCGATGCTGGAGCCCTGCGCGATCTCGACGTTGAAGTCCTGCACGTAGGCGACCTGGTTCAGCACCGCGAGGTTGCCGCGCGCCGTGTTGTGCACGGTGATGCGCGGGCTGGTGACCAGTTCGACGCGCTCGGACTTGCTGACCGCGCGCAGCACCATCTGGAGCTGCAGGTTGTTCAGGTAGGTCCACTGGAACGACAAGCCGCCCGAGCCGACCAGCACGTCCTCGTCGCCGAGGGTCGTGTCGTACAGCTCCTCGACGCGCGCGCGCATCTCCTGGTTCGAGCTCCTGTCGTAGAACGCGCCGAGATCCGAACCCTGGCCGATCTCGTTGCCGAGGTCGCTCTGGGTCGAGGCGTCGCCGAAGTCGTTGAAGAAGGCGTTGGTGCCGAGGCCCGGCTGGCCGAGGCCGCGGAAGTCGACGCCGATGTCCTCGAGGAAGTTGTCCTCGACCGACAGGAAGCGCGCCTGGATGTCGACCATGATGCCGGTCGCCTCGCGCAGGTCCTGCAGCAGCTTGGCGATCTGCTCGTGCACCTCGGGCGTCTGGTTGACGACCATCGTGCCGTTGCTGATGCGCAGGCTGTTGTCGGGGTCGGCGTCCCACGAGCCGGGGGCGACGTTGTTGCGGATGAGCGTGTCGAGCTGGTCGCCCGTCACGACGTTGGCCTCGCGCTCCGTGGCCTCCTCCTCGGTGACCTGCACGCCGCCGGTGGGGGCGACGTTCATCTCGCGGCCGGGGAAGTCCTGGATCGGACGGATGAGGTCGTTGACCTCGTAGTTCTTGAGGGTCTGGCCGCCCTTGAGTTCGTCCTTGACGACGAACTTGACCACGCCGTCCTGCACCTTCCAGCGCAGCGACTCGCTCGTCTCGGCCATCAGGTCGAGCAGCTTCTTCACGCTGCGCTCGGGCAGGTCGAGCTTGACCATGCGCTGCTCCTCGTCGAGCTCCTCCATGACCTTGGGGGAGATGACGAAGTTCACCTGCGAAACGCTCTGCAGGAACGCGGCGACCTCCTCGAGCGGCGAACCTTCGCCGTCGGCGCCGAGGAACTTCGGCGTGATGATCGTCTCGTCGAGGCGCGCCAGCACGGCGGCCTTCTCGCCGCCCGGGTCGCTCGACAGCGCCGAGAACTCCAGCGGCTGGCGCCGGCTCACTTCGGCCCAGCGCTTGAGGTCGTCGAACACGAGCGCCTCCGTCTGGGGCACGTTCATCGTGTCGAGTTCCTCGATCGTGCGGATCCACTGCTCGCGGTAGTGGCGCCGGTTGTTCTCGTCGGCCTGGGCGTGGCGCATGTCGCGCGCCGTCTGGCGCAGCTCGAGCGCATCCTTGTTGCCCGGCGACTCGACGAGGATCTGGTTCGTCAGGGCCTCGGCCTTGGCGTAGTCCTCGGCGAGGAACGCGGTGTTCGCCTGCGCGTACAGCGTGCGCAGCTTGTTCTCGAAGTACGCGGCCTCCTCCGCCTCGCGGGCGGCGCGGGCCTTGGCGGCCTCCTCCTCGCGGCGGCGCATCTCGCCGGCGACGGCCTCGTCGCTCATGCGGATGGCGGTCTCGAGCTGGCCTTGCACGGCTTGCAGTTCGAGCGCGCCCTGCGCGACCAGCGGGTTGTAGCGCACGATCATCTCGGCCGCGCGGAACTCGTCGATCGCCGACTGGTGGTCGCCGCCGGCCAACGCCGTCTTGCCGCGGGCGATGTGCTCCTCGGCGGCCATGCGGGCCTGGGCGCGGCGCACGACTTCCTGCTCGGTCGCGTCCTCGAGGAACGCGGCCGCGCCGGCGTAGCGATCGCCCATCAGCGCCTCGACCTTGCGCATCTTGTCGCGCGCGCTGGTGCTTTCCTGGTCGGTCTCCAGCGCCGAAGCGTAGGCGCGCAGGGCGGCCGACAAGTCGGCGCGCTCCAAGGCGCGATCGCCTTCCATCTCGTATTGCGCCGAGAGGAAGCGGCCCTGTTGGCGCAGGCGCTCGAGCCGCGCCGCGTCCTCGGACAGCTGCGCGCCCTCCTGGACGGGCTGCGCGCCCTCCCGGACGACGGGCGTGGACGCCGTGGCGGCCGGCGCCGCGGCTTCGACCACCGCGGCCTCGGCGGCCGGGGAGGGAGCTGCGGACGGCGCGATGGAGGCGCGCTCGGCCTGGTTGGTGGAGGTGCACGCGCCGGGGAGCGCCGCGAGGAGGGGGACGAGGATCGACCTCAGCTGCATGATGCTTGGGAAACCCTTCGAGTAGTCAGTGCGGACGGGTTGCGTCGGACGACAGCGTGCGGGCACGAAGTCGAGCCACCTCGATCCAAAGCGTCGACGACGAAGCACGGAGTGCGGCTTCGCGACGCTCAAGCACCGTGGCCCGCTGGACGCTCGAGGCGCGCAGGCACGGAACACTCCACTCGGCCACGAGGCCGCAGGTAGAGGGGGGGGTGGTCAACTCGGGTGCTGGGGGGACTGCCTGCCCCGCGTTCGCCTCGCGACCGGAGTCGCGTGCTGGCGCGGTGCAGTGTGCGTGAAGCACAGCTTGGGGGACTGGATCTATGGTGGTCAGGCGCCATCGGTCCGACGCTGTTTTCCAGCGCCTTTCGTCCAGGCCTGCCGTCTAGCGATCTAGCTCCGTCCGCACCGGTCCTTCCCGTCGCTCGGCCGACGCGCGGCCAAGTCGCTTCGACCGGGGTGGCGCTCGAGCGGCCCTCGCGGAGCCTGTCGAGTGCGCCGCCTCAGGCGATGCACGGGGGGGCGGTGTGCTCCGGGACCGTTGCCGGCCTCGGAAGCGGGGAAAGAGGAGTGGGGAAGATAGCGGTGCCCTAGGTGAGGGTCAACCGAAGAGGCGTTCCGAGCATGGATTCCGTGAAGGGCCGCCGAGGGCTTGTACACGGGGCATCCACGTGGAGCGCCGCCTCGGCCCCACCGGGGAGCCGCCATCCGCACCGACTCAGGTGCTTCCGCGCGGCACGAGCCGCGCGGGGCATCCTTCGGTGCCGACGCCCTACCCGCCCCGTTGGTCGCAGTAACACCCGCCGCGGCAGCCGCGCCTCGCCATTCGGTCCGTCGCCGGCGGGGCAGGTCGCCCGCCGTCTGGCCGGGACCCGCAAGCGCCGGCGCCTGGCGCGGCACGCGCGCCGCGCAAGGCCGTCGATTCTCTCTCAAGTCATTTTCATGGCTGTGCTAGCTAGGAAGCAGCAATCCAGCCGTGCGCATCGCCAATTGGATGTCCTGCCAGCACTCCTTCTTGTCCGCCGGCGTGCGTAGCAAGTAGGCGGGGTGGTAAGTGGCGACGACGGGGATGCCGCGGCGCTCGTGGACGCGCCCTCGCAGGCTCGCCAAGCTGCCGTTGCTGCCGAGGAGGTATCCGGCGGCGTGGCGCCCGAGGGCGATGATGATGCGCGGCTGCATCAACTCGATCTGGCGCTCGAGCCACGGTGCGCACAACTCCGTCTCTTGCGGCGCGGGATCGCGGTTGCCGGGTGGGCGGCACTTGAGCAGGTTCGCGATCCACACCTCGTCGCGGCGCAAGCGCATGCCCTTCTCGATGATGTCGGTCAGCAACTGGCCGGCGGCTCCGACGAACGGCACGCCGGTGCGATCCTCGTCCGCTCCCGGTGCTTCGCCCACGAAAAGGACGCGACGTGCGCCGCTGCCGTCCGAAACGACGGTTTGCGTGCGGGTGCGGCACAAGTCGCAGGCCGTGCAGGCGGCCACTGCGAGGCGCAGATCCTCGAGCGTGGCGCACGCCGGGGCCAGCATGCCGGGCAACGCGCGCGTCGCCGCCGCGGTGGTTCCAAGGGCGGGTGCGCGCGACTCGGGCGCGGAGGTCGCCGCGTCGGCGGCAGGCGCCACGAGGGACGAGCGCGCGCCGCTCGGATTGGCGCTGGCGGCGGCGGGCGCCTCCGCCGGGCGCCATGCGGTCGCGGTGGGCGCGGGCGTCTCGACGGCGCACCACGCCACTCCGCGTTGGGCCGCTCGCCGCGCATGCGCCTCCAACGCCGCGGCCAACAAGCGCGCCTCCGCGAGCGGATCGTCCGCGCCGATTTCGGGGTCGTGGTGCATGTCGTGGTCGATGGGGGGCTGGCGAGCGCGGGCCGTGCCGCGTGTGTCGCGCCCTCGGGATCGTAGCAGCCTCTTGGAGCAGTCCCCACCCGCGACGAGCGACGACCCCAGGTCGTGGCGCAGGTAGAGTGTGGAGCGCTTGTCCAGCCCCGCGAACCGCCCTGCATCCCCGCTCCGCCTCCCGCGCCTTGCGCGCTGCTCGAGCACCCCTCGTGGAAGGATCTCCGCCGCCTGGCGGATGGTCGCGCCGTGCTTGTGGCTTGCAGGTGCATGGCTCGGCGCGTGCGGAACCGACGGCGGGGATGCGAGCGACGGGCCGCGACCGGTGGCGGCCGCCGGCACGCAGGCGAGCGCGCCCGCCGCAGCGGGCTTCTCGGGCGAACCGCGCGTCATGGATCCCGCGCTGGTGCGACTGCGCGCCGCGCTGGAGTTCGGCCGGCTGGAGGAGGTCGACCAATTGCTGCCCCGCGCGGCAAGCGCGGGGGCCGAGGAAGCGGTGCTGCGCGCGCGCGCCTTGGCATTGCGCGGTTCGCGCATCGATGCCTTGCGCATCCTCGCCGACCAAGCGGCGGCGCGGCCGCTCGACCCCGAGCCGCGCGGCGCGGCGGCCGAGATCTACGCCGCCTCGGGCGCGTTCGAGGACGCGCTGCGCGAGATCCTCGCGCTCGAGCGCGTGTCGAAGACCGATCCTGTCGTGCTGCGCGCGCGCGGCGTCGCCATGTTGTGCAAGGACGGCGGCGCGGCGAGCGGGCTCGAGTTGCTGACGCGTGCGCGCGCCGCGGATCCGTCGTTGCCGTACTGCGACCGCGCCTTGGCGCAGGCGCACCTCCTCGTCGGCAAGGAAGCCGCCAAGAGGAAGGACTTGCCCGCCGCGCTGGAGCACGCCGAAGCGAGCACGCGCTTCGACCCCGACGAGGTCGACGCGCAGCGCTTCCATGCCGAGTGCCTCGCCGCCGCGGGCCGCTTCGCCGCGGCGCGCGCGATCCTCGACGCGCTCGCCGCGCGCGGGGTGCCGCTGGGCGCCGAGGTCGCGCTGCTCGAGAAGCGCGCGGGCTTCGACGCCTTGCTGCGCGGCCAGCGCGAGGAGGCGCTGGCGCGCTTCGTCGCGGCGCGCGCCGCGGGACTCGACGCCGACGGCCTGGGCTCGGCCGCGGAGCTCCTGGTCGAAGCGGCGGCGCAAGCGGTCGAGGAAGGCGTGCGGCTGTTCGGCGAGGGGAACATCGACGAAGCCGCCGCGCGCTTCGCCTTGGCGCTCGAGCGCGATCCGGCGCAACTCTCCGCGCGCAACCACCTGGCCGTGTGCCGACTGCGCCAAGGCCGCCCGTCGGAGGCCGCGCCCCTGTGGCGCGAAGTGCTCGCCATGGCGCGCGCCGAGGGGCTGGCGTTGCCGGAACCCGTGCACCTCAATCTCGCGCACGCCTTGTCCAAGGCGGGCGACGAGGACGGCGCGCGCGAGGCGTTGCGCGACTACTTGGGCCGCGAACCAGGGGGCCGTTGGGTGGCCGAGACCGAGCGCGCCTTGGCGGCGCTCGGCGGCCCCTCCGGCGGCTGAGGCGCGCTAGCGCGCCTCGAGCGGCTCCTCGCCGCCGAGTTCGAGGTAGCGCGCATGCCGCGCGCGCGCCTCGTCCAAGCGCCCGTCCTGCAGCAACCAGCGCGCGAGCTCCAACTGGGCGCGCAAGAGCCGGCCTTCGCGCGCGGCGGATGCGTCGCAAGCGCGCCGCAGCGCCGCGAGGGCGAGTTCGCGCTCGCCCGCGTCGCGCGCGAGCTGCGCCTCGAAGTAGGCCGTCTCCGGATCGTCGGGAGACATGCCGCGCGCGCGTGCCAGCGCCTCGGCCGCGGCCGCGCGTTCGCCGACGCGTCGCAGGCACTCGCCGCGCAAGGCGTGGAAGCGGGCGTCGGTGCGCGCGTCCTCGCGCGCCAGGTGCGCGTCCAACGCGTCCAAGGCGCGACGAGGTTCGTCGACCGACAGCCACAACTCCGCGATGCCGACCTTGGGCAGCGGTTCCTCCGGCCGCGCGCGCGCTTGCAACCGCCGCGCCTTCAGCGTCGCCTGCCACTGCGCGCTCGAGCGTGCGGCGCGCTCGAGCCGCGTCGCCTCGTCGCGCGCGCCGTCTTGCAGGGCGCAAGCGAAGAGCACCGCGCGCGCCGCCGCCGCGTCGTTCGCGTGCGGAGCGAGTCGCAGCCCTTCCAGCAGGAACGGCGTGGCGCCGCGGCAATCGCCGGCGCGCGCGAGGGCCCGACCCGCGACGTAGAGCGCCTCGGGCGCGTCCGGTTCGCGCGGACGACCATCGGCCGCGACGAGGCAAGCCACGGCGCCGGCGGGGTCGTCGTACTGCTCGAGCAGGATGCGCGCCCGGGCGAGGCGCAGCGGCGGCGCGTCGCCGCCGCAAGCGTCCAGCGCGGGGCGCGCCGCGCCCGCCTGCGCCAGCACCAGCGCCGCCAAGGCGCGCAGTTCGACGCTCGTCTCCGGCGCGCCGATCGCCACGCGCGCCTCGGCCGCCACCTCCGGGGCGAGGTCGAGCTCCAGCGCCTCGCGCCAGCGCGTCGCGGCGTCGGCCCCCGGCGCCGCGGGTCGCGCGGGCCCGGCCTGCGCGGGCCGCGACTCTTCCGCCGGCCCCGCTTCTCCCGCGGGTGCGGAGGAGTTGTCAAAACAACTGGACACAAGCGCCGCGCAAGCCGCCAGGGCGGCCAGGCGCGCCCGGCCGCGCGGCTCCGCGCCGCCGCGTCGCGCCCTCATCGGCGGAACTCGCTGGCGGCGACGCCGCGGCCCTCGACGACGACGAGCATCCTGTCCACCGGCCCGCCGGGCAGCGTCTCCGTCGCGCCCGAGGGCCACATGACCACGATGCGTTCGTAGGAGCGCGCCTTGCCGAGTCCGAAGTGCAGCCAAGGCGTGGACGAGGATTGGTAGCCGCTGGCGCGGCGCACGCTGGCGATGGCGGCCCGCTCGACGCCGCCTTCCTTCCACACGACCACGGCGCTGGCTCCGCTGCCGTCGCGCGGGGTGCGGCGGCCGGTGCCGGCTCCGGGAGCGAGGGGTCGCGAGGGGCCCGCGAGCCGCAGCGACAAGCGCGCATTGTCGGGCTCGAGCCGGTTGAGGCCCAGCGCCAGCGGCGCGTCGATGCGCACGACCACGAGGTCGGGTCGACCGTCGCCATCCAGGTCGCCCACCGCGCTGCCGCGCCCGCCGCCGTGCGCCGCGGAGAACACCGAGTCCGGCCGGGCGGGGGGCAAGGCGCGCGCGCGGCCCTCGGGATGGAGGCTCCAGCGCGTCGTCGCCTGCGCGTAGCGCGTGCCCGTGTCCGGCAGGTCGGCCGCCGGGTAGACGTGGCCGTTCGCGCTCGCGAGTTCCAACCAGCCGTCGCCGTCGAAGTCGACGAGGTGCACGCCCCAGGACAACAAGGCGCGCGTCTCGCGCATCAGCCCCAGCCTGTGCGTCATGCGCACGAAGCCTTGCGGCGCGCCGGCGTGCAACTCCGTGGGCTCGTCGGAGAAGTTCGTCACCACGAGGTCCATGCGCCCGTCGCGGTCGACATCGCCCGACGCCACGCCCATGCCGGCTTGCGCGCGACCTTCGGCGCCGTAGGCGACGCCCAGCGCGAGGGCGCCGTCGACGAAGCGGCCTTGCCCGTCGTTCAGCCACAGCATGTTCGGTTGCGAATCGTTGGCGATGTACAGGTCGTCGTCGCGGTCGCCATCGGCGTCGAAGGCGTGGGCTCCGAGGCCGTACGCGGGTTGCAGCGCCTCGAGGCGCCCGCTTTCGTCGCGGAAGCTCCCATCGCCGAGGCCGAGGAAGAGCTGGTCCGCCTGCGGCGCGAGTCCATGCGGTCCGCAGTACACCTCCACGCCCTTCCATCGGCAGGGCACGTCGAGCGGTGGCTTGCCGAGCGAACCCTTGGGCGGCTTCTCCGGGTCGAGGTCGAGGTAGTTCGCCGCGTACAGGTCGAGCACTCCGTCCCCGTCGGCGTCGAGCACGGCGATGCTCGTCGTCCAACGCGGCGGCGGCGAGCCCGGCGGACGCGCCGCGCCCGGCGCCAGGCGACGCTCCGGCGGCGGCTCGACGCCCGCCTCGACGCGGCGCGCCAAGGTCCCGTCCGCGCCCTGCAGCAGGATCGCCAGGTCGCCGTAGCCGCCCGCGGCCAGGTCGTCGTCGCCGTCGTTGTCAAAATCTCCTGACACGAGGCCGGTCCACCAACCCGAGAGGCCCGGCCCCGCGCGACGCGCGAAGCGCCCGGCGCCGTCGTTCTCCCACACCTCGAGGTCGGCTCCCGGGCCGGTGCGCAGCGCGTCGAAGCGCGCGAGCCCCTGCGCCAGCACGATGTCCAGGTCGCCGTCCGATCCGAGGTCGAGCAGCGCGACGCCCGCGCCGTTGGCTTCGAGGATGAAGGCCTTCTCGGGTCCGCCCGAGCGATTGACGTAGTCGATCCCGCGCTCCGCCGCGCACTCCACGAGGTCGGCCGCCCCGGCGGGCTCCGCAGGGGGGGCGTCCCAGCGCCCGCAGGCGCCGATCCACGCCAAGGCGCATCCCAGGAGCGCCCGATGCGCCGCGGCGCGCAGTCGCATGTCGCGTGGCGGGTGGGCGCGGTCCGGCTTCGGGGACCAGTGCTGCATGCGCACATGATCGGACACGGAAGGTCCCGGCGCCACGGTCCTCCGGCCCGGTCGCATGGTCCTTGGTGCCGAATCCTGCGCGACTTGCGCCGCGCCGCGAGTGCCGCGCGGCCCGCACCTTGTTGCGCCCGAGCGGGGCGCGCTACGCTCCGGCCCGGTCCCGAGCGCGGGTCCGATCGACCACCATGCCGCTGCGCAAGAAGAGCCTCCTCGACGCGTTCCGCAACGCGCCCCACGGCGCCTCGCCGACCAGGCCCGTGTTGGAACCCACGCGCGCCAAGGGAGCGGTCAAGTTGCCTCCCGCGACCCGCGATGCGGAGCACGGCGCGGCCGCGCGCCAACGCAGCGTGCTGCTCGGCTTGTTGTTCCTCTTGTGCGCCGCCACGGCGGGCGTGTGGTGGTGGCGACTCGAGAAGCGCGAGGCGGTGCAGGCCAGCGGAGGATCCGCGGCCCGGCCCTCGGCGAACGAGCAAGTCGCGGCGCCGCGTCCGGGGGTGGACACGCCGCCCCCTGCCAAGCCTGTGCAAGGCCGCGGCGGCACGGAACACGATCGGGCCTTCCTGGACGTCCAGAACCGCGTGACCGTGCGCGTCGGCCAGTACGCGGACGATCCGCGCGGCCGCGCCGAGGCACTGGCGCACTACGACTACTTGGCGGGCGAAGGCTTGCCGTGCGTGATGCCCGTGCGCTCCGGCAAGTTCCTGATCCTGTGCGTGGGCTACGCCAAGAAGCCCGACTCGGACATCAAGGCCCTGCGCGACCAGGTCGTCGCGTTGCGCGGGCCGAGGGGCGCGAAGAAGCCGCCGTTCGCCACCGCCTGGATCGACAACATCGACAACGTCGTCAAGCGCTGAAGTGAACTGCCCGGTGGCCGCCGACGACCCGCGGTCGGCCCTCGGGTGCTGCGCCGAGCCGAGCACCCCGGACGGGGAGCACGCCGATGGCGGGGCGGGTGGCGCGGGCGCCGGACCCTGTCGTCGGGGCGGGGCGCAGGCCCTCGCCGGATCGAGTCTCGACCGCCGCGCAGGGGGATCGGGAGGGTTCCTTCGGCCGCCCTAGGCGCTTCCGCGGCCCCGATCTGGCACATGGGAGGGGTGCGCGCTATGCTGTTTGGCCCTCGCGAGGGCGCGATCCGTCTCGGATCGCCCCGCAACTGCGCGCAGCGGAACACGACATGTCGATTCACTCCAGCCTCAAGATCAAGGGCATCGCCGCGGGCAGCCGCTCGGTGTTCACGCGCGTCGAGCGCATCGCCATCCTGAAGAAGGCGGGCAAGTTCGACGAAGCCGGCAGCTCGCCCTGCGGCCTCCCCAAGGTCCGCACGACCTTCAAGACCATCGGCGCCAAGAAGAAGGACGCCGCGCCCGCCGCCGACGCCAAGGCCGGCGACAAGAAGGCCGCTCCGGCCGCTGGCGCCAAGGCCGCCGCTCCGGCGAAGAAGTGACCGTCGTCGCCCCGTGCCCGGCGGCGCGAGGCTTGGACGAAGCTTCGATCCATCCCGCGCGCCCCCGCGTGGTGGCGCGTTCCCTGCGCGCGGCTTGACCGCGCGCCATGCGCATGCGTACGACGCGCCAAAGCGCCCTCGCACCCGTCATGGAGGTCTTCGCCTCCGTGCAAGGCGAGGGCGCCTTCGTCGGCGAGCCGCAAGTCTTCGTGCGACTGCGGGGGTGTCCCCTGCGCTGCAGGTGGTGCGACACGCCTGCTTCGTGGGGCGTCGAACCCGCGCATGCCGCGCGCATCGACGCGAAGGATGGAGCGCGACGCGAGCCTTCCATGGCCAGCGCCTTCCAGGTCGCGATCTGGGTCTCGCAATGCGAGCCCGGCGCGCCGCGCACGGTCAGCCTGACCGGCGGAGAGCCGCTGATGTGGCCGGAGTTCGCCGTGGCGTTGAAGCGCATGATCGCGCCGCGTCGCCTGCACCTCGAGACCGCGGGCGCGCACCCGCGCGCGCTGGAACGAGTGCTCTCCGTCGTGGACCACGTCAGCCTCGACCTGAAGCCGAGCTTCGACATGCTGGCGCCGGTCCCGCTCGCGCCGCCGCGTTCCGACGACGAACCCTCGCCCTCCGACGAGTCCAGCCCGACCACGCCGGATGAGTGGAGCGTCGCGCGTCGCGCCTGCCTCGCGCTGGTCGCCGGGCGCGACGCGTGCGGCAAGATCGTCGTGTGCGGCGATCGCTCCGCCGGGGACTACGCGCAGCTGTTCGACGAGGTGGAGGAGTGCGCGCCGGGGCTGCCAGTTTGCTTGACACCGGCGACCTCCATCGGCGCGGTGCCCGCGCCGTCGCACGCCCTGGTCGACGAGGTGGCGGAGATGGCGCGCGACCGCGACCTCTCCGTGCGCATCGTGCCGCAGCTCCACCGCCTGGTCCGTCGGCCCTGAGCGGCACGCAACCTTGCAGGGCCGACTCCCGCCGCGCGGTCCGAGGCGGGACCATCCGGCCCGGGACGCGCATCCCGCCCCGCCCTAGTCGTCGAGCGGGATCGGGTGGTCGATCCTCGCCAGCGTGCGCTCCACGTACAGCTCGATCACCAGTTCCGGGCGCTCCTCGAGCACCACCTGCCTGTCGAAGCGCGATCGCCAGTGGAAGGTCGCCTCCGGGAAGGACTCCGCCAGGGCCTCCTGCAGGTAGGGTCCGAAGGAGTCGTGGAAGACGAGCACGCGCGGCCCCGGTCGACCGGGCTTGCGCGTGCGCGTCGGTCCGCTCGCTTCGCCGCCTTGCGCCAGCAGCTCGTGCTTGCGCCCGCCTTCGTGGACGAGGAACCACTCGCGCTGCGGCAGCAGGTCGGACAAGTAGAGGTGCGCGCCCCATGTGTCGCCGCGGCCTTGGTTGTAGAGGCGCGCCAGTTCGGCGTCCTCGAGGGCTCGCGCCCGCGGGAAATGCACCTGCACGCGTTGCATGATGGCCGCGTACGCCGCGCGCGAACCGTTGCCGTTCCAATGCGAGCCCAGTCGCGTGTAGACCTCGTCGCCGGGCCGATCGAAGGCGCGCGCGGCCCGCAGCGCCGGCCGCAGGTCGAGCAGGTCCACGGCGCTCCCGCGCGTCGCGGCGATCAACTGGTCGAGGCGCGTGGGCGCGTCCGGCGCGATCCGCCGCCAGTCCTCGGGGAGGTGCTCGGGATAGATCGACTCCTTGTTGGGCGCCACCACGTGCAGGTGGCGGACGCCCAGCGACTCCAGCCAGGCGCGCCGCTCCTCCAGCGCGGAAGTCCACTGGGCGATCTCCGCGCCGGTCATCGGCAGCGCGCCGCGCCACGCCTCGCGCGAGCGGTCCACGCGCGTGTAGATCCAGCCGTCCGAGCCCTTGGCGATGGTCCTCGTCGGCGACACGCCGAGGCCGAACCAGTGCAGCCGGTTGCGCGCCCGCAGCAGGCGGTCGCGCAGGCCGAAGGTGTCCATGTAGTGGCGGTCGAACGCGCCGGGCAGGCGCACCAGCGACTTCAGGCTGCGCGGCGGGAGCTCCGGCGGGGGAGCCGCCTTGCGCAACTCGGGCGCGGGGGAGCGCGCCGCGTCGTCGCGCACGAACTCGTCGATGGTGGGCGCGCACAGCGCGACCACGAAGCCGAACACAAGCGACGCGTCGCGCACGGTGCTCCACTGCATGGATGTGCGCTAGAAGCGGAAGTAGATGAACGGGTTGTACGCGCCGCCGGCCAGCTCCAGCGCGCACAGGAAGAAGACCACGAAGAGCAGCAGCGCGCCCGCGATGTCGAGGCGCCGCGCGAGTTCGCGCCGCCCGGCCTGCTCGAGCGCGTCGCGCCACGCCACGGCGCGCGCCAGCCATGGCGTCGAACCGATGCACCCGGCGGCCAGCGCGAGCCACGTCAGGACGTCGGCGTGCAGGGCGAGCGGATTGGCCTCGGCGGCCGGCACGGCGAGGTCGCCGAAGCGCACCCATCCGTCGCCCGCGGGGACGAAGGCCATGGCGCGCAGCACGCCGATCGCCTGGTCGAGGTCCTCGGCGCGGAAGTACACCCACCCGACCATCACGGCGAGCAGGACGTAGGCATGGCCGAGCGCGCGCGGTCCCTTCCGGAGCAGTTCGCCCAGGCCCACGCGCTCCAGCACGAGGAACCCGCCATGCCACAGTCCCCACGCGACGAAGGTCGAGTTGGCGCCGTGCCACAAGCCGCACAGCAGGAACACCAGCACGAGGTTGAAGTAGGTGCGCGCCTTGCCCGCGCGGTTGCCGCCCAGCGGGATGTAGAGGTAGTCGCGGAACCAGCTGGAGAGCGAGATGTGCCAGCGGCGCCAGAACTCGGTGATGGAGCGCGCGGCGTAGGGGTGCTGGAAGTTCTCGAGGAACTCGAAGCCGAACATGCGGCCGAGCCCGATGGCCATGCACGAGTAGCCCGAGAAGTCGAAGTAGATCTGGACCGTGTAGCAGGCGACGCCCAGCCAGGCGAGCTGCGGAGTCAACTGCTCCGACGGCAGCGCGAAGATGGAATCGCAGCACCTGGCGGCGAAGTTCGCCACCAGCATCTTCTTGCCTAGTCCGATCAGGAACCGGCGCACGCCCGAGGCGAAGCGCTCGAGGCCGATCGCACGCTCGACGATCTGCTGCGCGACGTCCTTGTAGCGCACGATGGGTCCCGCGATCAGCTGCGGGAACAGGGCCACGTACAAGGCGATGTCCGCGGGATTGCGAGCCACCCTGCCCTCGCGCCGCGCCACGTCGACGACGTAGCTCATCGCCTGGAAGGTGAAGAAGGAGATGCCGATCGGCAGCCGCACCGATCCATCCGGTTCCAGCAGCGCCGCCGCCAGGCGGCCGCCCGCGGGCAGCAGGCTCCCGATCGTCGCCAGCGGCGCGTCGATGGCGCCGAGCGAAAGCAGCAGCTCCGACAGGCCGTTCCAGGCCCAGTCGGCGTACTTGAAGGCGAAGAGCAGCGCGAGGTTCGCGCCGAGCGCCCAGCCGACGATCCAACCGGTGCCGCGACCCTCCGCCTGCGCCTTGCCGACCAGCAGCCCGCAGGCCCAGTTGAACAGGATGGAGGCGACCATCAGCGCCGACGCGACGGGTTCGCCCCACCAATAGAAGACCAGGCTGGCGGCGAGCAGCAGCCCGTTGCGCAGCGACTTCGGCGTCAACGCGTGCAGCGCCAGGAGCAGCGGCAGGAACGCGAAGACGAAGGTGGGCGAGCTGAACAGCATCGTCTGCGCTACGGGGGTGCTCGGCCGACGGAGCGCAGGGGCCGCGCGCGGCGCCGGTCGCCGAAGACTACCACCGCCGAGGCGGGCGTTTCAGCCCGCGGTCCTGGTCGCGGCCTCAGCCTCCGGACGGGGCAGGCGCACCAGGGTCAGCAGGCCGAGCAGCCCCAGCGCGTTGACCAGCCAGAAGAAGCGCTCGAAGCCGACGGCCTCGACGATGTCTCCGCTCCAGCGTCCGCCGAGCCAGGCCGAGAGGCCCATCAGGCCCGTGGACAGCGCGTAGTGCGTCGTGGCCCAGCGCGAGGCGCGCGCGAACTGCAGCAGGTAGACCATGTAGGCCGAGAAGCCGAAGCCGTAGCCCAGTTGCTCGACGAGCACCACCAGCGCCGCGCCGAAGGCGTCCGGGCGTGCGTGCGCGGCCCACGCGTACAGCAAGTTGGGCGCGTGCATCGCGAGCGCCATGGGCCACAGCACGCGCCACAAGCCGACCTTGGACACGAGCCAACCGCCCAGCACGCCGCCCACGAGCAGGGCCGCCACGCCGAAGGTGCCGTAGATCCAACCCACCTGCACCTCGTCGAGCCCGAGCCCGCCCTGCGCGCCGGCGCGCATCAGGAAGGGCGAGATCATCGGCACGAGCATCGACTCGGCGAGCCTGTAGCAGAGGATGAAGAAGAGGACGAGCGCGAAGCCAGGGCGGCCGAAGTATTCGGAGAGGATGCGCGCGATCGGCGCGCTATCTCCGCGCCCCGCGTCGCGCTGCGGCCGGTCCGCGCCCGGCCGCGGCGCGAGGAACGCCACCAGCGCCAGCAGCACGCCGTAGGCCGCGGCCCCGACGAGGATCGCCCAGCTCCAAGCCTCGGGGCGCGGCAACCCGCGCGCGACGAGGCTCGCGCCCGGTTCCTGCTGCATGGCGCCAGCGAGGACCACGACGCCACCGGTGACGAGGATGCGTCCGATGCGATAGCAGGCGTTGCGCACGCCGACGAACAGCTCCTGCCTGCGCTTGTCGAGCGCGAGCATGTAGTAGCCGTCGCAGGCCACGTCGTAGGTGGCCGAGGCGAAGGCCAGCGCCACGCACGCTCCCACCGTCCACTCGAGCCAGAGCTCCTGCCGCGTGGCCAGCGCGAGCAGGGCGATGGCGACCAGCGCCGCCACCCCGGCGCCGAGCAGCCAGCGGCGCTTCGTGCCGTGGAGGTCGACCAGCGGGCTCCAAAGCGGCTTGAGCATCCACGGCAGGGTCAAGTCGCTGGAGATGCGGCCCACGACGGAGGGCGCCGCGCCCATGGCCGTGAAGTAGGTGTTCGAGGCGGCTTGCACGAGGAAGTAGGGCATGCCCTGCAACGCGTACAACACCGGCACCACCGCGGCGCCGCGCGAACCGGACTCCTCGCCGCCCTGCGCGGGCGTGCCGCGCGACTCGCTTGCGCCCTCGACCGACATGGCGCCACCTTACGAACCCGGACGTGCGTTGTCGCCTCGGCGTCCGCGCCTGCTATCCTGTCCCGTTCGCCGAGGCTCCCTTGGACTCCACCGCACCCCGCCTGCCCAGGATCGCCATCGTCGGCCGCCCCAACGTGGGCAAGTCGACGCTCACCAACCGCATGTGCGGGAGCCTCGTCTCGATCGTCGAGCCCACGGCGGGCGTGACCCGCGACCGCGTCGCCGTGCCCGCGCGCCTGCGCGGACGCCGCCGGCGCCGCTGGGTGGAGGTCGTCGACACCGGCGGCATCGGCATCGTGGACCGCGACGACCTCGGGCCGCTCGTGGAGCGGCAGATCGAGTACGCCATCGCGACCGCCGACCTGATCCTGTGGCTCGTGGATTCGAAGGAGGGCGTGACGCCGCTCGATGAACTGGTGGCGCGCCGCCTGCGGGGCATCCGCAAGCCCGTGGTCCTCGTGGCCAACAAGACCGAGGGCCGCGACGCGGCCTGGGCCGTGGGGGAGTTCCACAAGCTCGGCGCCTCGAACGAGCCCCTGGCGATCAGCGCGCAGAACGGCGAGGGCGTCGAGGAACTCTACGACGAGATCCTCGCGCACTTCGACGAGGAGGGCGACGAGGCGAGCGACGAGGTGCCGCCGGTCAAGACGATGATGCGGCTCGCCGTGGTCGGCCAGCGCAACGCCGGCAAGTCCAGCTTCATCAACGCGCTCGCGCAGGAGGAGCGCATGATCGTGTCCGAGGTGCCGGGCACGACGCGCGACTCGGTCGACGTCGTGTTCGAGCGCGACGGCCAGAGCTTCGTCGCCATCGACACCGCCGGCGTGCGGCGCAGGAAGAGCCTGCAGGACGCGATCGAGTTCTACGCCGATTCGCGCTCGCACCGTTCGATCCGCCGCGCCGACGTGGTCGTGCTGCTGTTCGACGTGACGCGGAAGCTGTCGTCGATCGACAAGGACCTCGCGCGCTACGCGATCGACCACCACAAGCCGACGATCCTCGGGGCCAACAAGTGGGACCTCGTCGCGGATCTGTCGCCCGAGGACTTCCGCGAGTACATCGACGACCAGCTGCCGAGCCTCGACTTCGCGCCGGTCAGCTTCCTGTCGGCCAAGACCGGCAAGGGGGTCGACGGGACGATGCGCCTCGCGCTCGAGCTGTTCGAGCAGGCGCAGTTGCGCATCTCCACCGGCGAGCTGAACCGAGTGCTCCAACGCGCCCTCTCCGCCCGCCCGCCCAGCGCCGGCGGCCACGCGGCGCGCGTGCGCTACGCCACGCAGGCCGATACCCGGCCGCCGACCTTCGTCCTGTTCGTCAACGACAAGAAGAACTTCAACAAGGACTACATCCGCTACCTGGAGAACCGCCTGCGCGAGGAGTTCCCGTTCAAGGAGATCCCGGTGCGCATCGTGCTCAAGGACCGCGAGATGACCGAGGCCGAGAAGGCCGAGGAGCAAGCATGATCCGCGACCTGGCCCGCGTCCTCGTCCGCGCCTCCGCCTGGATGCGCTCGTGCCTGTGTCTGCTGCTCGCCGCCGCCTGCGCCAGCACCGGCGAGGAGTCGTGGCACGAGGGTTCGGTCGTCGCCCCGACGGAGCGCGTGCTGTGGCAGGTCACCGTGCTCGCGCTCGAGCGCAACGCCTTCCCCGTCGGCTCGGGCGTCAATCCTTCGACCCTCAAGGCCGTCTCCGGCTGGCGCGTCTCGCTGGCGCCCTTCAAGGGCGACGGCTATCGCGAGCAGGCGCACATCGAATGGACGCGCGACGAGGTGCAGGCGGGCCGCTGGAACGGTCGCGTGCGCGTCCACCGCCAGCGCAACGAGAACTTGTCCAAGCCGCTGGACATCTCCTACGCCGAGTGGGAGGACGATCCCGACGACCTGGAGCGCGCACGCCTGCTCTTCAACACGGTCAAGGCCCTGCTCGGCGGGGAGTTCAAGGTCGAGGCGCGCGAGCCGCGCTCCCTGGGCGGCTGAGCGGCGCCACGCGGACCGGCTTTCCCTCGCTCGCGGGGGGCCGGAAACGACTGCCGGGCGGCGCGCGCCGTTCTGCCGGCCCGGACATCCGCCGGAGGCTTTGCTTGCAGCCGCGGCCGGCGCGCGGCCGATGGACGGGATGCAGTCGACTGCGTCCCCATGCAAAGTGGTCCCGTCCATGCCGGAGCCGAGCGCTGCGCGTTCGCCATCGGCGGCCATTCCGCGTCCGCGGAGGGCGGCTCCGTGCGCGCGCATGGAGCCGACGAAGCGCGCCGGACCGATGCGGCGGCCGCGGATGCGGCGTGGGTGGAAGCGCCCCCGCGTTGGACGCTGCGCGTGCTCGACGAGTGTCGGCTGCTGTCGACGCGCCTGGGCGCCGCGTTGCCGCTCGCCGCGCGCCTGGCATGGCGCGAATGGCGCCAACGCGCCTCGCCGTGGCTCTTGTGCGCCCCCGTGCTGCTCGTCTTCGCGCACGCGGCGGTGCTCGCGCTGGTCTTCGGCGCCGGCGACCTGCTCGCGAGTCCGGCGGGAGCCGCGCAACGACTCGCAGCGGGCGCGTTGCTCTTCTCGATCCTCCAGCATGGACTCGCGCGCGGCGCGACGGCGCTCGTCGACGAGCGCGCCTTGTTGTCGCGGCGCGCGTTCCCCCTGGAAGCGCTGATCCTGCGGCCGGTGCTCTCGCAGGGGGCCTCCGCTTGCCTGGGCCTCGCCTTGCTCGCCGCGTGGGGCGCGTTCGCCGGAACGCTGGGGCCGGGCGCCCTCCTGCTCGTCCCCGTCGTGTGCGGCTTCGCCTTGCTCGTCTCCGCGCTCGCGCTGCTGCTCGCCGTGCTGCACGCGCGCCATCGCGCGGCCGCCGAGGCCTTGGCTTGGGCCTTGCCGCTCGCCACCTTGGCGACGCCCGTGTGGTGGGATCCCGCCTGGGTCGGCGCCGGCGACTGGTTGCGCGACGCGATGTCCGCCAATCCGTTGGCCGCGTACCTGGGACTCGCGCGCGGCAGCCTGGGCCTCGCGCCCTTCGAGGCGGGCGCGCTGGCGTGCGCCGCCGCCTGGACCATCGGCGCGGCCTGCGCCGCCCTGCTCGTGCTCGCCTGGCGCAGGCCGCATCTTTGCGACGAGGTCTGACCCGTGCGTCACGCCATCGAAGTCCAAGGCCTCGCGAAGCTGCACCGCCGTTCCGACGGCGCGTGGCGCGCGGCGCTGGCGGGCGTGGACTTCGCGCTGCCGGCCGGGGCTTCGCTGGGCTTGTGCGGCGCGAACGGCGCGGGCAAGTCGACCTTGCTGCGCATCCTCGCGGGCGCGACGCCGCAGACGAGCGGCCGCTGGCGGACCGCGGGGCCCCTGCGCTCCGTGGTCGAGTTGGGCGCCGGCTTCCATCCGGACCTGTCGGGGCGCGAGAACGCGCTGCAGCTCGCGGCGCTCGACGGGCTGCACGGTCGCGCGGCGCGCGACCACGCGCAGGGCGCCTTGGAGTTCGCCGATCTGGTCGAGAGCGCGGACGAACCGCTCTACGCCTGGTCGAGCGGCATGCAGCTGCGCCTGGCCTTCGCCTGCGCCTTGGCGCACGAGGCGCGCGTCCTGCTGCTCGACGAGGTCTTCGCCGTCGGCGACGCGGGCTTCCAGACGCGCTGCGTCGAGCGCCTGCGCGCCCTGCAGCGCGACGGCGCCTCGATCGTGCTGTGCAGCCACAGCCTCTACGACCTGCGCCAGTTGTGCGAGCTCGGGCTGTGGCTCGACGGCGGCCGCGTGCGCCACTTCGGCGCGTGCGCCGAGGCCACGGCGCGCTACGCGGCCGAGGCGCGCGCGCGCGGCGCGGCGAGCGGAAGCGCGGCGCGCTCCGGCGACGGGCCGCGCATCGACGCGCTCGAGCTGCTCCCCGGGCACGAAGTGGCGAGCGGTTCCGAGCTGCGCGTGCGCGTCCAGTGGTCCAGTTCGACGGCGACCGCGGTGCACTGCGGCGTCGGCCTGCTCGACGCGTCCATGGAGATCGTCGCGGCCTGCGGCACGCACCTGTCGGCGCGCGATCCGGAGCACGGTCGGGCGGGGGTCTTCGAACTGCGCCTGCCCGCGCTCGCGCTGCTCTCCGGATCCTTCCGCGTCGCCGCGTGGCTGTTCGACCGCCATGGGCTGCAACGCCACGACGAGACCGTCCACGAGCGACCCTTGACTGTGTTGTCGCGCGGCGGTGAGGTGGGACGCGTGATGCTGGAGCACCACTGGTCGCACACGGAGCCCGATCCGCGCGCCCCGCTTCCGGGCGCCCACGGGACGGACGCTCCGTCCATGCGACCGGCCCCGCGCTCCGCTCTCGAGGCGTGAAGCTCGCCGCGCTGGTCGTCAACCACGATTCGGGGCCCCACGCCTTGGAATGCGTGCGCTCCCTGCGCGCCGAGTCGCGCGCCGCGGGCCTGCCTTCGCCGCGGATCGTGGTCGTCGACTGCGGCTCCACCGTCGACCAGCGCGAGGCCTTCGAGGGCTTGCGCGCGCTGGGCGCGGAGGTGCTGCTCGCCGCGAACCTCGGGTACGCCGGAGGCATGCAGCTCGCGTCGTCGCGCGCCGCGGGAGCGGAAGCGGTGCTCGCGTTGAACCCGGACCTGGTCTTCACGCCCGGTTCGCTGGCGCGCATGCTCGAGACCTCGCGCGAGGAGCCGCGGGCCATCGTCGCGCCGCGCACCTGCATCGACGAGGGCGGAGCGCTGCTCCTGCCTCCGATCGAACTGCCCGGTGCGTGGCGCGAGCTGCGCCAGGCGCTGGCGGGCGTCGACTCCTGCGTGGCGCGCGACATCTCGCTCCTCGCCGCGCGCAGTAGGATCTCCGCCTGGACCGCCAAGGCCGCGCATCGCGCCGAGATGCTCTCGGGGGCGTGCCTGCTCGTTCCGCGCGCGACCCTGCTCGCCTTGGGGCTGTTCCTCGACGAGCGCTATCCCCTGTACTACGAGGACGCCGATCTTTGCCGGCGCGCGCGCACCCACGGCGTCCCGCTGGTCGTCGAGCCGCGCGCGCTCGTCGCCCACAGGTGGTCGCGCTCCGCGGGCCATGGCGCACGCTACGCGGGCGAGCCGCTGAGGCGCATGCGCCTGTCGCGCGAACTCTACCTGCGCGAGCACCATGGGACGCGCGGATTGCTCGCCGCGCGCCTCGTGGCGTTGCTCGAGACGCGCGCGCAGGCCGTCGCGATCCACGCCTGCCGCGAACTCGGCTCCATCGACGCGGACCCGGCGATCGGGACGCCCGGGCTCTTCGAGGCCGGTCCAGGCGAGGAGTCGCTCTTCGAAGTGGCCGTCTCGCCGGGCTTCGGCCTGTGCGCCGGCCGCGTGCTGGCGCCGTTCGAGCGTCCCGGCTTCGGCGGCGCCTGGGGCTGGCTGCCGGAAGGCCGCTATTGGATGCGCCGCCTGGCGACCTCGGACTTGCGGCTGCTCGGCGCCTGGACCTTCCACAAGTCGAGCGCGTCGATCGAACCGGCTGCGCGACGCGGCGCGGTGGAGGAGGCGGCATGAGCGGTCGCGCACGCCTCCTCGACTTCCCGCCCGCCGCGCGCGTCGTCGTCGTGGCGCCGCATCCCGACGACGAGGTGCTCGCCTGCGGCGGCGCCATCGCGTTGCACCGCATGCAAGGCGACGAGGTGCTCGTGCTCGTCGTGTTCGATGGCGCGCTGGGCGCGGGCGGAGCAGGGCGCCGAGAGGCGGAGTGCCGCGCAGCCGCTCGCGAGCTGCTCGAGCCGCGCCTCGAGTTCTGGCGCCTCCCCGAGGGCCATGCGCCCTCCGACCACGACTACGAGCACGCCGTGCGCCGCCTGGCCTCGCTGTTCGCCGAATTCGAGCCCGAGCTCGTCTACGCCCCTTGGGAGGGGGACGACCATCCCGACCACCGCGTCGTCGCGCGCCTCGTGCGCGACGCCGTCGCGTCGCACTCGAGGCGCGAAGGTGTCCGCTGCACGCTGCTTGGTTGCGAGGTCTGGAGCGATCTGGCGCCGGACCTCGTGCTCGACACGAGCGCCGCGCACGAGCACAAGCTGCGCGCGCTCGCCTGCCACGAGAGCCAGCTGGCGGATGGCGCCCTGGAGGCCGCGTGCCGCGCGCGCATGGAGCGTCGCGCACGCGCCTTCGGCGGGCGTGCCCTGTCCGCCGAGGCCTTCGTGCGCGTGCTGCCGGAGCGCGGATGACGCGGCGGCGCATCGCCATCGTCGCCCCCGGCGGGCCGGATGAATTCGTCGGCGGCATCGAGCGCTTCGGCCGCGGCCTGGCCTTGGCGTTCGCCCGCGCCGGTTGCGAGGTGGTCCATGCGCGGGCAGGACGCGACGAGGATCGGCTCGCGGACGGGGTGCGCTGGCGTTCGATTCGCGTCGAGGCCGACGAACTGGATCCTTGGCGACTGGCGAAGCCGCGCCTCGCGAGCGCCATCCTCGAGGCGCTTCACGCCTGCGACGAAGTGCACGTCCTGCGCTTCGACGCCGGCTCGATCGACATCGTGCCGCGCCTCGCCGCGCACGCGCGCACGCGCTTGTGGCTGCACGACCACGGCACTTCGTGCGCGCGGGCCTTCCGCCACGATCCGCCGGCCGGGATGTCGTGCCCGCGGGACGAGTCGGCCCGCGCGCCGGTCGCCGATCCATGCGCGAGTTGCCTGATGCCTTGGATCGGAACGCACGCGGCGGGCGGGATCGAGCGCCTGCGCGACGGCCTGGCGCGGCGCCGGGACGCCGCCGCGCGGGCGCTGTCGGCCGCGCACGAGCTGCTCGCGCCTTCGCATTCGCACGCCGACGCCTTGCGAGCGGTGCATGGCGGACTCGCGCTGCGCGTCGTGGAGCCCGGCGTGGAGGAGTGCTTCCTGGCCACGGGACGCGACGCGACGAGCGTCGCGCCGCGCGAGGGCGCCTTGCGCGTGCTGCACGCCGGCAACCACGGATGGTGGAAGGGCAGCTGCGACCTGCTCGACGCGTTCGAGGAGATCGACCGCGCGGACGCGACGCTCGTGCTGGCGGGAACGGGCATCGATGCGAGTTGGACGCGGCGACTGGCGCGCGCGGCTCGGCTGGCGCGCCTCGAGCAGCATGGCGCCTACGAGCCGGATGGCCTGGCGCGCCTCGCCGCGGGCTGCGACGTCGCCGTGTTCCCGTCGCGACTCGCCGAGTCCTTCGGATTGGCCGCGGCGGAATGCGGCGCCGCGGGATTGGAGCTCGTCGTGTCCGACCGGGGCGACTTGCCCGAACGCGTGGGAGGGGATGCATCCCTCGTCGTTCCGGCCGGCGACGCGCGCGCCTTGGCGCGCATGCTCGAACGACTGGCGGACGCCAAGTTCTCGGGGCGGCTGCGTCGCGGCGCCCAACGCCGCGCGCGCGACACCGACGCTTGCGTCCGCGAGTTGCTGGCTTGAGGTTCGCCGCCGCGGCGGCGCGCGGGCGCCTCAGTTGCGATGCTTGGCGTGGCAGTCCTTGCAGTTCTGCGCGATGGCCTTGAAGCGGGCCGACAACTGCTCCCGCGTCTCCTTGCCGGCGACGAAGGCGTCCTCGAGGTCGGCCACCTCCCGGTAGCTCTTGCGCATCCACTCGACCAGTTCCCGCTGCTCGTCGGCAGGCAGGGTCTCGCCGCCGTTGCGGAAGTGGTCTGCCATGCGGCCGAGTTCGGCGGCGGGCACGAGGTCGGGATGGTCCGCGGGCGTGGTCCAGCCGGCCTTCTCGATGTGCTGCACGTTCTCGAAGGCGAAGTCGATCTCGACCATCGCCTCGACCATGTCCGACACCTTCGATCGCGCGGGGAACGCGTCGTCGGCGGTCTTCAAGGTCGCTTCGTCCACGGGCTTGCTGTCGCGCACGGCCTGGAACAGTCCCTTGTATTGCGCTGCGATGCCCGAGACGTGCATGCGCGCCTCGGCGTCCTCGTTCCGCAGGTAGCCCAGCGCTACGCAGGTCGACGCCACCGCGGCGGCGCTGCGATGCTTGCCATGGTGGCAATGGACGTAGACCGGGCGCGGCAGGTCGTGGACGGCGCGCGCGATTTCGAGGCGCCGCAGGACGTCGATGCCGTCGTAGCCGTGCGGCAGGTGCACGTAGCGCAGTCCATGCGCCTCGGCCGCCTCGACGTCCGTGGCGCCGCCGTCGACCGAGATGATCGTCTTGATGCCGAGGCGCGCCAGCGACTCGAAGCCCTCCTCGCCCTCGGGCAGCGCCCCGCTCCAGATGTCGGCCGTGTAGGCCACGACCTGGTGCAGTCCGGGGTACTCGGCGGGCTTGGTGTCGGTGACCTTCGGGGGCTCGAGCGGCGGACCGACCTCCTTGCGGGTCTCGGTCTGCGCGCAAGCGGCCGCGATGGCCAGAACCAGGGGGGCGAGGGCGAGCGACTTCATGGCAGGGGCGGGGATCATAGCCGCTCGTAGCACCCTTCCCGGGGTCGGTCACGGCCGGCAGGCCGGGGATGGGCGGGTTGGTCCGCGACCGGACGGTGTAACGCTCTCGTTCTGGTCTACTAGCGCCTCGTTCGAGAGCCCACCCGCCCCATGCTCGCCCTGCACCAACGCATCGCGGCGCTCTGCGCCACCCTCGGACTCGCCTTGGCCGGATGCGGCGCGGATCCGGATCTCGTCGTCTACTGCTCGCTGGACCAGGAGTTCGCCGAGCCCTTGATCCGCGAGTACGGCGAGCGCAACGGACTGGACATCCGCGTCGAGTACGACGTCGAGGCGAACAAGAACGTGGGACTGGCGTTGCGCGTGCGCGAGGAAGCCTCTCGACCCCGCTGCGACGTCTTCTGGAGCAACGAGTTCGCCATGGTCGTCGCCCTGGCCGAGGACGGCCTGCTCGAGGCCCACGACTCGCCCTCGGCGGCGAGCCTGCCGGCCGAGATGAAGGACCCGGCCCATCGCTGGCACGGCTTCGCGGCGCGCGGGCGCGTGTTCATCGTCAACACGAACCTGGTCGACCCCGCGCTGATCGACAGTTGGGACGACCTGCTCGATCCGCGACACGCCGGCAAGGTGGCGATGGCACGGCCCCTCGCCGGCACGACGCTGACCCACATGGCTGCGCTCCACGAGGTGCTGCCGCCGGGCGAGGCGCGGCGCTTCCTCGAGACCGTCGAGCGCCTCTCGCGCGAGGGCGGGATCAACCTCGCGAACGGCAACGCGCATGTGATGCGGCTCGTCAGCGAAGGGCAGTGCGCCTTCGGGTGGACCGACACGGACGACTTCCACGTCGCGCTGGAGAAGGGCGCGCCCGTGCAGGCGGTCTACCCGGACCAGGGCGGCATCGGCACGATGCTGATTCCCAACACGATCTGCATCCCGGCGGGTGCGCCGCGCAAGGAAGCGGCGCGTCGCTTCGTCGACTGGGCGCTCTCGGAGGAGGTCGAGGCGCGCCTCGCCGCCTCGCGCTCCGCGCAGATCCCCGTGCGTCGTGGCGTGGCGCGGCCCGCGCACGTCAAGGCGCCGGGCGACTTCGAGCCCATGCGCTACGACCTGCGCGCGGTGGGCTTGTCGATCCGCGCGCGCGCCGCGGAGTTCCAGGAGCTCTTCCTCAAGTGAGCCGCTGGTTGGTCCTGTGCGCGGCCGCGGGCTTCGCGCTGGTGGCGCTGGGGCCGAGCATCGCCATGGCGCTGCGCGTGCAAGGCGCCGACCTGGCCGCGCTCGACCTCGCGCGCGGAGCCGGACTCTTGTGGCGCACCATGCAACTCGGGCTCGGCGCCGCCGCCATCGCGCTGTGCCTCGGCGCGCCGATGGGCTGGATCCTCGCGCGCGCCGCCGTCCCCGGTGCGCAGGCCTTGCGCGCGCTCGTCTTGGTGCCGCTCCTGCTGCCGCCGCTGGTGCTGGCGATGTCCTTCATGGGATGGACGACGTGGCGCGGCGGACTCGCCACGGCCGCGATCATGGGCGTCGGGACCTATCCTTTGGTGGCGCTCTACGTGGCGCGCGCGGCGGAGCGCATCGACGGCCGGCGCGCGGACGCGGCGCGACTCGCCGGCGGCCTCGCGGCCATGCTGCGCGTGGAATGGGCGCTGGTGCGTCCCGTCGCGCTGGCGAGCGCCGGCTTCGCCTTCGCCTTCGCCGTCAACGACTTCGCGGTCGTCGACTACGTCAGCTCGCTCGGGCCCAAGCATCCCGTCTACGCCGACGACATCTTCGCCTCGTGGCGCAGCGGCAACGACACGAGCAAGGCGGTGGCGGCGGCGTGGCCGCTGGTGGCCTTGACCTTGATGGTGGTCGTGCCCGCCTTGGTCGTCGTGCGGCGTTCGCCGCTCTTCACGCACGAAGGGGACTTCCGGGCGCCCGCGCGCGTCGATCTCGGAGCGTGGCGCTGGCCGCTGGCGCTCCTGGCGTGGGCGGTCGTGGGGGCGACCGCGCTCGCCCCGCTGGCGCGGCTCGCGTTCGAGGCCGGAGGCGGCGCGCGCGGCTTCGGCCTGTCGACGCTCCTGCAGAGCCTTTCCAAGGCGCTCGCGAACGGCAGGCCGAACCTGCAGGCGAGCCTGCTTCACGCCTTGGGCGCCGCGCTGCTCTGCCTGCCCGTGGCGCTCGTGCTCGGACACGCGCTGGCGCGCAGCCGACGCTGGCTCGTCCTCGGCACCACGCTGGTCGTGCTGCCCTTGTGCGTGCCACCCATCCTGCACGGGGTCGGCAGCCTCGCGTTGTGGAACCGGCCCGCCACCGCGGCGCTGTACGACTCGGGCTGGATGGCGGTGCTGCTGCAGGCGGGTCGCTACGCGCCGCTCTTCGTGCTGGGCGTCGCGGCCGCGATCGCCGCAACGGATCGGCGCATCGAGGACTCGGCGCGGCTCGCCGGGGCCGGGCCCGCGCGCACCTTGTGCGGCATCGTGGCTCCGCTGCTCGCCGCTCCGCTCGCCGGGGGGGCGATGGTGGTGTTCGTCTTCGCGCTGCGCGAATTGGATGCGGCCATCCTCGTTCCCGCGGCCAACGGCACGGCGCTCTTCCGCCTGTACAACGCGGTGCACTTCGGCCGGGACGAGATGGTCGCGGCGCTCGCCTTGTGGATTTGCTTCTTCGTCCTGCTGCCGGGCGCCTTGTGGAGCCTGCACTCGCGGCGGAACATGGGGGCGTTGCCATGACGCACGCCATCGAAGCCGCCGGCCTGGTCGTCGAGCACGGCGGACGCCGCGTGCTCGACCAGGCTTCGTTGCGCGTCGAGCGCGGAGCGTGGTGCGTCGTGGTCGGTCCCTCGGGCAGCGGCAAGACCACCCTGTTGCGCGCCATCGCCGGGCTGCAACCGCTCGTCGCCGGCCGCATCGAACTGTGCGGGCGCCTGGCCAGCGACGGGACGCGGCTCGTGCTGCCGCCCGAGCGCCGCGGAGTGGGCCTCGTGTTCCAAGGCGGCGGGGGCGGCTTGTGGCCGCATCTCTCCGCGCAGGCGACGATCGAGTTCGTGCTCGCCCGTCGCGGAACGCCGCGCCGGCAACGCGCGGCGGGCGCGCGCCGCTGGCTGGAGCTCGTGGAGCTGGGGCCGCTCGCGGCCCGCAAGCCGGGCGAGTTGTCGGGCGGTGAAGCGCAGCGACTCGCGCTCGCGCGCGCCCTCGCCGGCGAGCCCTCGGTGCTCCTGCTCGACGAGCCGCTTGGACCGCTCGACGCCCCGCTGCGCGCCGAGCTCGTGTCGCGCCTCGAGTCGTTGCGAAGCGCGAGCGAGCTGACACTCGTGCACGTCACCCACGATCCCGCCGAAGTGGCCGCCAACTGCACCGCGCTCGTGCGCCTCGAGCGCGGGGCGGTCGTCGCCGCCTGATCCGCCATGTCCAACGCCAAGACGATCCTCGGCGCCGCGCTGGTCCTCTCCGGGCTGCTCGCGGTCGCGCTCGTGTTCCACCAGCCCTCGGAAGCCGCGCCCGCGCGCACCTTCACCTCGTCGCAGCAGTGCAAGGAGTGCCATCCCGCCGTCTTCGAGGAGTGGGCCGGCTCGCAGCACGCGCATTCATGGCTCAATCCCGACGTGCGCGCCTTGTCGAACGACTTCGCCAACACGGACTGCATCGACTGCCACGCGCCGCAGGAGATCTACTCGACCGGGATCGGCGCGCGAGTCCTGCCGCGCGGCGCGCGTCGCGCCGAGGGCGTCGATTGCATCGCCTGCCACGCGCTGCCCGATGGCGGCGTCGCCGGCACGATCGATGCGCCGTCGGCGCCCTGCCGTCCGGTGGCGCTCGCCTCGCTGCGCAGCGTGGACCACTGCGCGGGTTGCCACGACCAGCACAAGACCGTCTCGCAGTGGCGCGAGACGAAGTACGCGGCCCAGGGCATCGGTTGCGTCGAATGCCACATGCCCATGCGCGCCGACGGCGGCGGACGCGACCACGCCATGCACGGCGGGCACTCGATCGACGTCGTGCGCCAGGCGACCACGCTCGTCGCCGAGCGCGTGGCCGGCGGCGTGCGCGTGGCCTTGACGAACACCGGCGCGGGGCACCACTTCCCGACCGACGAGCGCTCGCGCGCGGCCGACTTGTGGTGGCGTCCGCTCTCCGAGGCGGGCTCTCCCGCCCGTCCGTGGCGGCACCTGTGGCGCTTCCGCAGCCCGTACAGGCACGAAGTGGATCTCGTCGACACGCTGCTGCCGAGCGACGCCACCAAGGAGGTGCTCGTCGACGATCCCGACAGCCGCGGTGCGGTCGAAGTGGCGCTCACCTACAAGCGCACGCCGTACTGGAAGGATCCGCTGCGTCCCGATCCCGAGCTCGAGGCCGAGTTCGTGCATCGCGCGGTGGTGCAGCCGTGACGCGCCGAAACGCCGCCGCGCGCGCCGGTCTCCTGCTCGGCCTCCTGTGCGCCTGCGCAGGCGAGGGGCCGGACGCCGCCTCCAAGCCGGGCGCCGTCCCGGTCCACGAGGCGGTCGTCGCGCGCGCCTTGGCGGGATGCGCGCCGTCCGCCATCCCGCTGGTCGGCGCCATGGCCGCGCCGGAGCCGCCTCCGGCGCCGGAGGGCGCCGAGGAGTACCTCGAGGCGGCGTTGTCGGCGTACTCCGGCAACGACCTGCGCACGCGCGAACTGGCCTTGGCGGATCTGGCGCAGGCGGGCGAGGGCATGGTCGCGTCGTTCGCCGCCGTCGTGGCGCGCGCCGAACAGTCGCCCGAGCGCGCAGCCGCGGCCATCTCGGCGCTGGGCGCCATGGGGGGGCCGCTCGCGCGGGATGCGTTGTGCCGCGCGCTCGAGACGCACGCCACGCCGTGGGTGCGCGCGCGGTGCGCCTTCGAACTTGGACGCGCCCGCGATCCGCGCCTCGTGGGACGCCTGTTGCTGCGGTTGAAGTACGAAGTCGACGGCGAGAGCGTCATGTGGATCGCCGACGCCTTGGCGCGGCAAGGCAACCTCGCCGGGCTCGAGGGGCTGCTCGTCGTCGCGAGCCGCAAGGACGATGCCTGGCTCGGCGACACGGCGCGCGCCATGGCGGACGAACTGGCCGTGGCGCGCGGAGCGCCGTTCGGCGGCGAACTGCTGCGACGCCACGCCAACGGCCTCGTGCCCGACGCCGCGGTCGACGACGCGCAGGCGTGCCTCGCGTGGACCTTGGTGCAGCGGCTCGCGCAGTTCGACTTGCGCCAAGTCGACGACGCGCGCTTCGTGCTGGCGCGCCTCGACGATTCCGTCGTGCCGCTCCTCGCCCGCAGCCTCCGCGACGAAGATCGCTACATCCGCCTGCACGCGGCGCAGTGCCTCGAACGCCGCGGCCCGCGGGCGCGCGCCGCCATCCCGGCGCTGGTCGACGCGCTCCGCGATCCATCGGTGGCCGCGGTGGCGGCGGCGGCGCTGGCCGCCACGGCCGACGCCTCCGTCGCGGCGCCGCTCGCGCGCGGGTTCGAGGAAGGCGCGCGCCACGAGACGCGCGTCGCTTGCGTCGCGGCGCTCGAGCGCTTGTGCGCCGCGCCGCCGCTGGACGCCGGGGGCGCGCGCTTGGACCACGCGGCGTGGCGGGCGAGGCTCGACATGGAGGTCGGCGGCTGGGCCGCGAAGTTCTCCGCGCTGCACGCGCGCGCGGACGCGCCACTCGACTTGCGGCAGGCGGCGGCGCAAGCGCTGGTGGCGGGCGACGCGGGCCATTCCGCGTGGGGCTTCCTGTGCGACCTCGCCACGCGTTCGGACGGCGATCCCGACACCGCCTTGCGCGCGTTGCGCGAGTCCCTCGAGCGCAGGTCCGAACTGGGCGAGATCGAGGCCGCGACGGCCCTCGAACGTTGGCGGGCGCTCGCTCCCGCGCGCGGGACCATCGAGACGATGCAGGAAGCCACCGCGCGCCGCGCCGGACAGGCGGCCTTGGCGCGCGCCGCGCCACCGCCCGCCTGAAGCCGCGCGCCGTGGACGAAAAACGCCGTGTTGGCGCCGTTTTCCAGCGACCCGCACGCGCCGCGCACCGGGCGGGCGCGCGGCCTGCCGCGGAGCGCGGTTCCGGCCGGCTCACGCTCCCGCCGCGGTCGGCCGATCTAGTACTCTCCTCGCGACCCCGCGCGGGGTGCGATCCCATGCCGATCCGCGAGTCCATCGACGGCGCAGCACGCCACGCAGGCGACGCCGCGCCCCAGGCAGCGCCCCAGGCAGCGCCCCAGTCGGGGCGGTGGATCCGAGCGGAGTTCGGGCGATGAAGGGCTCGTTCCCCGCGCTCGTCGACCTCGCCGAGGTGCGAGGGCCGGTCGTGTGCCTCGCGGCCCACCCCGACGACGAAAGCCTCGGGTGCGGGGGCACGCTGGCGCTGCTCGCGGCGCGCGGGATCGACGTGCGCGTGGTCGTGGTCGCCGACGGCGGTCCCGACGCGGAGCGGCGTCGCGCCGAGGCGCGCGCGGCTTGCGCGGCGCTGGGCCTCTCCGAGCCGCGCTTCCTCGGCCTCGCCGACGGGGCCCTGGGCGCGGAGACGCACCTCGCCGGGCGCCTGTCAACCTTGCTTGACGAGTGCGGCGCGCGGACCGTGTTCGCGCCATCGCCCTGCGAACATCATCCGGACCATCGCGCCCTGGCGGCGGCCGCGGCCTCGGCGCTGGCGCGCGGGCCGGCGCGCGAGGCGTGGTTGTGGGCCGTCAACACGCCCGTGCTCGACGGATGCCTCGTCGACGTGGGGCCGGCGCTGGCGCGCAAGCGCGCGGCGCTCGCGGCGCACGCCTCGCAGCTCTCCGGCGGGCGGCTCGAGCGCGCGCTGTCGGCGGACGCGGCGCGGGCCCTCGACGTCGACGTGCCCGGCGTGCAGGGCGTGGAGGCCTTCACGCGTCGCGCCTCGTCGGATGTGCTCGAGTTCACGCAGCAAGTCGCGCGCCTGCGGAGCCAGGCGGGAGCGCCGGGCGGCAGGAGCGGCGTCACGGCTGTGGTCTCCACCTGGAACAAGCGCGCCGACCTGCGCGAGAACCTGCTCGCGCTCGAGGCGCAGACGCTGCCCTTCGACGAGATCGTGGTGGTCGACAACGCCTCGACCGACGGCACGGCGGCGATGGTCAAGGCCGAGTTCCCGCGCGTGCGGCTGGTGGTCATGCCGCACGACCGCTACGGCGCCTGCGAGACCTTCAATGTCGGCTTCGCCAGCGCCACCACCGAGTACACCGCGATCCTCGACGACGACATCGTCATGCAGCCGCAGTGGGTCGAGAAGAGCCTGGCGCGCATGCGCGCCGAGCCCGAGTCGACGGCCATCGTCTCCACGCAGGTGGTCGAGCCGGGCACCCCCGAGTCGTACCTGCGCTCGCCGCTCGTCAACAGCGAGCGCTACATGTCCACCTTCCGCGGCTGCGCGTCGCTGGCGAAGAGCCGCGCCATCCGCGAGGCCGGCTGGTACGACGTCAACCACTTCATCTACGGCAACGAACGGGACCTGACCTGCCGGTTGCTCAACCTCGGTTGGCGCGTCCTGCAGTACCCGGGCGCCGGCGTGTGGCACAAGACGCCCTTCGGCATCAAGATGGGCAAGCGCAGCCTGTACTACCACGCGCGCAACGCCTTTCTGACCATGCTCAAGTACGCGCCGGCGAAGGACCTCGCCAAGTTGCCGTTCCTCGTGCTGTTCAAGGTCGTGCTGCGCGGCTCGAGCAAGGAGGCGGAAGGCTCGGTGGCCGACGCCACCGGCACGATCGGCATCGGACGCAGCCTGAAGGAGACGCCCGGCGCGTGGTGGGTGCTGCTCAAGGCTTGCGCCTCGATCGCCGCGAACATCCCGTACTGCTGGAAGCGCCGTCAACCGTGCCGCCATCCGGACTTCGAGCTGCCGCTGTCGTGAAGCAGGACGCGCGGCTGGCCCCCGTCGACCTCGTCGTCGTCAACTGGAACGGACGCCGGCACGTCGCACGCCTCGTCGCGGCCTTGCGCGCGCTGCGCGGGCCGGTCGGCCGCCTGATCGTCGTCGACGGCGCGTCCGAGGACGGATCCGCGTTCGACATCGCCGCGGCGCGGCCGGGCGGAGAGGTGCTGCAACTCGGCAGGAACGCCGGTCCCAGCGTCGCGCGCAACGCGGGGCTCGCCGCGGCGCGCACCGAGCGCGTGCTCCTCGTCGACAACGACGCGTACCTGCGGCCGGACGTGCTCGAACGGCTGCTCGAGGCCGCGCTGGCGCGTCCCGACGCGGCCGTGGCGCAGCCGCGCTCCGTGTTCGCCGACGATCCGGCGCGCGTCCACTACGACGGCGGAGCCCTGCACCACGCGGGATTGATCGCGCTGCGCAACTTCTACGCGCCGCTCGAGTCGGCGCGCGGCGCGGGCGTGGTGGAGGTGGACGCCTGCGTGTCGGTCTGCCTGCTCGTCGACAAGGGCGCGGTGCTCGCCGCCGGCGGCTTCGACGAGCGCATGTTCATCCTGTTCGAGGACCTCGACCTGTCGTTCCGCCTGCGCGCGATGGGCCGCGCGATCGTGTCGGTCGAGGAGGCGCTGTGCCTGCATGGAGGGGGCACGCCCGACCTGAGCTTCCGCGACGGCCCGCGCTATCCCGGCTCGCGCGTGCGCCACCACAGCAAGAACCGCTGGCTGCACATCGCCAACAACTACCGCGCGCGGACGATCCTGTGCTGCCTGCCGTCCTTCGCCGCCTACGAAGCGGCGCAGTTCGCCTTCGCGCTCGCGGCGGGCGCCGCGGGCGAATGGTGGCGCGGCAAGCGCGAGTGGTGGGCGGACCGCGCGCATTGGCGCGCGCGCCGCGCCGGACTCGAACGGGCCCGCACCACGCCCGACCGGCGCCTGCTCGTCGGCGGACCGTTGACCCTGACTCCGGCGGCGGCGCGTGGCGGCAGGGCGCTCGTCGCCCGCCTGCTGGACGGGTGGATGCGCGCTTGGTGGTGGATCCTGCGACCGCTCGCCGGATAGGGCGGGCGGCGGCGGCTCACAGCTCGTCGACCCAGCGACGCAGCACTTCGACCTGCGACGGATCGAGGCGCGCCTCCGGGTGGGCCAGCTCGTAGTCCCAGGTCGGCATCTCGCCTTCGTCGATCTGCTCGATCATCTCCTCGGCCAGCGACAACTGCTTGGACTCGCGGTAGGAGCCCCACTCGGAGAAGTTCAACTGCGCGCGGCCCTCCTCGACATGGTGCGCCACTTGCCAGCTGATCGGCGCGATGTAGGAGTACCAGGGCCACTTCGTCTCGTTCGAGTGGCAGTCGTAGCACGCCGCGCGGAGCACGAGGTCGACCTCGGCCGGAGCATGCAGGGCCGCGGCGCCCACCGCCGGGTTGGAGCGCTCGACCGGCCACGCTTGCAGGAGGAGGAAGGTCGCGGCGCCGACGACGAGGATGCGCTTGAGGATGGGTCGCTTGGGCATGGGCACGAACCGGGCGCGTCGCGCCTCGTGCCGCGAGGATAGCGCGCTCGCCGTCCGGAGGGCGCGCGTCCCTCCGGCGGAACGGGCGCGACGCGCTCGAGGCGGTCGTCCGCCCGCCGCGGGCGGCGCCAGTCGCGCGGCTTGCGCCCGCGACGCGGCGCGCGCATGATCGCGGGCAACTTGCGGATCCTCCAACTCGTGCACGGACTGCCGCCCGATCGCGCCGGCGGGACGGAGACCTACGCGTGGCAGTTGTCCAAGGCGTTGGCGGCGCGCGGGCACGCTGTGGAGGTGCTGGCGGCCACCAAGGACCTCGCGCGCGACGACCTTTCGATCGCCTCCGCCGAGCGCGAGGGCGTGCTCGTGCACGGCTTCGCGAACAACCTGCTGCACGAGGACTTCCGCTCCACCTGGGACGATCCGCGCATCGAGGCGGCGCTCGCTCGATGGGAGGAGGGACGCGCGTACGACATCGTCCACGTGCAGCACCTGATCCACCTCGGCAGCGCCTCGCCCGGGCGTTGGGCGGCGCGCGGCGCGGCGGTGGCGATGACCCTGCACGACTACTGGAGCGTGTGCGCCCGCCACGGCCAGCGGCTGCGACCCGACGGCGGCCTGTGCGTGGCGGTCGAGCCGCGCCGTTGCGGCGAGTGCCTGCTCGGGTTCGAGCACAAGCAAGGCGGGCTCGAGCGACGCGTGCTCCCCCTGGCGCGCACGTTGAAGCGCGCGACGGGACTCGACATCGCGCCGGCCGCGCGCCGCGCCAAGGCCCTCCTCGCGCGCCACCCTCCCGCGCCGGGCGGCGCCGCGGAGGCGGCGCGGGCGTTCGAGCTCGAGCGCGAGGTGGTCGAGCGCAACCGCGAGTTGCGCGCGCGCCTGCGCTCGGCGGTGGCGCGCTTCTTCGCGCCGAGCCGCTTCCTGCTGGAGCGAGCCGTGGTCGATGGCGGCTTGCCGCGCGAGCGCATCGAGCACCTGCCCTTCGGCGTCGATCTGCCGCCCCGCGCGCCGCGCGCCGCGCGCCGCGTCGGCGCGCGCATCGTGGTCGGGTTCCTCGGCGCGCGCATCCGCGCCAAGGGCCCCGATCTGCTGCTGCGCGCCTGGAGCGCCCTGCCCGACGAGCTGCGGGCGCGCGGCGAACTGCGGTTGCGTGGCTCGGACAGCAGCGAGGCCGCCTTCCAGGCCGAGCTGCGCGCCCTCGCGCGCGGCGCCGGCGCGGACCTGCAGGGCGCGCTCGATCGCGCGGGGGTCGCGGCCTTCCTCGCCGAGTGCGACTTGCTCGTCGTGCCCAGCCGATGGTGGGAGAACGCGCCGCTCGTCGTGCAGGAGGCGCGCGCCGCGCGCGTGCCGCTGCTCGTCGCGGGGCATGGAGGGTTGGCGGAGTTCGTCGAACCGGAGGTCGACGGCTGGCACTTCGCGCCGGGATCGGTCGAGGACCTGCGCGACGCGCTGGCGCGCGTCCTGTCAAGGGAATCGGACACCACGCGCCTCGACCCGCGTCCCGTGCCGCCCTTCGATTGGCATGTGGACCAGGTCGAGGCGCGCTACCGGGAGCTGGTCGCGAGGGACGTCGCGCGATGAAGGTGCTGCTCGCCTGCCCGCGCGATCCCTGGCGCGCCGGCGACGGCGGCGTGGAGCGCGTCGTGGCGCGGCTGGCGGGCGCGCTCGCGTCCGCCGGCGCCGAGGTCGTCGTCTGCTGCGGGCGGCTCGAGCGGGGCGAGGCGCGCGCGCGACGCGAGGAGCGCGAGCTCCCGGGCGGCGGGCGCGTCGCGGTGGTCGAGATCGCGCGGCCCGACCTGCACCACGACCATTGGCAGAAGAGCCTGTCGGCGCGCGCCGGGCGCGCCTTCGAGGACCTCGTCGCGCTCGAGCGTCCGACCGTCGTGCACGTGCACCATTGGTTGCGGCTCTCGCGCGACCTCGTCTTCCGCGCCGCGCGCCAAGGAGTCCCGTCGGTCGCGAGCGCGCACGACCACCACGCCTCCTGCGACCTGTCGTTCCGCGCGCGGCCGGACGCCGGCGGACCCTGCGACGCGAAGAGCGGAACGTCCCCGTGCGTCGCCTGCGCCGAGCGCGTGCCGCCGCGGGCGCATTGGTTGCCGACCGAGGCGCGCTGGACCGAGCACGCGCTGCGGCGGCACGACCTCGTGCGCGAGCTGAAGCTGGCGCGCGTCGTCCTCGCGCCCACGCGCGCGCATGCCGCGGCGCTGCGCCGGCACCTCGCGCCCGATCTGGAACAGGTCGCCTTCGAGGTGCTGCCGCACCCCGCGCCGCGCCTCGCGCGCCTCGCGCCTCCGGCGCTCGAGGGACCGTTGCGGGTGGCCGCGCCCGGGCGTCTGGCGCGCGAGAAGGGTCTGGACTGCCTGCTCGAGGCGGTGGCGTTGGTCGCGCGTCGCGCTCCGCTCGAGCTGCACCTCGTCGGCGCGGCGGGCGACGCGGCCACGGAGGCGCGACTCGCAGCCGGAATCGCGGCGCTGGAAGCGCTCTCGTCGGTGCGCGTGGCGCGACATGGGGCCTACCGCGCCGAGGAGCTGGACCGGCATCCGGCGCTCGTCGCCTGCCATGCGGCCGTGCTGCCCTCGCTGGCGCTGGAGTCGCAGGGACTGGTGCTGGACGAATGCCTGCAGCTCGGGCGCGCCGTGGTGCTGTCCGACCTGCCCGCGTGGCGCGAGCGGGTGGAGGAATGGGACGCCGCGCGAGCGTGCCGCTTCGCGCCCCCCGGCGACGCCGCCGCCTTGGCCGAGGAGCTGGCGCGGCTCGCGCAGGACCGATCGGCGCGAGCCGCGCTGGTCGCCGCGCTGCCCGCGCCGCGTCCCGCGCAGGTCGAGGAGTCCGCCTGGCTCGCCGCGCACATGGCGCCCTACGAGCGCGCCGCCTTGGCCGGAGCGCCCGCGGCCGCGGCGCGCGGCGAGCCGTGGTACGAGGAGCGCATGCGCACCTTCGCCGAGGAGCAGTGGGACGCGGCGCTGGCCCGTTCAACGCGCGAGCAGCTCGGCTTCTAGCAGCCGGGCCCGGTCCGGGCCGCGCGCTCGCTACCATGCGCCATCGCATGGATCCCCGCAACTCCCGGCACGCGCGCGCGGCGGCGCGCCTGGCTTGTTGCGTGGCGCTCGTGCTCGCCGGCTGCGCGGCGACCCCGGACGCGCCGCGCCAAGCGCGCGCCGACTCGCCCTCCGTCGTGGCGTCCTCGGACCTGCCGGCGCGCGAGCGCGCGACGCTCGAGGCGTGGCGCAAGGGCGGCGCGGCGTGGGAGATCGAGCGCGAACGCGTGCGCAAGGACCCTGAACTGGCGCGCTTCCTCGTGCAGAACGCGGCGCGCGAGATGGTGGCGAGCTTCGAGCGTTCGCGCCTGGTGAACCAGCCCGTCAAGGACGGGCCCTTCGAGCGCGCGCAGGCGGAGCTCGCGGCCCTGCCCGAGCACTCCATCCCGTTGCTCGTCGAGTCGCTGCGCCTCAAGGACGGCGTGGTGGCGTTCCTCGCGGCCGACGTGCTGGAGCGCATCGGCGTCGCGGCGATCGAGCCGGTGCTGGCGCTCTCGCTCGACGAGCGCGCCGAGACGCGCCGGCGCGCCATCGAACTCGTCGGCCGCCTGCCGGGCGCGGGCGCGGACGAGGCGTCCGTGCTGGAGCGCACGGGCGAACTGGCCCTGTCGGATCCGCAGTGGATCGTGCGCGCGCAGGCGGCGCAGTCCTTGGCGCTGCGCGCGCGTCAAGCAAACCAGACAGCGTGGGCCACGGGCGCCTTGTGCCGCCTGCTGCGCGACGAGGATCCGGCCGTCGCCTTGGCCGCGGCGGAGGGCCTGACCTGGCTCGCCGAGCCACGCAGCTTCGAGCGCGTGCTCGGCGCCTTGGAGGCGGCCCCCGAGCGCGGCGAGCCGCGCCTCGTGGCGGAGCTGGAGCGCACGCTGGCGGCGATCGCGGGGGACCAGCGCCGGCGCAGCGTGCCGCAGTGGCGCTCCTTCTGGCAGGCCGAGGGCAGGCGCCTGCTCGACCAGTCCAAGGGACCCGATCGCGCCCCTTGAGGCCGCGCGTCCAAGCCGCGCTCCGGTCGGCACTTGGACGGCGCGCCCGGGCGCGACCCGCGGGGCATGGACACCCCCGTCCGTCCCGCGTACAACCTGATGCGCCCTGCAGGACGCGAGGAGCTCGAGACCCGATGTCGGAATGGAAGTTCAGACGGCGCACAGGCGCCTGCACCGCGTGCAACTCGGTCTTCGAGGACGGCGCGCGGCACGCCTCCGTGCTGTCGATCTCCGACGATTCCCTCGCGCGCGAGGACTTGTGCCTCGTCTGCTGGCAGGGACGCGCGGAGGCGGACGCCGGAGCCGCGCAGGCGGGACGCGCGGACGAACTCGTCCATTGGTTCACGCGCCATCGCGCCGGCAAGCGCGGCATGCAGCTCGACCTGCCCACGCTCGAGGCCGTGTTCCTGCGCCTCGAAGGCCGCACCGAGCCCAAGCTGAGCGAGTTGCGCTATCTCTTGTGCTTGCTGCTCATGCGCAAGAAGCGCCTGAAGATCGACCGCATCCTGCGCGGCGAGGGCGAACAAGGCGAATCGATGCTCGTCCACCGGCCGCGCCGCAAGGAGAGCTTGCGCGTGTGGGTCTACGACTTCTCCGCGGAGCGCATGGAGGCCTTGAAGGGCGACCTGCTCGCCTTGTTCGAGGGCGCCGACGCCTCGCTGGTCGGAGATCTCTCCAACGCGACCTCGAGCGGGCCGGCCGAGGCCGAATCCGAGGACTCCGCAGCGGCCGACGCGGACGTCGTCTCCACGCGCGCCTGACGATCGACCGCCGCAGCGGCGGTCGTCCGAGATCGACTTGAACGGCGCAGGTGGCGGACGCCTACGGCCGGCTCCAATCGGTTCGCCCGGCAGGTGCCTACTTCCCGGGTTGCGCGCGCGAGCATGCACGCGCCCATGCCACGGAGCCACGGAGTCACGGAGCCAAGGAGCCAAGGAGCCAAGGAGCCACGATGCTCCCATGCCCCGCTGCCTCGGTGGGGCAGAGTGGGGGACAGGTCGAGACCGCAGCCGCGTGGGGCGAAGTGGGGACCAAGCACCCAGTCGCGGTTTGTCTCGAATACCCCGTCCCCGCGGGGGCGCAGGAGGCGGAGTGCGCGGCGAGACTGTCGTGCCAAGCCTGTCGCGTCGACACGGGCCTGTCGCGTCGACACCGCCTGCCGCGTCGACACGGGGCCAGCCTCGACCTTGCGAGATGGCCCGCAGGTGCCGATGGGCCGGCGGATGGTGGGTTTGCAAGTCCTTTTCATTGAATGCTTTAGGTGCACGCTCGTCGATCGCGGGCAGGCGGGATTCGACTGGCCACGCAGGGTCTTGCGAAGGCTGCGCGCCGGGTCGGCGCGCATCTGGAGGGGTCCACAGCAGGCCGCGTCAGGGACGGAACTGCCGCTTTTTCAGGCCTTCCAAGGAAAAAAATGAAAAATTTTTTTCAGCGCCGCGCCCCCTGCCCAGCACGTCGATGGGCTGCCCTGATCCACAATCCCTAGTGGGTTCGTCGCGTGCTCCCTCCGATTGCTTGTTGTAGGTGGCTTGCTGACCGGCCGCGACGGAGTGGCCGTGGTGGTCCCAGAAGCAAGGCGAGGGCCTCTTCTGCCGCGAAAGTGACTTGCGGTGTCACTTGGTGGGTGGGAAGAATGCGCTTGTGTTGATCAGTGGGAACAAGTGGGAGTTGGGGTGCCGTACGAGCGCGCTCGGTGGGGGCTGTGGCGCGCTCGTCGGCACCTCGCCCCTCCCACGATTCCACGAGGGGAGGGTTCACCGTGTTCTTCGGTGAATCCTCCCACTCTTTGGATGCCAAGGGACGGGTGACCGTCCCGAAGCGCTTCCTGGAGGGCTTGACGCGCAACGCCGAGGGCAACCTCGTCGTGATCCTGTCCGCGGGACAGGACGGCTGCGTCTACCTGTACTCGAAGCCGGGGTTCGAGGCGACCATCGCGCGCCTCAACCTCGCCACGTTCGCGGGGGAAGAGCAGCGCGCGGCGCAGCGTCTCCTGTTTCGTTCCTCGTTCGAAGTCGAGCTCGATTCCGCCGGACGCGTGCTCGTCCCCGAACGACTCCGCAGCGGGGCGCGCCTCGCCGGAGAGGTGTTGATGATCGGCGTGAACGATCACGCCGAAGTGTGGGCCAAGGATGTGTGGGAGCGCTACGAAGCCACCCACGCCAAGGCCCTCGACAACATCGATCGGATCCTCGGTTCGGCCGGGACGGCCAAAGGATGATCGGTGGGCTTCTCGGTGGTCGAGCGCGAATCCATGGCGGAGGCTGGGTCTGGCGGGGAGCGGGTGCACATCCCCGTCCTGCCGGAGGCGGTGCTCGCGGCCTTCGCGCGCATCGCGCCTGAGCTCGACGGCGGCTGGATCGTCGACGGCACCGTCGGCATGGGCGGCCACGCGGAGTTGCTGCTCGAGTCGCGCGCGGGGATGCGCCTGCTCGGTTGCGACCAGGATCCGGCGGCGTTGGATCTGGCGGGCGCGCGCCTCGCGCGCTTCGCCGGTCGCTTCGAGCTGCGTCGCGCGCGCTTGAGCGAGCTCGAGGGCCTGCTCGAGCGCGAGGGCTTCGCGCCGGTCGCGGGCATCCTCGTCGACCTGGGCGTGTCGTCGCTGCAGCTGGACACCAAGGCGCGCGGCTTCAGCTTCCAGCAGGACGGGCCGCTGGACATGCGCATGGATCCGGCGCGCGGGACCACGGCGGCCGATCTGGTCAACCATCTCGACGAGGCGGCGCTGGCGGACCTGATCTTCGCCGAGGGCGAGGAGCCCCGCGCGCGTCGCATCGCCAAGGCGATCGTCGAAGGGCGTCGCCGCGCGCCGTTCCTGCGCACGCTGGCGTTGGCCGATTGCGTGGCCCAGGCCGCCGGTCGCGCCGGCGGCAAGATCCATCCCGCGACGCTGACCTTCCAGGCCCTGCGCCGCGCGGTGAACGCGGAGCATGCCGAGCTCGAGGCGGTCCTCGCATGCGCGCGCGCCAGGTTGGCGCCGGGCGGCGTGTTCGTCGCCATCTCGTTCCACTCGCTCGAGGACGGCGTGGTCAAGCGCTTCCTCGCGGCGCGCGCCAGGGAGGACGGCTGGGAGCTCCTCTCGAAGAAGCCGGTCGAGGCGGACCACCACGAGCGTCGCGCGAATCCGCGGGCGCGTTCGGCGCGGCTGCGCGCGGCGTCGCGTCCATCGTCTCCGGAGGTGCGGGCGTGAGCACTCGGTCCACCCTGTCGATCGGCTTGTCGCTGGGCGCGATGGCGCTGGCGGTCGCGACCGCGGGCGTGCAGTCGCACAACCGCGCCGAGGCGGATCGCCTCGCGCGCCAGTACACGACGATCAAGCTCATCGAAGCCGTCAACGACGAGCGCGCCGCGCAGATCGTGGCCATGGACCACGAGCCCGCGCAGGCCGGCGCCGATGGCAAGCAGGAGAAGTCCGCGCCGGCCGCGCCGGTGCGCAAGGGGCGGCCGGCCGAGGTGCGCGTCGAGCAGCGGCAGGCGTCGGAGCGCGTGCAGCGCGCCAAGGGGGTGCTGTGATGGAGTCGCTGGAGCCCGGGCCGGGCCTCGAGCCGGCGCGCGTCGCCGCGCCCGCCGAGGCGGACAACGTCGTGCTGCGTTCGGCGTTCTTCGTCAGCGCGCTGATCGGCGTGGTGTTCGCGCTCGTCGGATTGCGCGCGCTCTTCCTCGCGGTCGTGCCCGATGGCGAGCAGCCGGCCCTGGCGCGCGACTCGGCCGTCGAACCGGTGCCCTTCGACCTGCGCGACAGCGGCGGCGTGCCGCTCGCGACCACCGTCGAGTACCTCGAGCTGACCGCGTCGCCCACCGCGTTGTGGCAGGCGCACACGCCGAGCATGTTCACGCCCAAGCTCGCGGGGCTCCTGGGCGTGTCCGAGGAGCGCCTGCTCGAGCGCTTGATGCCCGACTACGAGGGCGGCTGGGTCGTGGCCAAGGGCTCGCCCTTCCCGCTCGGGGAGGACGCGGCGTCGCGCGTGCGCGAGTGGTTGCGGACCGGCCGCGCGGGCGATGCCGACGAGAGCGGCGAACCCGTGCGCGGCATGCAGCTCGTCGCCGACCAGGCGAAGGGCGGCTGGACGCTGCGCTGGAACCCCTTCGAGGTGCTGTCGAACGAGGAGCGCCGGCGGCAGGGCTTCAAGGAGAAGACCAACCCGGTGCGCTGGACCATGCGGCTCGCCGACGACTTGTCGTGGTGCATCCACGGCGAGCGCCTGGCGTCGGGCCGCGCGCAGGACGACTTCCGCAACAAGCTCTGGGCGGCGTTGATGCCCACCGGCCACAAGGTGGTGATGCGCGAAGTGCCGCCGGCCCTGGTCGAGTCGGTCCACAAGCTCCTCTCCGACGAGGCGGTGCAGCCGCACCAGATGGAGCTCGTGCGGCACAAGAAGCGCGCCTACCCGGCGCGCACGGACGAGGACGCGCTGGCGGTCGTGGGCGCGTGGGGCGTGTACGAGAGGGACGCGGCGCGCGAGAAGGCGCGCGAGTCGCTCGGCCTGCCGATGGACGAGGCGGCGTGGAGCGCGGCGGACAGGGTCGACCACGAGGAGCTGTACGAAGCCCTCGTGCACCTGCCGCGCCCGCGCAGCGGACTCGAGCTGGCCGTCGAGCGCATGCTGCGCAGCCCCGAGTACAGCACCTGGGTCAGGCGCGATGGCGAGCGCTACCGCAGCGAACGCCGCTCGGCGGCGCGCACGAACGGACGCGCGCCCGGCTACCAGCACTTCGTCGCGCTCGAGGCCGCCGACGAGCCCGTGCAGGTCGAGACGACCTTGGAGCTCCCCGTCCAGTCGACCCTGCGCGCCCAGTTGGCGCGCACGCTGGAGGAGAAGGAGCCGGCGCTCGCCATGGGCATCGTGGTCGACGTGGCGAGCGGCGACGTGCTGGCCGTCGAGTCGGCCAACCCCTACGGCTACGGCGGGTTCGCGCCCCTTCAGCACGTCTTCACGCCCGGCTCGACGATGAAGGCGATCGTCATGGCCTCCGCGCTGCACGAGGGCGTGGTGTCGCCGGGCGAGGTCTTCGACGCCGGCCATGGCAAGTACGCCTACAACGGCCGCAAGATCAACGAGGCCGAGGGCGGCGACGAGTGGGGGCGGGCGACCGCCACCGAGGGCCTGGCCTTCTCGCTCAACTCGGTCATGGTCCAGATCGGCACGCGCCTCGACGGCGCGGTGCTCGAGGAGCACTTCCGCGACCTGGGATACGGCCGCGCGCCTGGGGCCGGCCTGTCGCACGAGCGCACGGGCATGGTGCCGCTCCTCTCGAAGGCGCGCAACAAGACCTGGTCGCACGCCTCGACCTGCTTCGGCCACGAGATGCACGTGACCTTGTGGCAGCACGCGACGGCGCTCGCCACCTTGCTGCGCGGCGGACACTACCGGCCCTTGCGCCTCGTGCGGGCCGTCGAGCAGTACGGCGCGCGGCGCGAGATCCCGCTGGTCGCCGACCATCCGTTGCAGGAGCGCGACTCGCTCTCCGCGGAGGCTTGCAAGCAGGTGCGGGAAATGATGTATGTGGGCGCGAAGATCGGCACCGGAAAGGCACTGCGGCGCGACGACATGGTGATGGGGACGAAGACGGGCACCGCCCAGAAGGTGCCCGGTGAAATCTGCTTGCACGTGGAGCTCTCCCACATCAGGTCCCACGGCTGCAGGGGCGAGTCGGCCTGCCGCGCCGCCATGCGCAACCAGAGCGCGCACCCGGGCAAGTCCTGCTACACCTCGTCGATCTGCATCTTCGGTCGCCTGCCCGGCGGCGGCCGCGAAGTGATGGTGCTGTACGTCGTCGAGGAGCCCAAGAAGGGCGGTCGCTTCGGTTCGACGATCGCCGGACCGGGCGCGTTGGCCGTCTTGCGCGAGGCGCTGGGCTTGACGCGCGGCGGCGTCGACGCGGTCCTGCTCGACGACGAGGGCTTCCAGGTCCTGCAACCGCAAGGCGAGCTCAAGCAGAGGATCACCAAGGGAGCCCACGACCATCCGTGGGCGGAGGATGCGCATGCAACCCGCTGAAGCCGTGCATCTCGCCGACCTGGTCGCCGCCCTCGGCGGTTCCGTGCTGCCGCCGAGCGCGGGCCGCGGCCCCGCGCTGCTCGGCGTCAAGCTCGACAGTCGCGCCGTCGAACCCGGCGACCTGTACTGCGCGCTGGTCGGCACGCAACTCGACGGCACGCGCTACGTGCACGACGCGGTCAAGCGCGGCGCGGCGGCGATCCTCGCGCCGCGCGAACTCGATGTCGTGCTGCGCGCGCCGACCTGGATCCATCCGCAGGCGCGGGCCGCCGCGGGTCGGGCCGCGGCCCTCGTCTACGGCGAGCCCGCGCGCGGCATGGATCTCGTCGGCGTGACCGGCACGAACGGCAAGACCACGGTGGCGCACCTGGTAGGCCACCTGCTGTCGACGGCGGGCCGCAAGCCGGCGATCCTCGGGACCGCGGGCAACCGCCTCGCGGACGGGGTGCTGCTGCAGGCCACGCACACGACGCCCGACGCGCCCGCCTTGCAGCGGCTGCTGCGCCGCCACCAGGAGCTCGGCGGCGACTGCGTGGCCATGGAAGTCAGTTCGCACGCGCTCGAACAGGAGCGCGTCGCCGGCCTCGCCTTCAAGGCCGCGATCTACACCAACCTCACGCGCGACCACCTCGACTACCACGGCGACTTCGAGGGGTACGCGCGCGCCAAGCAGAAGCTGTTCGAGGGCCTGGACCCCGACGGCTGCGCGATCGTGAACGGGAACGACCCGCACCACGAACGCATGGCGCAGGCGGCGCGCGCGCGAGGCGCGGCCGTCGTCACGTACGGCGTCGGGTCCGGCTTCGGACTTTGCGCTTCTCAACTGCGTAGCGACCTGCGCGGCACGCATCTGGTCTTGTCGGGGATGGGGATCTCACGCACCAGGCTCTGGCTGCCGCTCGCAGGTCGCTACAACGTCGAGAACGCATTGGCCGCTGCCGCCGCGGCGCTCGTCACGGGGGCGAGCCCTTCCACGGTCCTGGAAGGGCTCGCCACCGCATCCTCCGCGCCGGGGCGGTTGGAGCCCGTGCCCGTCGACGGACGCGGATTCACCGTGCTGGTCGACTACGCGCACACCGAGGACGCGTTGAAGAACGTGCTGTCCACGCTGCGCTCGGCGCTCGACGAAGCCGCGGCCGGCGAGGACTCGCCCACCATCTCGGCCCCGCCCGGGCGCCTGATCGTGGTGTTCGGCTGCGGCGGCGATCGCGATCGCGGCAAGCGCGCGCCCATGGGCCGCGTGGTGGACGAACTGGCCGACATCGCCATCGTCACCAGCGACAACCCGCGCGGCGAGGATCCCGAGCGGATCCTCTCGGAGATCGTCGAAGGCATGGCCGGCGTGCGCGCGCGGCGCGAAGTGCAGGTCGACCGCCGCGCGGCGATCGCCGCGGCCATCGAGGAGGCGCGGCGCGGCGACGTGGTGCTGATCGCCGGCAAGGGCCACGAGACCACGCAGACCATCGGCTCCACGGCGCACGCGTTCGACGACCGCAAGGTCGCGTCCGAAGTCCTCTCCATGGCGGTGCAGGCATGAACTCGACGATCCAAGCGGGCGCCGGCTCGGCGCATGTCGCCACCACGGAGAGCGCCCTGGCCTTCCCGGTCGAGGCGATCCTGCGCGCCACCGGCGCGACGCTGGTCGCCGGGGACGCCGCCATGCGCGCGACGCGCGTGTGCACGGACACGCGCAAGATCCAGCGCGGCGACGTGTACTTCGCGCTCGACGGGTTGAACCACGACGGCAACCGCTTCGCCCTCGAGGCGTGCGCCAAGGGCGCCGCCGCGGTGGTGCTGGAGGAGCGCGCCTCGGCGCGCGAAGTGGTCGCCGCGCTGCCTGCCGGCCCGGCGGCCATCGTCGCCGCCGACACGCGCCGCGCGCGGGGCGACCTCGCCAACTTCCATCGTCGCCGCCTCTCGGCGCGCGTGATCGGCGTCACGGGCAGCTGCGGCAAGACCACGGTCAAGAACATGCTGGTCGAGCTGCTCGCGTCGCGCTGGCGCACGCTCGGCTCGCCGAGCTCGTTCAACAACGACGTGGGCGTGCCCCAGACGATCTTCCTGGCGGACGCGGCCACCGAGGCGCTGGTGGTGGAGATGGGCACCAACCACCATGGCGAGATCGGGCGCTTGTGCGAGATCGCCGAGCCCGAGGCGGCCATCGTCACCACCGTGGGCGCCTCGCACCTCGAGGGCCTCGGGAGCATCGCAGGCGTCGCGCGCGAGAAGGGCGCACTGCCGCGCTCCATCCCGGCCAGCGGCTTCGTCGTGCTCAACGCCGACAATCCTTGGACCAGCGCCATGGCCGCGGAGACGCGCGCCCGCGTGCTGACCTTCGGCTTGGAAGGTTCGGGAGAGTTCAGCGCCACGGACATCGCCTTCGACCGCCAAGGCACCAGCTTCCGCCTCTTCGGCCGCCAACTGCGCTCGCCGTTGCTCGGCCTGCACAACGTGCAGAACCTCGCGGCTGCCATCGCGGCCTGCCACGGCTTCGGCGTCGGCATCGACGAGCTGGAGGGGGCCATCGCGCGCCTTGCGCCGGCGCGCGGCCGCCTGCAGCGCATCGACGCCGGCCGCCTGACGCTGGTCGACGACAGCTACAACGCCAACCCCGAGTCCGTGCGCGCCGCCATCGACACGCTCGCTTCCATGCGCGGGCATCGCCGCCGGGTGCTGGTGCTGGGCGACATGGCCGAGCTGGGCGAGCGCGCGGGCGACCTGCACCACGAAGTCGGCGCGAGCGCCGCGCGCGACGAGATCGACCTGCTGGTGCTCGTCGGCGCGCTGTCGCGGGCCACCGCGGCGGGAGCGCTCGAGGCCGGCATGCCGCGCGGGCGAGTCGTGCACTGCGCCGACCTCGACGAGGCCGCCCGCATCGTGCCGCCGCTCCTTTGCGGTGGGGACGTGGTGCTGCTCAAGGCGAGCCGCGCCAGCCAGCTCGACCTGCTGGCGCAAGCCATCCTCGCCGCGGAACAGGCCCAAGGGAACGCCGCCTGATGCTGCCCGGGATCTTCGACGACCTGCTGTCGGTGCAGCTCTTCGGCTACATCAGCTTCCGCATGGCCATGGCCGCGCTGACGGCGTTCGCGCTGGCGCTCGCCTGCGGCGGACCGGCGATCCGCTGGTTGACCAGCCGCAAGCTGCAGGAGGCGGCCAAGGGCGACCTCGCGCTGCTCGACGAGCTCTCCAAGCGCACGGGCAAGGCGAACACGCCGACGATGGGCGGCAGCTTCCTCGTGGGCTCCCTGCTGGCTTCGGTCGTCCTGTGGGCGCGCCTCGACAACATCGCGGTCGTGCTGGCGATCCTCGTGGTGGCGATCCTCGGCGCCGTCGGATTCGTGGACGACGCCGGCAAGCTCTCGTCGGCCAAGAAGGGCATCTCGCCGCGCGCGAAGCTCGTCGGCCAGAGCGCGGCCGCCCTGTTCGCGGCCGGGACCTTCGCGTGGTACGCGTCGATCGGCGACCGGCACGCGTTGCTCGACGTGTTCCCGCCGCTGTTCAAGGATGCGCGCATCGGATTGGCGGCGCTGGGTGCGCTGGGCGTGTGCGCCTACCTCGTGTTCCAGTGGTTCGTGGTGGTCGGCACATCGAACGCCTGCAACATCACCGACGGCCTGGACGGCCTCGCCGCGGGCTGCATGATCATCGCGGGCCTCGCTTTGTCGGTGTTCTGCTACATCACCGGCCGCGCGGATTGGGCGCCGTACCTCGGCATCCCGCACGTGGCGGCGGCGGGGGAGATGGCGGTCGTCGGCGGCGCGCTGATCGGCGCCTGCATGGGCTTCCTGTGGTTCAACGCCTACCCGGCGCGCGTCTTCATGGGCGACTCCGGCTCGCTGCCGCTGGGCGGACTGCTGGCGTGGATGGCCGTGGTGGCGAAGCAGGAGCTGGTGCTGCCGCTGATCGGCCTCGTCTTCTTCGTCGAGATGGGCTCGAGCTTCCTGCAGACCCAGTGGTACAAGCGCACGAAGACGCGCATCTTCACCTGCGCGCCGGTGCACCACGGACTGCAGTTGCACGGGGGCATCTTCAAGAAGGGCGCCGCTCCGTGGGCCGAGACCCAGATCGTGACGCGCGCCTGGATCGTCGCCGCGATCTGCGCGATGGCGTCGTTGGCCCTGCTCAAGGTGCGCTGAAGGGGAGGACCGTCGCATGGCACGCTTCCGCCGCAAGCCCGTTGCCTCCGCCGACGCCGCCGTGCCGCGCGAGGAGCAGTTGTCGCTCGTGACGATGTTCCAGGAGCAGATCCTGCGCGTGCGCGAACGCATGGGGGCCGAGAGCACGAAGGACGACCCGCGCGCGCTGGCGACGCGGATGTTCCTCGTCGTGCTGGCCCTCTCCGGCGTGGGCCTGGTCCTGCAGCTCTCGCACGCTTCGACCACGATGGCTCCGGAGGGGTTCTGGCACTCGACCCTCATGCAGCTCGTGCTGCGACTCGGGTCGCTGGGGGCGTTGCTCGTCGGCCTCCAACTGGGACCGCAAGGGCTGCGTCGCTGGCTGGGCCCGCTCTTCGGACTGAGCGTGGTGCTGCTCGCGCTGTGCTACGTGCCCGGAGTGGGCGTCGAGGTCAACGGCGCTCGCCGTTGGATCGAGACCGGCTTCGGCAAGTTCCAACCCAGCGAGCTGGCGCGCGTCGTCGGCCTCCTGTGGCTCGCCGACAGGGTCTCCGGCATCCGACCGCCTGTGCGCATGTTCGGCCCCGAGGTGCGGCCGCTGCTCGGCGTCGGCGCGCTGGTGTTCGGCCTGATCCTGCTCGAGACCGACACGGGAGGAGCGCTGCTGTTCCTCGTCTGCTGGAGCCTGCTGCTCGTCGTGGCGCTGGGCCAGGTGCGGCGCGTGATCGGGCCGTTCGCCGCGCTGGGACTCGCCGGCGCCGCCTCGGCCTTCGCGCTGTCGCCCTACGTGCGCAAGCGCTTCGGCGATTGGTTCGACCCGTCGGGCAACCCGCAGGTCCAGGACGCCATGCACGCCCTCGCCTCGGGCGACGTGTTCGGCGTCGGCGTCGGGCAGGGACTGTGGCGCAACGCGCGCACGCCGCACCTCGAGTCCGACTACATCTACGCCATGGTCGGCGAGGAGCTCGGGCTCTTCGGCATGCTGCTGGTGGCGGGCTTGTTCGCGACGCTGCTGTTCCTCGGCCTGCGCTACGTGCTGTGCATCAAGGATCGCTACGCGGCCTTGGCCGGCTTCGGCCTGCTGCTCTCGGTGGTCGTGCAGGCCATGATCCACATGCAGGTCGCGGTGCAACTGGCCCCGCCCAAGGGCATGACGCTGCCCTTCCTGAGCCACGGGGGCACGGCGCTGCTCGTTTCGTCGTTCGCGATGGGAGTCGTGCTCGGGGCCGCGCGCCGCGACGTCGCCGACGCGCCCGCGCGCGAGTCCGCGACGGACAAGAACACGGGACCGGATCGATCCGGTTCCGCCACCACATCGACCACGACGGTCGCATCCACCTAGGGCCAGGCCCGCAGGAATAGACACATGCAACAAATCGAGAAGTACGGCGTCATCGCCCTCGTGTTCCTCCTCGTCACCATCGTCGCCGTCTCCTTTTGGGGGGACAGCAAGTCGCCCGGCTTCTGGTCGCGCCTGACGGGCGGACAGAAGGAGGAGGTCGCGCAGGCGGCCGCCACGACGAGCGACGAGAGCGCCGCGCAGGTCGATCCGTCCGCGACGGTCGAGAACGACCCGCTGGCCCAGGCGCGCGAGTTGCCGACCGGCGACCTCGTCGCGGGCGCCGTCGCGAACCAGGCGGCAGGCGAAGCGTCCGCCGCCGCTCCGAGCGCGACCCGACTGGAGACGACCTACGTCGTCAAGTCGGGCGACAGCCTCGCGCGCATCGCGCGCAAGGAGCTCGGCAGCGAAGCGCGCTGGAAGGAGATCCCGGACCTCAATCCCGGCGTGACGCCGCAGAACCTCAAGCTCGGCCAGTCGCTGCTGCTGCCGGTCGGCGCGGCGCCCGCGTCCAGCGCCTCCACCGCGCCGGTCGCGGCCTCCGTCCCCGCCCGCGTCGCTCCCAAGTCCAAGGTCGAGGCGAAGCCCAAGGCCGCCGTCGCCGCCAAGGCTCCCGCCGCCGCGCAACCCGCGTCCGCGCCCAAGCCCAAGTCCGGTCGCGTGTACACGGTCAAGTCCGGCGACACGCTGGTGCGCATCGCCGAGCGCGAGTGCGGCAGCGCCAAGATGGTCGGCCAGATCAAGGCGCTGAACCCCGGCCTCGATCCCGACAAGATCAAGGTCGGCGCCAAGATCACCCTGCCCGGCCAAGGTGGCGCGCTGGTCGCCAGCGCCGCGGCGCCGCGCTCGAAGTCGAAGGTGCAGTGAGCGGAGATCCGCGATGACGCGCGCGATGCGAACCTGGTTCTTGTGCGGCTGCGCCGCGGTGTCCGCCCTGGCGGCGCCGGCGGCGTGGCGCGCCGGCGCGACGCATTGGGGTTCGACGGTCGACGCGTCCGCGGGACCCCCGCACGGCTCGTCGCCTGCTCGAGGCCGCGCGGCGGCGCTCGAACCGACGGAGCGGGAGGCCGGGCGTTCGTTGGCGGGCGCGAGCCGCAGGGACGGCGCGCGCGCTCGATGAGCGGCACGAGCTTGCTCGACGAGCCGCCCATCCCGCCGCCGATGGCCACGGGTCTGCGGCCCCTGCGCCTCGCCTTCGCCGGGGGCGGCACTGGCGGCCACATCGTCCCCGGCTTGCACATCCTCGCGGCGGCGCGCGAGGCGGGCGTCGCTCCGCTGGACCTCGTCTGGTTCACGAGCGGTCGTCCGGTGGAAGATCGCGTGCTCGCCAAGCTCGAGGAACGCGCCGGGCCCGTGCCTTGCGAGCGCGTCGTCTTGTCGGTCGAGCCCGAGGGTGGCGGCGCGCCATCGCGCGTAGGGCTGATGTTCAAGCTGCCTTCCAGCTACGGGCAGGCGCTCGCGGCGCTGAAGCGCCATCGTCCCCAAGTGCTCGTCGGCCTGGGCGGCTTCACCTCCTTGCCCGCGGTGCGGGCGGCCAGGCGACTCGGCATTCCGGTGGCGCTGCTCGAGATCAACGCGCACGCCGGCAGCGCGACCACGTGGCTCTCGCGCTTCGCCACGCGCGTCCTGCATGCGTGGAAGGCGACGATGCCCGCTGCGGCCGGACCGCGGCATGCGCACGTGGGGCCGCCCCTGGCGCCCGACTTCGCGCCCGACCCGCGCGGAGTCGCCGCGGCGCGTGCCGAGCTGGGCTTCGATGCCGACGCGCCGCTGTTCGTCGTGCTGGGCGGCAGCCAAGGCTCGAGCGCGCTGAACCGCTTCGTGCGCGAGCACGCTCCCGCCCTGGCCCGCGCGGGGGTGCAGGTCCTGCACCAGACCGGGCCGAAGAAGCTCGCCGAGGGCGCCGAGCCGTTCTCCGGCTACCGCAAGCTCGAGTACATCGACCCGGTGCGTCCGGCCCTCGCCGCCGCCACGGTCGTCCTGTGCCGCGGGGGCGCCTCCACCTTGGCCGAAGTCGCGGCGATGCGCGTGCCGTGCTTCGTGGCGCCTTATCCGCACCACGCCGATCGCCACCAGGAACGCAACGCGCGCGAGTTGGGCGAGGGCATGCGGCTCGTGCAGGACGAGGCCCTCGACGCGAGCTTCCGAGACGAGCTCGCGCACCTCTTGTCCGACGAGGGCCGAGCCGAGCGCGAATCCATGCAAGCAGCCTTGGCCCGAGCCATGCCGCACGGCTCGTCGCTCCGCGTGCTCGCCGAGCTGGCCGCGATCGCCCGCGAGGCCTGAGAGGCGATCGCGGGCGTTGCGGGAAAGCGCGCGTCCCGCGCGCTGCGTTGTGGACTTCGCGCGCGCGATTGGTTCATCTCCATCAGGGGCGCCTGCGAGCGCCTCGACCGCAGGCGCAGACCCACTCGATGCACAGCATGCACGCACACGACTCGTCGTCCTTGCCTCGACACATCCACCTGCTCGGCGCCGGTGGCGCCGGCGTCTCGGCCGCGGCCGAGATCCTGCATGCGCGTGGCCATGTGGTCACGGGCCACGACCAGTCGGATTCGAGCTTCGTCCAGAAGCTGCGGGCGCTCGGCATCCCCGTCGCGACCGGCGCCAGCGCGGCGCGCCTCTTGCCGATCGACGCCCAATGCGTCGTGCGCAGCGCCGCCATCGCCGACGCCGATCCGCAGGTCGAGCTCGCGCGCCAACGCGGCTTGCCCGTGCTGAAGTACGCGGAGGTGCTCGGGTTGCTCGGTCCGCGGCGACGCACGATCGGCATCGCCGGCACGCACGGCAAGACGACGACCTCGTGGCTGGTGCACCACGCCATGTCGACGGCCGCATCCTCGCTCGCCCTGCCGCAGCCGGCAGCGCTGGTGGGAGGCACCTGCCGCGTCGTCGGATCGAACGCGGCGCTCGGCGACGCGCAGGGTTGGTTCGCCTGCGAAGCCTGCGAGTACGACCGTTCGTTCCTCAACCTGTCGCCGGAGGGCGCCATCGTCACGAACGTCGAGGCGGACCACCTCGACTACTACGGCAGCCTCGAGGCGATCGTGCAGAGCTTCGCGCGCTACGCGGATCGCCTGCATCCCGAGGGCTTGCTCGTCGTCGGTCGCGATGTCCCCGACGCGGTCGAAGCAGCGGCGCCGTGCACCACGTGGCGGCTCGGGCGCGACTTCGACGTCGAACTCGCCGGCGAGCGCAGCGGACGCTTCCGCTTCCGCGTGCGCGGGCCGGGCTGGCTCTCCGCCTCGACCGAACTGCAGATCCCCGGGTCGTTCAACGTCGAGAACGCCGCGCTGGCCATCGCGATGGTGACCGGACTCCTGTCGCGCGGCGGCGCGCTTCCCGCGGGGCTGGTGGCCGACGCGGCCGCGCAGGGCGTCGCCCGCTACAAGGGCGCCAAGCGTCGCTTCGAGCCATGGGGCGAGGTCGGCGGCATCGAGGTCGTGCACGACTACGCGCACCATCCGACCGAGGTGCGCGTGACGATCGAAGCCGCGCGCCGCGCCTTGCCGGGGAGGCCGTTGCACGTGCTGTTCCAACCGCACCAGCACAGCCGAACGGCGCGCTTCCTCGACGACTTCGTCGAGTCCTTGCGCGGCGCCGATCGCGTCGTCGTGGCCGAAGTGTACGGCGCGCGCGCCCACATCGACCGCCACTCGGCCGGAGCCGCGGAACTCGTCGCGCGCCTCAAGAAGGCCGGCGTCGACGCCGTCGAAGGCGGCGCTCGCCAGGCGGCCGTCCAACTCTACGCCGGGACCATGCCGCGCGGCGCCGCCGCGCTGGTGCTCGGCGCGGGCGACATCGACCTATCGCAACATGATCTCCTCGATGCACTGGCCCTGCGCGGCGCTCCAACGGGCGCCTCTCGCTGACCGCACGACGATGCGCGTGGGTGGAGCGGCCGAATGGCTGCTCGAGCCCAAGTCGCTCGACGAACTCGCCAAGGCCGTCGCGGCCGCGCGCGAGTCGGGCCTCTCCGTGCGCGTGCTGGGCAAGGGCGCCAACCTCATCGTGGAGGACGGCGAGATCCCGGGCGTGGTCGTGGCCACCGACCGGCTGAACCTGATGTGGCGGCCCGACCCGGCGGAAGGCGGCGAGGCGCTCGAGTCCCTGCTCGACGCGCTGCGCCACGGGCGCCAGCCCGACGCGCGGCTCGCGCCGCAGGCGCGCGAGGAGGGCCTGCGCCTGCTCGCCCTGTGCGGCGCCACCCACCAGAAGCTCGTTTCGACGGTGGTCGAGCTCGGCTGGAGCGGGCTCGAAGGCCTCGTGGGGGTGCCCGGCCACGTCGGGGGCGGCGTCGCCATGAACGCCGGCGGCAAGTGGGGCGAGATGTGGAGCGTGGTCGAGGCGATCGTCGTGGTCGACGACGACGGCGAGCTCCGCGTGCTGCGTCGCGAACAGTGCGAGCCTTCCTACAGGAACGGCAACTTGGGCGCGAAGGTCGTCGCCGCCGCGCTGCTGAAGTTCCGGCTCGACGACAAGCTCGCGGTCAAGGAACGCACGCGCAACTTCCTCAAGGAGAAGAACGCGGTCCAACCCGTCACCGAGTGGTCGGCGGGGTGCGTGTTCAAGAACCCCGACCCGGTCGCGTCGTGCGGCAAGACGACTGGTCGTCTCGTCGACGAGGCCGGACTCAAGGGACGCATGGTCGGCGGCGCGCAGATCTCGCCCAAGCACGGCAACTTCATCGTCAACACCGGCGCCGCCACCGCTAGCGACGTGCTCGAGCTCGTGCGCATCGTGCAGGAGTCCGTGTTCGAGCGCTTCGGCGTGCAACTCGAAATGGAAGCCAAGGTCTGGCGCGCCGCGACCGACGCGACGCGGGCGCCGCGCGGCTAGTACACTTTCCTCCCCGTTCCCCGGCGCAGCGACCGCCAGGGGCGCCCCCGCGCCAGGTCGGCGCGGGGCGCGGACGATGTCGCCGAGGACCCACGATGTCCGACTCGCAAGCCGCCCCGCAGGTCGCGGGGCCCTTCCCGCTCTCCACGCTGCGCCACTCGGTGTCGCACCTGATGGCATCCGCCGTGGCGAAGCTCTTCCCCGGCGTGCAATTCGGCTTCGGCCCCGCCATCGAGCACGGCTTCTACTACGACTTCGACGTCGCGCAGCCCTTCAGCGACGAGGACCTCAAGGCCATCGAGAAGGAGATGCGGCGCATCGCCAAGACCGCGCCCAAGCTCGTGTGCGTGGCCGTCGATCGCGAAGAGGCGCGCCGCAGGCTCGGAGCCAAGGGCCAGTCCTACAAGGTGGAGGCCGTGGACCTCATCCCGGAAGGGGAGGCGATCACCTTCTACCAGCACGGCGACTGGGAGGACTTGTGCGAGGGGCCGCACATCGACCATTTCGGGCGCGACTTCCACTTCAAGCTGCTCAACGTCGCGGGCGCCTATTGGCGCGGCGACGAGAAGCGGCCACAGATGAAGCGCGTGTACGGCACCGCGTTCTGGACCTTCGAGGAGCTCGAGAAGCACCTGCGGTGGCTCGAGGAGATCAAGGAGCGCGACCACCGCGTCGTCGGCAAGCAACTGCGCCTGTTCCACATCGACGAGATGGTCGGGCAGGGCCTCGTGCTGTGGACGCCGCACGGCTCGATCATCCGCGGGGAGTTGCAGGCCTTCATCAGCGAAGAGCTGCGCCGGCAGGGCTACCACCAAGTCTACACGCCCCACATCGGCAAGCTCGACTTGTACAAGACGAGCGGCCACTTCCCGTACTACAAGGAATCGCAGTTCCCGGCGATCGTCGAGGCCGACGCGTTGGCCAAGCTCTCCGCCGAGGGTTGCTCGTGCGCCGAGCTCACGGCGCGCCTCGACGGCGTCTCGGCGCACTTCGCCTCGACCCTCAACGCGCGCGCGGGTCGGGAAGTGGTCGGCAAGGACAAGGTCCTCCCCGACGACAAGCTCGTCGACGGCTACCTCCTCAAGCCGATGAATTGTCCGCACCACATCCGCATCTACGCCAGCAGCCCGCACAGCTACCGCGATCTTCCGGTGCGCTTGGCGGAGTTCGGCACCGTGTACCGCTGGGAGCAGTCCGGCGAGATCGGCGGACTCACGCGCGTGCGCGGCTTCACGCAGGACGACGCGCACTTGTTCGTGCGCGAGGACCAGGTGGCGCAGGAATTGCTCGGTTGCCTCAGCCTGGTGAAGCTCGTCTTCGGAACGCTCGGCATGCACGACTACCGCGTGCGCGTCAGCCTGCGCGACCCCGACAGCACCAAGTACGTGGGTTCGCCGGAGAACTGGGACAAGGCCGAGGAGGCTTGCCGCGCGGCCGCGCGCACCTTGGACGTGCCGTGGGAGGAAGTGCCCGGCGAGGCGGCCTTCTACGGGCCGAAGATCGACTTCATCGTGCGCGACGTGATCGGGCGCAGTTGGCAACTCGGCACCGTGCAGGTCGACTACAACGGGCCGATCCGCTTCGACTTGACCTACACGGGCGCCGACAACCAGAAGCACCGCCCGGTGATGATCCACCGCGCGCCCTTCGGCAGCATGGAGCGCTTCGTCGGCGTGCTCATCGAGCACTTCGGCGGCCGCTTCCCGTTCTGGTTGTCGCCGGTGCAGGTGGCGCTGATCCCGATCCGCGAGGAGCACGCGCCGTACTGCGTCGAACTCGAGGCGCGCCTCAAGGCCGAGGGCCTGCGCGTGGACGCGATGCTCGAACCGAGCCACATGAACAACAAGATCAAGGAGGCGCAGAAGCAGCGCATCCCGTTCATGCTGGTCGCGGGCGAGCGCGAGGCGGCCGAGAAGACCGTGACGGTGCGCCGCCGCGACACGCGCGAGCAGGAGACGATCCCGTTCGAGCAGTTCCTCGCGCTGGCCCGGCGCCTGCGCGACGAGCGCGGGCTGGACCTCGGCCCGGCTCCGGCGCCGGCTCCGAAGCCGCAGGGCTGAACGGGGCGGGGCTGGACGGGGCGGAGCGTCGCGGCCGGCCTTCCGGGC